>CAMZLY010000001.1 GCA_947311825.1 uncultured bacterium
AAAAGAACTGACCGTCTACCTTGCAGACGAGATCATATATCTCTTTAGTTTTGTCAACATACATTAAGTTATATTTAATTATATCCTTAAATGTACTCTTGCTCGTATTTAATTCTTTACGCACGGTTCTGTCCCTTACACTTATTCATCTTGAACAATATCATTTAATAATAGCTATTGACTAGTAAAATATTGTTGGTGATTTAAATACGGAAATTATAATTGAATTCTATCTATACTTTAGAACATTAATGAAGTTATTTGCATTGTATTGCATATTTTCTCCTAACTAAGCTATTTAGCTTAGCATAATAGCGCAAAAAAAGACAATGCGACAAAAAAGTTTTTTTAATACTGATTTCTGACTACTGAATTCTGAATTCTGCACCAGCAATACCTATACAGGTAAGACTATTTTTAAGACTAGTGTTGTCTAATCAATGCGAAGAAAATGCGATTCGTTGGTGCTGATATCTGCATAAATTGCATTTCATACGGGAACAGATGAATGGTCCAGCTTGTCAGCAAATATCCGTCAATATGACCTAAGTGATATTCATGTGTCTTTCCTCACTTTTCATCCAATATACTAATATTCTGAATATTTCCATGCCCTTTAAAAGGATTGTCGATGACTATTCTGCCGACTTGACAGTCGTTCAACCCGCCCATAGATATATTGCCTTTCATTCCAGATAAACGGAATAGACGAATTATAAACATCATATCCTTCGACTCCGTTAAAAGTGAGTATAGCCCCCTCGTAAATATTCTTCTCAGATTCAAGCTTTTCTCTTTCTTTTGCAAATGCCTCTTTTTATTCAAATTTTATTTTTTTCCAATATTCGGGATAAAGGCGTGCCTCTGACGGCACATCATCAACCATTGTTGCCTGTCCTGCCGTTGATGGCGTATAAAGATGATTGCGTGATATCACTTGAAACCCGCGCTGTCCCATACCGGAAAGCAGTACTTCCGCGTCAAATGCCAAGCTTTCGCCACTCTCAATACTTAAGCCTTCAAATATGTTCTTGGGTATTGTTAGTAAGGCATCATAGCCCTCATTTTTTATTTTGAATGAAACGTTTGCACTTTCCAAAACACCAACAAAATCAAAGAACTGCCTACCGCCTGCGGGAGTATAATAAGTCTGAGGATTTTTGAGTTTCTTGCTTTCCGGAATCATTCCAATAACCACAGGCTTACCTTTTAATTTGGTTGCCAATATACGAATATCACCTTTTTGAGTTTTGGAATTCTTATCCGCTCGACCTAAATAAATCCCGACGCAATCGCCACCTTTAAACGCCATCGCTAGACTGTCAGATCTATTATCCAGTGGTGTTACATCATTAACCGAAAAATGCACATATAGATTTTCTGTATCATACCTCATACCAACTTCTGCCACAACTTCTCCGTTTGCATCATAAATTTTACGTGCATCTTTATTCCATTCTACAGAACCAAGAGCTTTCTCTAGTTTTGCAATTATCATTGGTTTGTTATCATCACGCTTGATGGACATAACCGACTTACTATATTTTTTCAGCTCTACAGTACCGGAAAAACGCATTTCATCTTTAACCACGCCATCATGGGTAAAGCCATTAACTTTATAAACTAAGCCTGCTGTAGAACCGGTGTATAAGTAGCATTCGCCACGCTTCGGGAACCACTGCATACGTCCGGCAAAGGTTTCTCCGCCGCCAATATTATACGCATCCAGAAGCGAAGAACTATTCGGATCGCCCAGTAATGTATCAACAAAAAATCCATCCGGTGAATATACTGCCACCGGAGTCCATTCGGACGCAGCCGCAGAATACCCCTTGCCAACCAATCCTGCCATGCACCAATGATTATAAAGCTCTCCCGGTTTTGCTACACCGGTCGCTTTACGCCCAACCATCCATTCCCGTTTACCTTTGGAATTAAATTTTGTCAATTTAAGCATATTCATATTTCCGGTATGCCCCAATCCCGCATTCATCCGTTTTGTTAAGTCAGGATTATCATAATCGGTATTACCGGCAAATACTGTATATACATTACCCTCATCATCGACACGAACGCCAAGAATACCAAAACGATAACTTGTTTCGCATCGTTTTACACCCGGAATAACTCCATCGGCAACCACCGTAGCCTTTTCAGGCGACCATGTTATAACGCCTTCACTATCAATATTATCAACAGGTATTCTAAATATTCTATTAAAATAATTAACAAGGTAAATGCTACCGTCATTTGCCATCCACATACTGCCCAACACATGGCTGAAACCACTATCATTATGTATGAATTTAGGATTGGTTAGCTTTATCCCCCCCAGCTCGTAACAAACTTTTTTTTCATCATCAGAAGGTTTTCCGTCATGATTTAAATCAGACCATAATTCAATTCCGAATTTGGCATCCCCACCCGGAAGTGGGCTACCCAAATCACGCACATACCCTACAGGAGTCATCTTAAAACCATCTAAACGCAAAATTCCTCGTGCTCGGGTAGGATTATCAGCACTGTCGGTATAGATATATTTTTTACCGTTTACCAACCGTACAACAGTAGGAATTTGCATGGTATTGCCGAACTCATCAAATTCTTCAGGATACCCCATGTCGCCAAAACTCCAGTACGCATCAAGCGACGCATTACTTCCATCACCTTTAAGCGTACCGGATATGAACCCCTTGCGTTCGCTAACATATACCTTCAAAGGATTGTCACTGTCCGGCCATGCCGAGGGTGAATATGCACACGCTCCAAACCATTCTTGATCAAGCATATAAGAGTCATTTTCAATAGAATAACTCTGAAATACTTTTGGTATAGAATGCTGTGCAATCAATAGTTTTCCCGATTTATCTAAGGCCATACCAACAGGGTTCAGAAGTCCGCTGCCGGTATATTTCCCGCCCCATTGGCGTCCGCCATATTTGCCAATCTTTTTAACAAGGCGAAACTCCGAGCGATTATAACACCAGATCTGATTGCTGAATGCAGGATCAGAAATGTATATACGATCCTGCGAGACTGCCACATCCCACGGGTTGCGTAATCCGCTTATATTCATTACCGTACGCCCCTTGCCACGCCCTTGATTA
>CAMZLY010000002.1 GCA_947311825.1 uncultured bacterium
GCCCTTCCGCCCTTCCGCCCTTTCGCCCTTCCGCCCTTTCGCCCTTCCGCCCTTCCGCCCTTTCGCCCTTTCGCTAAATCCGCCTACCCCGCCATACTATCCAGTTCAGCCTTTAATCGTAACTCAGTATCATGTTCACGCAAAGCTGTCAGCAACTGATCCAGATCACCTTCCATCACGCGGTCTAAGCTATATAAAGTAAGATTAATTCTATGATCGGTCAGTCTATTTTGCGGAAAATTATACGTGCGAACTCGCTCACTACGATCGCCAGAGCCAATCATATTACGACGTACATCGCCCATTTTCTCCTGCTCATCTTGCCGCATTTTATCGAGGATACGTGATTTCAAAACAGACATAGCTTTTGCTTTATTTTTATGTTGAGACTTTTCATTCTGACACTGCACCACAATACCAGTCGGTAAATGCGTCAGACGCACAGCAGAATCAGTAGTATTAACACACTGCCCCCCCGGACCGGAAGCCCTATAAAGATCAACACGAACATCGGCAGGATCAATTTCAAACGCTTCTTCTTCTCCCGCATCAGGAAAAACAGCCACTGTAGCAGCTGAAGTGTGGACTCTTCCCTGAGATTCGGTTGTCGGAACTCGCTGCACTCGTTGCCCACCACCCTCATACTTCAGAATACCGTAAGCATTTTCACCTTCAACTTGAAATACAACCTCTTTATAACCACCGATTTCATTGCTACTTACATCAAGTAATACAATCTTTAAATTATGCTCTTCTGCATATCGACTATACATGCGGAAAAGATCACCAGCAAATAGAGACGCTTCATCTCCTCCGGTTCCAGCCCTAATTTCTATAATCGCATTACAGTTATCATTAGGATCAGGTGGAAGCAGCCCCATCTTTAATTTCTTCTCAACCTGCGGTAAGACCTCTTCAAGCTCCTCAAGTTCAGCTTCTGCCATTTCCTTCAATTCAGGGTCAATATCGTCAGAATCAATAAGTTCACGATTATCTCTAATACCACTGACAGTGCCAAAATAATCAGATGCAAGTTTGCCTAATTTAGAAAGCATCGCATGTTCGCGAACCAGTTTTTGGTATAGCTTTTGTTTAGTTGCCGTTGCAGGATCAGAAAGCTCCGTTTCTATTTCCGGGATGCGACCTAAAATCTTTTTTATATAAGCTTCATCAATCATAAATTATCACTGTTAAATCCTATCTTAAAGGCACTCGCCCGTCTTTTACAGCGTTACCCATCCCTGATCAATCCTTTGTAGCGTTGACTCTATGAGCCAATACTTCCCGCATGGAAGCTCGCCTTCAGGCGAGTTCTCCATCATCTACATCGAATCCACAACAAAAAAATAGGTCAGATTGATATCTTTTACAGTTATCAATCTGACCATTAATTGCATAAAGCTATTTACCAACGTTAGCGTAACGCTTCTTAAACCGTTCAACGCGTCCTTCTGTATCAATGAAGGTGGCTTGTCCCGTATAAAAAGGATGACAAGATGAACATGTATTAATATGCATGTCCTTAACTGTTGACTTTGTTTCAATTACATTACCGCAAGCACATGTTATTGTGGCTTCGCTATATTCTGGATGAATACCTGTTTTCATAAATCCATTTACCTCTTTTTACTACCTATAAAAAATGGTGGCGGGGCAAGGATTCGAACCTTGGAAGGCGTAGCCAGCAGATTTACAGTCTGCCCTCGTTGTCCACTTGAGTACCCCGCCACATAAATATTGTCGGTACTTTTCAACAAGAAATGGGAATATTGGCATAACCACTACCGGCGGAGCAAGAAAAATATTACTAATTTACAAAAAAAATAAAAAAACTGTTAAAGCATTAAAAAATCCTCCACATTCTCCGACTTGACACATTCAAGCAAAAAACATATTCTACCAACATGATACCACAATGGATTATTGAAAAAAAGCGAGATGGTCACGCACTATCCGATGAAGAGATAAAGTTCTGGATTAAAGGCTATACAGATGGCTCTATTCCAGACTACCAAATGGCAGCACTTGCCATGGCTATATACTTTAAAGGCATGGAACTGCCAGAAATATCAGCACTTACAGATGCAATGATGAACTCAGGCTCTATTGTCGATACATCCAGCATCGGTCGCTACAAAGCCGACAAACACTCTACCGGTGGGATTGGCGATAAAGTATCACTAATCCTCGCACCGCTTGTCGCATGTTGTGGCATCGCAATACCAATGATTTCCGGCCGCGGACTAGGCATCACTGGCGGCACACTTGATAAGATGGAATCTATCAGCGGTTACCGCACAGACCTCTCAATACCAGAATTTCTTAAAGTTGTCGATAAATGCGGCTGTTCTATTATTGGACAAACACTTGACCTTGCTCCTGCTGACAAAAAACTGTACGCACTACGAGATGTAACCGGCACAGTTCCATCTATTCCGCTTATCTCCGCCAGTATTATGTCAAAAAAACTTGCCGAAGGCATGAACGGACTGGTACTGGATATCAAACATGGCAACGGTGCATTCATGCAGACACAAGAAGATGCCGAAGCATTAGCAAAAACCATGGTTGGAATCGGCAAAAATATGGGCAAAGGCATGACGGCAGTTTTAACCGACATGAACCAACCATTAGGTCGTACAGCCGGAAACGCACTAGAAGTTGTCGAAACAATTGAAGCACTACAAGGCAATGGTGCACCTGACCTAATAGAGGTAACACTAACTCTTTCCGCACAAATGCTGTTATTAGCAGAAAAAGCAGATAACTTAAATGAAGCTATCACAATCCTGCAAGATCACCTAGATAGCGGCAGAGCATTTGAAAAATTCTTGCAAATGATAGAGATGCATGGCGGCGACACTAAAGTAATAAACAATCCGCAATTATTACCTAAAGCAAATATCACTCATAAATATCTTGCTACACAAACCGGATATATATCCCAAATAAGTGCCGAAAAAGTTGGCCGTGCATGCCTAGAGCTAGATGCTGGACGTAGAGCGGTAACAGATAAAATAGATTATGCAGTCGGAATATCCGATATCCATAAAATTGGTGATACCGTAACGCATGGAGACACCATAATGACTATACACGCCAATAATCAACAAAAACTTGAAATGGCAATAAAAGAACTAGACACCGGAATAATTATCTCAGAAGAAAAACCTACAACACCGACTCTAATAGGAAAAACAATAAAATGACACCTCCAGTAGAACTGTTAAAACCAGCCCAAGCGGTAATGAATAACGCTCACTCACCATACTCCAACTTCAAAGTAGGTGCCGCATTACGCTCCACAGACGGTCAAATATTCACTGGCTGCAATGTCGAAAACGCATCTTACGGATTAACAATATGTGCCGAAAGAAATGCCGTATTCGCCGCAATAGCCACCGGCATCAAGGATTTTACTGAAATTTTAATTGTCGCAGATAGCGATAAACTACCCTACCCGTGCGGAGCGTGCCGACAGGTATTATCAGAATTTTGCCCACTTGATTTCAATATTTACATAGTTGCTAACCAAAATCACGAAATCACAGAAAAGTTATCACTTGGTGAGTTATTACCAAAAAGTTTTACAATGTAGCGTTGACTCTATGACCCAAACCTTCCCGCAGGGAATCTCGCCTTAAAGAGAGTTCTCCATTCACCTAGATTCGACAATTGACAGGTCCCCAGGGCCCTAGAAACCGGAAATAAGCATTATGTTATCATGTTGCATCTCTATTACATTCTAATAACAAAAAATAGAAAGAAAGAATGCTGTAAAAGAAGATGTAAAAGTTCTAAGAAATAAGCCTAGCATACACGCCGATATCGGTTCTTTACAACACGCTGTGATAGGCTTCGTCCGTCGCTTCGCTGCGGTTTAAAATGGTGGGCGAGGCGGGACTCGAACCCGCAAGCCGTGAAGCACTAGATCCTAAATCTAGCGTGTCTGCCAATTTCACCACTCGCCCAATATTGTGAATAGAAGCATGCATTGTTAAACAAACACACCTATCATGTCAATGGTTTTCTGCTTTCTAAAGATTTTTTATAAAGCTTTCTAAACCATCAAGTCCTTTTTCGATGTTTTCCATGCTACATGCGTAGGAAAGACGCACATTGCTATCAACACCAAATGGTGCTCCAGGTACAACTGCAACACCTTCTGCGGCTAATAACTGTTCAGCAAAGGATACTGAATCTAAGCCAAAGCTAGAAATATCCGGCAGAACATAAAATGCACCACCTGGCTTAACGCAAGTTACACCGTCAATTGCAGAAACACGATTATAAATGTAATTACGACGTTCTGCAAAAGCAATACCCATCTCCTTTAGACAATCTTGCGGACCTTCAAGTGCGGCAACCGCACCATACTGTGCAAATGTTGTTGGTGATGATGTGCTGTGCCCTTGCAATGCAGTAACTGCCTTAACAAGTTTCTGCGGTCCGGCAAAATAGCCAAGTCGCCAGCCGGTCATTGAATATGCTTTACTAAATCCGTTAACTGTTATCACCATTTCTTGTGCCTCGGCTGATAAGCTTCCTGGGCTGACATGCTCTGCTCCATCATAAAGAAGTTTTTCATAAATTTCATCTGCAATAATATAAACACCATGCCGAAGAGCAACTTCTACAATCTTTTCAATCTCACTTCTAGTATAAACAATCCCAATCGGATTTGATGGACTGTTAAATATGATGGCTTTTGTGTTTGGTGTTATTGCCGCCTCAAATTCTTCAGGTGTCATCTTAAAATCGTTTTCTTGCTTGGCTCTAACCAATACAGGGCTAGCACCAGAAACACGAATCATTTCTGTATAGCTCAACCAATATGGTGTTGGGACAATCACTTCCTCACCTTCATCGCATAAAGCCATGATAATGTTAAAAAGTGAATGCTTAGCACCACAACTTACCACAACCTGCTCGGGGGCGTAATCCAGCCCATTTTCTGCTTTAAGCTTATTTGAGATAACTGAACGCAATGCTGGTAAGCCGGTAACTGGAGCATATTTAGTCTGTCCATCAGTCAACGCTTGTACAGCGGCAACTTTAATATGTTCCGGCGTATCAAAATCCGGCTCTCCGGCGGCAAAACTATAAACAGTCTCTCCTGCCGCAATCATGGCCTTAGCTTTACTGGTAACACCCAAAGTCACCGAAGGAGGTATCGATGCTATTCTTTTATTTATCGCAAGTCTTGACATATTTTTTCCTCTTCACTAATAACTAATAACTAATAACTGATAACTGATAACTGATAACTGCAAAGCATTTATCCATAATATTTTTTTACAACATCTATAATAAAAGAATCACCTTCAATATCAATTATCTTCATTTCACGCTGTGCATTTTCGGTTGAATCTGATGCATGTGCCGCATTCACCATAATATCGCTACCAAATTCCTTGCGAACCGAGCCAGGCGCAGCTTTACTTGGGTCTGTGGGACCTAAAATATCTCTAATTATTTGAATAGCATTTTCCCCCTCATAAACTAATGCTAAACATCCTTCAAATTTATGTTCTTCACCATTTGCCGATGCATCTGCAACTTTAGCTTTATATTCCTCTGGAGTGAGTCCGGTGATAAATTTAACGATACTTGAAAATTGAGCCTCTGCAAATTTGCGTCCCAACTTACGGCAAAGCTCTTTTGTATCATCTTTGGTAACTTCAAACCCAAACTCTCTGGTGAGTGCTTTTGCCGCCCCCCCCGCACCTATCATTTCGAACTTACCAGTAAGAGCATCCACAACTGGACCATAAAACTCTTCTGCTTGCGGAACAGTCATGGCAAATTTCTTGACCCCAACAATACGCAACCCTGAACGGGATAAAATATCAATAATATTTCCTGCTCGTAAACTCGGGAACCGGAAATTATCCGGCTTAAGCATAACCAAAGTTGTCTCTATGTCGGTGTCATTATCCTGATCAATACCTGAATCAACAATACCACCACACTCTTCGGAATATTTATTCCAGATCCTTAGAGTTGCCTCTGCTCGCTTAACCGTAGGTGCAACTAATACTGCTGGTTCATAATATTGAACAGATCCATCATCATTTAAGATATAGTCGCCATAAGTATCTCTAATTGTCAGACCACTATACATGTTTTTGGTAGAGCTACCAGCAATATGCCAAATCTTATTAACGGCATTTTCTCCCTCAAACAACAGTAACATAACACGTTTTGATTTGCCCGTAACTGCATCAGGGCGATAATACCGACTAACATAATCGGCAACCATCTGCCCTACTTCAGAATCCTGTTCGTTCTTCTTTATATGATCAACATATTCGTTTACGAGTTCCTCAGAGGGAGCAAACATACGTGCACCAACCAAATCTAAATCTGTTCGTCCTACACACCTTGCGATTACTCCGCCAGTTCTTGATTTTGCCAGTGTATACGGATTAATTATTACAAATGCTAATTCTTTGGCCACGACTCTCTCCTGCTTTATGCTTTTATATATGATTTATTGATGTAAAGCCGGTTATTATCGCTATTTCTGATTTTTTTGCAACATTAACAAATGTAATTTTAATATTTTTTAGGAATTAGTGACCAAACCGCTTTTGCTGCCAATATAACCGCCATAATCAATAGAAATGCAGTTGCCCCCAAAAGAACCCA
This sequence comes from uncultured bacterium, assembly GCA_947311825.1. Taxonomy (GTDB): domain Bacteria; phylum Verrucomicrobiota; class Kiritimatiellia; order UBA8416; family CAMZLY01; genus CAMZLY01. The sequence continues at coordinate 6,652 of CAMZLY010000002.1, forward strand.
GTTGGTATTGAAATTGACCTTTATAAGATTAACTAAAGCCCAAATAGTTATTGTAGTCATAAAAAGCATCGGCACAAAAGCCACCCAGAAATTCACTTTACGCTTAACCAGGACAAGAGTAACAACTAATAGAGTCAATGCCGCTAACATTTGGTTAGATGCACCAAAAACAGGCCATATTTCCATGGCACTACCACTAAATGCCATATATCCTGATAAAACAACACTAAACGTAGTTGCCACAAACGGATTAGATAATAAAGAAAACGACTTTTTACGCTTACTGCCATCCTTAGGCAAAAACATTTCCTGCCAAGTAAATCGTGCAAGACGAGTCGCTGTATCAAGCGTTGTAAGCATAAATGCAGAAATAGTCAAAGCAATAAAAGTCTTACCAACCAATACCGGCAAACCAACCTTAGCAATAAACCCAGACAATCCAGATGCGAATACCATAATAGGTGATTCTGAACTCAAAAGTGCAAGATAATCTGCTTTTGGCAATACTGCCACCGTAGTTATTGCCACCAATGCCAAAATCCCCTCAACCAACATTGCACCATAACCAATGGGCTTTATATGCCGTTCATTATCAAGCTGTTTTGCCGTTGTGCCAGATGCCACTAATGCATGAAAGCCGGAACATGCACCACACGCCACAGTCACATACAAAATCGGGAATATATGTCCAATACCACCCTTAGGTGTAGTCGCCGACCAACCGGTAAATGCCGGCATAACGAAATGCGGTGCCGCCACAAAAATACCCAAAACCCCGGCAATCATCATGACGTAAAGCAGATACGAATTAAGATAATCACGTGGCTGCAACAATAACCATACCGGTAAAACAGAAGCAACAAACACATACAGCATCAATACAATTATCCATATATTTCTAGCTGCAAGCTCAGTAACACCCAATACTTCAACCAAATCAAAAGGATATTTTGTCCCCAGCCAAATAAAGAGGAAAAGCAACGGCACAAAAACAAAACTTCCGGCAACTAATGACACTCCTTTTTTATAAACTAGGAACCCAAAAATCGGTGCCATCATAATAAATAGCAAAGAAGCAGTCGCAACTGCCGGCGTAGCAACAAAAGTTTTTGCCACCAAAATAGCAAAAATAGCTATAATCAAAACAAGTGCCGCCCAACAGAAAATAAGAAATATCTGCCGACCGGAATACCCCAAATACTCCTCTATCACCGAGCCAATAGAACGTCCCTGATGCCTTACAGAAATAAATAGAGCAGAGAAATCATGTACCGCACCAACAAAAATACAACCAAACAATATCCACAAAACAACCGGCATCCAACCAAGATAAGCAGCCAAGATAGGTCCAACAATAGGACCGGCACCGGCAATTGAAGCAAAATGATGCCCAAATAACACCGCCGGTTTGGTCGGTACATAGTCAACGCCATCCCGATTTTCATGAGCAGGAGTCTTTCTATTCGCATCAACGCCAAACAATTTCTCCAAATATCGCCCATAAAACCGATATGCAAAAACAAAAAATATAATTCCTATAATAAGTAATATTGCACCATTCATAACAAATATTCCCAGCTATCAATTTTTATAATATAATTCACGCAACGCACAAAACTACACAAACCGCCCGCAACATTTTTTATACTTCTTACCACTACCACATGGACATAAATCATTACGTCCAACTTTTCTTGTTAAATTCTGAGCACCAAGCATCGTATCGCTCCGCATTCGTGCCGCCATCTTACGATCTCGCCTAATATCATCAGCAAGCTCGCTTAATCCCGGCAAAGCATGTTTATAAAACTTTTTCCAGCCAGAACACAACAAACTCAACCTTGAAGGATCAGCACCTCGTGTCTCTCTGTTTTTAGGACAACATCCGGCACAGAACTGTAAATATTCACATTTACCACACTGCTCATTACATTGCGATTTCCGTTTACCGAATTGCTCATAAAGTTTGGAACTGCGCATTTCATCCCACGTATTCTCCATGATGTTTCCTAGCTTAAGCTCCGGCTCTACAAAAAAATCACATGGATAAATATCACCATTATGCTCTACCACCAAATAATGTCGGCAATCCGTGCCAATAGTACAAGTTGTCTCGGCATTATCAACCATCTTCGCCAAAATATTATCAAATAACCTTACAGAAACTTTGCGTGGATCATTTTGCATCCATTCATCATATATTGCACAAAGAAAATCTCCCCACTCTTCTCCATTGATTGCAAAAGGTAGTAATTTCCCATTCTGATCAAATTCAACACACTCAATATATTGATGAAACTTTACTCCCATATCACATAGATAACGAAATATATCTCTCGGTTTATTAACGTTAGACTGGCTAACCAACGTTAATATATTAAACTCAACATTATTCCGCCTTAATACAGATATTCCATTCATAACATCAACATGGGAGCCTCTACCATCATTTGTAACTCGAAACCTATCATGAATTTCTGCGGGACCATCAACACTTACCCCCACCAGAAATTTATATTTAAATAAATGCTCCGCCCATTCATCATCCAGCAAAGTCGCATTAGTCTGTAATCCGTTAGCAACTGTTACCCCCGTCCGCCCATATTCCATCTGATATTCAGTTACTTTCTTGAAAAAATCCAACCCCATAAGAGTCGGCTCTCCGCCCTGCCAACCAAAAGAATACACATTTTGATCAGTTGCCAGAAAAGAGCTAATAATCTTCCGTAACACCGCATCAGACATCCTATGCCGTGTGTTTTCAGGATAAAGATCACACTTACCAAGGTAAAAGCAGTACTTACACCGCAAATTACAATCTGCCGAAGACGGTTTCACTAATAATGAAAAATCACTCATATTTTATATAATCCTTAGCCTAAAACTTAATCAAAAAAGATTCATTAATAAATATACAACGTCTCAACTATATTTATATACGTCACCACTGGGCTTGCCCCAGTGGGACGATGATTTCCTACTAATAAAAAATAGATCATAACTCCCGCCCGCCATTCGTGCCGCAAAGCGGCACGAATGGCGGGCGGGGACATGCCGAAAGCTTATGTTGGTTTTCAATCAATGCTCCACTGGAACAAGCCCAGTGGTGGCATAAACCTATAATTTAGAGGTGCTTGCAAAACTACTGTGCGAGGCAATTTTTTGTATTTTAAGCGAGCAAATTCTGCCTTTTGAGCAATTGGAGCATACCCGTAGGGTCTGTAAAATTGCGAAAAAGCGGAATATGCCGCATAAAATCAAAAAGTGCCCGCAGATAGTTTTACAAGTGCCTCTATTGAAAAAATTACATAAATATTAGTAAAAATGTCCAAGATTCCTATTTTTTACCTTTTCACTTTCCTCTTATTCTGTAACTATACGCCGTTTGCATTTATCAGGTCAATATTCATTACCAAATAATCACTGAATTCTGATAACTCGCCTGCAACGCTATAGCACTGCGGGCAGGCTGATAACTGAAAAACTGATAACTGAAAGCTGAAAGCTGACAACTGAAAGCTGAAAGCTGACAACTGAAAGCTGATAACTGACAACTGAAAGCTGATAACTGATAACTAAAAAAAGGCATAAATGTACCAAACAGATAAAATAAGAAATGTAGCTATTATTGCTCATGTTGAC
>CAMZLY010000003.1 GCA_947311825.1 uncultured bacterium
AACATCTGCCGAGAAACAGAATCAATCCATTCCCGTTGCCGCTTCTTTGAACAATAAACAGTGTCCCCAAGCACCGGATGCCCAATATGCGCCATGTGAACACGAATCTGATGCGTCCGCCCCGTCTCTATCCTCACCCTTACAAAACTACAGTTACCAAAACTTTCCAGCACCTCATAATGCGATACAGCCTCACGCCCTACCGGAGAAGAAACCGACATCTTCTTGCGATCATGACTACTACGCCCAATCACCGTTTCTATCGTTCCTTTTCTCTCTTTCGGCACACCATAAACAATTGCCAAATACTCTTTTCGTATTTCACGATTCTTAAACTGAGCAGATAAACTTTCCAACGCCTGCTGATATTTAGCCACAACAATTGCACCACTAGTATCCTTATCCAAACGATGCACAATACCCGGTCGCAATTCTCCACCCACACCACGCAAATCATCACAGTGAAAAAGCAATGCATTCACCAACGTCCCGCCACTATGTCCCGGTGCCGGATGCACAACCATACCCGCCCGCTTATTAACTACAATAATATCATGATCTTCAAATAAGATATCCAGCGGTATATCCTCAGCAACAAGCCCTACATCAACAGATTCTTCTATTTCAACAACAACCTCCATCCCCGCCGTCACATTTGTATGCGGAGTAAGTCGCATACCGTCAACAGAAATCTCCCCCGACTTGATCAAACCCTTAATACGTGATCTCGAAACATCCGGTATCTGCTCATGCAGCCAGACATCAAGCCGCTTCCCATGATCAGTTGCACTTGCTGTTATTCTCATAATTATTCCAGCACAAAAGTTTCTATATATTCTCTAGGTGTCAACACAATACAGTTATGACATTTTGCTGGCGGAAAATGTTTCATATTACCCGTAACAAGTGGCACATCTGCCGTCAACGCAGTCTCTAAAAACGGCACATCGCCAGAATCAGGCAAGCCTGCCACGCATATTTCAGCCACGATATGAACTGAACCATATCGCAAAAAATCAATAATATTTTCCGCTTCACCAATAGAAAAATAACGTTGCAGATAATCACGTCTCATTACATCGGCATATTCTTCCAATATACGATCATCTACAACCGGCTGAATCCTAGAGGTACGAACCATATCAACAATTCTTGCGGGATAAGACGTAGAGCTTATCATTCCCGAAACAAGTACATTTGTATCAATAACCACTTTCACAATACTTGACGCTCACGACGACTTTGCTGAATGACATTCTCTATTTCCTGAGGAGATATAGGTATTTGTTCTGCTTTACGCCGTGCCCGTGTAATCGCCGATGAAAAAATCGCCCTACGTATTTCATTCAAAGAATCTTCAACATTTTCAGGGCTGACTTCAACCATAATGGCACATGGTTTGCCCTCACGTGTAATAATCAATTCACGTTCATCACGCAACCTGTTCCAAAGAACTTTTGTCTGTTTCAAATCTCTTACAGCTATATAAGACATAATTATCTCCTTTATTGGCCCTAATAATCCCCCATATCGTCTCTCAAGTCAACTGTTTAATAATCTTTATTCGATAAGAGGTGATTACAAAACCTCCAACAAGTCCTCGCGATACATCGCCGCAACCATATCAACATCCAGTGCATGCCCAGCCTTATAAGAGATAATTGTTCCGGCAAGCCGCCCCTTATCAATCAACGCAATCGCAGCCAACAAATCAAGTGTCGCTCTATGCCAAACAGCCTCAAGAGCCTTGCCTTCATGCATAAGTCTAGGTTTATTAAAATACCCCCACTTCCCTGCAATAAGGATATTCTCCCGTGTATACCCCAAACGCCTCGTATCAGCAAATAATCGTCCAATAGTTTTACAATAGATCATCATAGAAAGAGGTGCATTGGTACGAGCAAAAGCACCAATACGAAAAGTATCACGATTAACCGGAAATCTTATGCGTTGCTTACCAATTGCCGTCTTGAAATCAACAGCACAATCAATATACAACTCACGAGAGTCATTTTCAGGCGGCAGAATAGTCAGAAAGCTACCATTATTTCCCACAATAGTAACCGGTTCCTTAACTCCTACATAAACAGCCTTCTTGTCAGTTTCAACAATACCGACATCCTCTACACCTTCAACCAAATCCATACTACTGCGATCAAACAAAGGAGGATCTCCTGAACGCACACTTAACAACACATTATCCAATCCCATACCGACCTTAAGAGCAATGATATGTTCCACCATCCGCAAATAATTATGTTGCGACCCACTACGCAACACAATATTTCGTGCCGTAGTCCATACATTACCGACCCCAACCCCGATATTCAGCGAATCAGGTAAATCTTTTCGGTCAATCCACCAACCAAACTTATCTGAAGGCTCAAAAACAATCCGACTCTGTTCTTTCCGCGAAAAAGTTCCCGGCCCCGAAGCCGAGGCACGACCACCCAATGTAGTTTGATACTCAGAAAAAGCCTTTTTCGGATCAGAAGCAATCTCCAAATCCACCGCCTGTGCCAAAAACTTATCAGAAGAAAGCTTAACACTCTCCTCATCCCCACCTAAAATCTTACCATAAACCTGTTTGCTCATCGTATTCCTTGAAAATCACATTAATCTGCATAAACAATCACCAACACAGTACCTAAGATCACCACATTAATACAATAAAAATCTAAAAACAAAACTTGGCAAAGCTGGCTCTATGAGCCAATAAAGTTTCATATATTACATATTATTACCACCCTTTGGGTTTTCTGACCTTATCATTGATCATATCATTTTTATAGGTAGTCATATCACCCATAATTCTCGGTGTAAGCACAATATCAAGTTTTGAACTGCTACCATGCTTATCAAAGCCAATCAGAAATCGTGAAAGAAACTCTGAGTTTTTATTTGCTCCTCCAATTTGTACGCTCTGCCCATCACGAACAGTAACTTCCGTTGCCGCCTGTACAAACTTTATTCGGCGACGTTTACCATCAACAAAACCACTAAGCTCCGGCACCAGCTTAACTCTAATCATCGGACCATCACCTATAATTGTCGGCTCAACCGATAAAAATGAACCTACATCCTGCCACTCAACATTAGAAGAAATAACGCCATACCGATACCCATAATCCATAATCCAAGTAAGATACGGTACTCGCTCGCCAATACGCAAAGTAGCACTAGTCCCGCTCATTGCCATTAAAATCTGTGTTGTACTGCTAGATGTAGTTGTGCTGGTGCTATAAACAGAAGGTTTTACTGCAATTCGTCCATTAAAACCCGTTTTGCTGTCATACACAACCCCACCCTTAGGATTAAGTGATGCTCCTCCATCCGACTTCTGTCCAGCTCCGATAAATCGAACATCAATCTGCACATTTTTACGCTTAACATCCAGCTCCTTTATTAATGCCGCTATTTCTTTATGCTGCTTATCAGTTGCCTTAACAAACAACTTTCCGGCAGCGGCTGTCATACGAATATCCGCATCACCCGCATAAAACTCCTTCAAACTATTTAGTACCGGCTCAGCCTCACTATATTGAAGCCTATATATTTCCAATTTTCGGTCAGTAACACTACTTTTAACCTCCGCCCGAACCGATAAAACAGAAATACAAATACAACATACAAAAAACAAAACTCGTTTACCCATTAGTCACCTCTTTTATATTTTTATGATTCCGCATCCATCGTCCTAGTAATTACCGTATCCTTAGCCTCATCCATCATTTCAGGATAATCAAGCGTATAATGCAATCCCCGACTCTCCTTACGCTGCATTGCCGACTGCACTATTAACTCAGCCACTGCCGCAATATTTCTCAACTCCAACATATCAGGCGTAACCAGATAATCCAGATAATACTCCCTAATTTCCTTCTTAAGATTTCTGATTCTACGATAAGCACGCTCTAGCCTCTTGTCAGTCCTGACAATCCCAACATAATCCCACATACATGTCCGTAATTCACTCCAATTATGTTCAACCACAATCTGCTCATCACTACGTACGGCATCACCAAATTCCCAGTCAGGAATAGTAACCTTATCATACGACTCGGCTTTTGGCATCTCACCAATAAACTTAACCATCTCATACGAACAAACTAATGCTTCCAATAACGAATTACTTGCCAATCTATTTGCTCCATGTAACCCGGTACAAGCCACCTCACCACAAGCATAAAGCCCTGCCAAATCAGTGCGCCCATTGACATCAGCCTTGATCCCTCCGCAAAAATAATGTGCCGCAGGAACAACCGGCACCAAATCCTTTGCCATATCAATCCCAAAGCCTAAACATTTTTTATAAATATTTGTAAACCGCTCTTTTAAAAATTCCTCCGACTTGTGCCTCACATCAAGATACATACAAAGCTCGCCGCGTTCTTTCATTTCATGGTCAATAGCACGTGCCACGATATCACGGGGCGCCAAGCTCTGACGGTCATCATACTTATCCATAAATGGGCGTCCCGTCGCATCAACCAATATCGCACCCTCGCCACGTACCGCCTCACTAATCAAAAATGATTTCGCATCAGGGTGATGAAGACAGGTAGGATGAAACTGAATAAACTCCATATTCTCAATCGGAACCCCCACCCGCCATGCCATTGCAACACCGTCTCCGGTGGCAACATCGGGATTGCTCGTATATAAATAAACTTTTCCGCCTCCACCACTAGCAAGCACAATATGCGGAGCACGTACTACTGCCATCTCGTTAGTTTTAATATCCAAAACATACGCACCAACACAGCGATTATCGGAATCAACACCAAGCCAACTTGTTGTAATCAGATCAACCACCATAAAATGGTCACAAATAGTTATATTAGATGATGCTGCAACTTGAGCCAATAAAGCCTCTTCAACCTTAGCCCCCGTAATATCACCCGCATGAAATACTCGACGATGAGAATGCCCCCCTTCTTTACCAAGATCATAACTGTCATCATTAGAATCCTTACTTGCGGCAAACTCCATACCAAGCCGTTCAAGCTCAGCAATACGTTCAGGCCCCCCACTTACAATCTCTTTTACTACGCTTTCATCACACAACCCGGCACCGGCATCAAGCGTATCTGCTATATGATCATCAAAACTGTCATCATCGCGAACTACGCAGGCTATTCCACCCTGTGCATAATTAGTGTTACTATCAGCACACTCTTTCTTAGTGGCAATAACAACTTTTCCATGCCTACTGAGCCCAAGTGCAGACATTAATCCGGCAATACCGCTACCAACCACAAAATAATCACAATCTAGAATTTTCATAATTACTAAATAATGGACAAAAATATGCGTTATGTCAAACATCCACCAAAAATCAGTTGACAAACAAGGGAGCTACTATATCTTTATTCGCCACATACAAAAAATAAAGTAGAAATGTTAAAGAGTATCGACGTTTGGGCTCAGCTATGCTACAACTACGGTGTAAACCTAGTAGTAGAATCAGACAGCCATACAGTAAAACGTACCTATCCAATAAGACCCGACAACGGACCAGACAGCTTCGCAATCAGGCAGATAAATAGTTTTGCAAGTGCCTCTACACTATTACTTTTATTGTACTTCTATTACTCACCACTAGCTATATTTAAGTGCACAAGCTCACCGCTTCTACTGGCCCACTCTATTTCATCAGATTCCGAAGGTAAAATATTATTATAGTAACAATCAAATAAACTCTCTCCCAACCCCGGAACCCAAGTCAAAACATCAACACCATCTTCCTCTGCAACAATAATATCTTTAGGAAAAACCACGACTTCGGGCATAGACTCTTGTGCAGCAGTAACACAATATAACTGCGATAACGCCGCATCAATACCGCAAATAACACTACTACCTGTGCGTACCACCTTGATACAATCCCACATTTTACCCATGCCGCCATCTTTAGAATCTACATATTTTTTACTACGACCATCAGCAAACTTGGCCTCAATCACTCCATTAAACTTAAACTCCACTACCGCATTCTCAAACAGATACCTAAATAACGGTCCAACCGTTTCAGAAACTGCGTGTGTTGCATAAAACAGAATCTCTACTCCCGATTCGACCTCTACCCGCATGGCAACTGTATCATAATTCTCAATATTATTAGCCCGATAAAGTTCAGCCCTTACACTTACAGGACGAACACCACTCTCACGAGTATCGCCTAAAACATAGAACATATTATGCAAATAATGTGCCGTAGCATTATTTGCCGGACTATCAAGAATCCAAGTACCATCAACCGCCTTAAGCTTCCCAGCCCAATTACTACGATTATAATATGATTTCTTGCGAGGCCAAGCCACATAGGTCTTCAGACTAACCGCCTTTCCAAACAATCCGCCAATTATATCTTTTTTTAATGCCTGTATAGCTTCAGAAAATGACCACTGATACCCAATTGCAACAAAAGCTTCAGACTTACTCTCTGCTTCAGCCATCCTTAAACCATCTTCAACAGAGCCCGCCAGCGGTTTCTCACACAATACGTTCGTACCATGCTCCAAACAAGTAATTGTCTGCCGACAATGAAAATGTATGGGGGAAGAAATTATTGCCAGATCTGCCGACAATTCTTCATAAAACTCATCTAGGCCATCAAATATTTTTACTCCTGCACCGGTAAGTTCACCCAATCTGGCACAATTTTCCGCATACGGATCCACCACGCCTACAATTTTAAAGCCACCATGATCACTATTATCCAATAACTCATTAACATAGTTCGCCCCATACCCACCAATACCAACTAACACAATCTCAACCATTCTGCCCATAATTTCTCTCATTTTTAAAATCGACGCCAAATACAGAATATACTAACCTACATACAAAACTTAAGTAATAGAGGTACTTGTAAAACTACTTGTGCAAACACCTCAACATAATAAAACGGAATATTAACCATGCTACATATAATTGCAACACCAATCGGAAATCTTTCTGATATCAGTCAACGGGCACTAGATGCCCTTCGTGAGGCAGACATCATCGCCTGCGAAGATACGCGCCGCACAAGAATACTGCTCAATCATTACGCAATCCAAACCAAACACCCCATAGTATCCTATCGTGAGCAAAACGAAATTCATGCTGGCGAAAAGCTTGCAGATCAACTAGCTGACGGAAAACATGTTGCACTTTGCAGTGATGGCGGCTACCCGGGAGTAAGTGACCCAGGATTCCGCCTAATCAAACTCGCAATAGAACGTAATCTGGAATTTACCGTTATCCCCGGCGCATCAGCGGTTCCGATGGCACTACTCTTATCAGGTCTTCCATCTTCAAGCTACACCTTCAAGGGATTTCCACCACGCAAAAATGGCCAACGAATACGCTTCTTTGAAATGGAGAAAGATTTACCACACACAATAATAGTATTCGAATCACCGTTTCGTGTAACAAAAACCCTGATATCAGCACTGGAAGCACTCGGCGACCGCCAAGCCGCAGTCTGTATAGAACTAACCAAAAAATTCGAAAAAATATCACGGAACAGCCTAAGTGAGCTTATCTCTGAATTCACAGACAAAAAAATCAAAGGAGAAGTCTCAATTGCAATTTCCGGAGTAACAAGAAAAACCGAGAAAAAGGCGACTTTAGCGAAGTAGGCGGCTTTAGCGAAGTAGGCGGCTTTAGCGAAGTAGGCGGCTTTAGCGCAGTAGGCGGCTTTAGCGAAGTAGGCGGCTTTAGCGCAGTAGGCGGCTTTAGCGCAGTAGGCGACTTTAGCGAGGTAGGCGACTTTAGCGAAGTAGGCGACTTTAGCGAAGTAGGCGGAAGGGCGGCTTTAGCGAAGTAGGCGGCTTTAGCGAAGTAGGCGGCTTTAGCGCAGTAGGCGGAAGGGCGGCTTTAGCGCAGTAGGCGACTTTAGCGCAGTAGGCGACTTTAGCGAATCAGGATATAACTCATGTTTTTACTAAATCTGATATTATCATTCGCAATTACAAATCCCTTATTTGTATCGTCGTATGATTGCAAATGTGTATTGTAAAAAGAATGTAATTTGCGAGAACAGGAATGTAGTCTGCGAGTCCTCTTGCGGGTGTGGCGTCAGAGACATTCGCCATGACATGCCGACGTACCACAGCAACTTCAAATCAAATTTTAACAACCCACCATACAGGAAATATGCCATAATTCGCCTACTTCGCCCTTTCGCCCTTTCGCCCTTTCGCCCTTCCGCCCTTTCGCCCTTTCGCCCTTCCGCCCTTTCGCCCTTTCGCCCTTCCGCCCTTTCGCCCTTCCGCCCTT
>CAMZLY010000004.1 GCA_947311825.1 uncultured bacterium
ATCAAAACAAACACCACTTTCTTAGGCTCCCCCATTACACCCCCGCCGGGCTTGCCCCGGTGGGATGCAAAATCAAAACAAACACCACTTTCTTAGGCTCCCCCATTACATCCCCGCCGGGCTTGCCCCGGTGGGATGCAAGATCAAAACAAACACCACTTCTTTAAACCTTGAACCACAACCATCATTATGTAACAATAATCCACAAAATTTAAATATCGGAAACCAACAATGCCATTTGAAAATAAATCAACAAATAATAAAGAGAAGATAGAGAAAATAGAAAATCTTATTCGGCACGAAGAATGGACAGAGCTAAAACCCCTATTTCTAACATTGCATCCGGCCGATATTGCTGATATCATTGATAACGCCCCATCAAACTTCCGAGAAAACCTTTTTTCCATCCTTAATGATGATATCAAGCCCGATGTTCTCGCCGAACTTCAAGATGTATCCGGCTCAGATGTTGCCGAAGCACTAACAGACTCTGAACTATCTGATATTGTATCCGACATGGCACCGGATGATGCCGCAGATGTTTTAGGCGAACTTCCAGAAGAGCGCTCCGAACATGTTCTCGACCTAATGAAAGATGAAGAATCTGATGACGTAAGGAAACTCTTAGAGTACGATGAAGATACTGCTGGTGGTATTATGACCACCGATGTAGTAGCCATGCACGAAAACCAAACCGTTGCGGAAGCTATTGAAGCCATTGCCTACCTTGATACAGAAGAAAACTTCCAATACGCCAATATCATCAACGATAACAACAAAATGATTGGATTTATAAATATTTGGGAACTCTTGCGAGAAAAAGACCGCCAAAAACCACTTACTGAACTGATTCACCGTAAATTTTGCTATGCAACAGATGATATGGACCAAGAAGATGTTGCACAACTAGCTAAACAATATAATCTAAATGTTATTCCTGTACTTAATAATAACGGAGTACTGGTAGGACGCATTACAACCGATGATATTATCGACGTAATCGAAGAAGAAGCATCAGAAGATATTCTACGCTTAGCCGGTTCTGATGACGAAGAACTAGAAGATATTTCCATAATAAAAAGTTCATCAATTAGACTGCCATGGCTATTCATCACACTAATCGGTGGATTTATCACCAGTATAATATTACGTATCTTTCATGCACATCTAGGAGAAATGATGATTTTGGCAGCATTTGTCCCCGTTGTACTTGCGATGGGCGGCAATACCGGTATCCAAGCATCAACATTAGCTGTACGCAGTATCGCACTCGGAGTATCACATGAAAAAAACATAATTAAACTCCTTCTCAGAGAAATTGCGACCGGCGCCCTTATGGGCATAGTATGTGGAGTAATTATCGGAACCTGGGTACTAACCGTCATTATAACCGGCGGCGAATACCCCCTTACTATTGCACCCGGATTTCTAGCATTTACCGTGGGCATAGCACTATTCCTAGCAATGACATTCGCAGCAGTATTCGGAGCATTCATTCCTATACTTCTTAACAAACTAAATATTGCCCCCGCCGTTTCATCAGGGCCGTTCATCTCAATTCTAAACGACATATCCGCATTACTCATATACTTTGGAGTCACAATATTATTAATAAAAACAATAACATAAAAATAAAAACCTACAGCCTATAGCCCACAGCCTAACCCCTATAGCCTAAAAAATAATGATAAAGAAAACTGAAGCAATCTGCATAAAAATAAGTCCATTTTCACGGACTTCACATATTGTCTCTTGGCTAACCAACAAACATGGTTTAATAAATACCGTAATAAAAGGAGCTCAACGACCAAAAAGCTGGTTTGTTGGACAATATGATCTATTCCAGACTTGCGAAATATTATTTTATATTCGCTCACACAATAATCTTCATATCATAAAAGAATGTTCACCACTAATTCCAAGAACAGTCTTTCACTCCGACTGGCGGGCAGCCGCCATTGCATCATATTTTTGTGATCTAATATACCGAAGTTCTTATGGCAATACACACATACCGGAATATTACGAACTATTATCAACCAGCCTAAATGCATTAACAGACAAAGGTCACGACATATCCATAATGTCATGGTATGAACTTAATTTTCTAAAAGCCAACGGCCTATCCCCAACCCTTAACAACTGCGTAACCTGTGGAAAAGCCATTACAACTCAACCAAATTATACATTTACAGCACAATTAGGAGGAGTCGTATGTTCTAAATGTTCTCCAAGCAACAATGCCCCCGCCACAACCGTCAGTCCTGATATCATAGCTATTCTAAAAAGCTGGCAACGAACAGCCTCCCCCGCTACCGCAAGAAATATTAAGCCAAATCACAAGCAAACACTTGCATTTCGTTCACTTCTTGGTATATTCATCTCCTATCATTTGGATATAAACCCTGCAAGTCGCAGGATCGCTATTGAAATTAGCGGAAAGTTGTAACGTTCGTACCACTTATTATGCCATAGCAAGCGTAATAAAATAAGCGAATAAATTGTAATAGATGCTCCACTTGTCATGCGTAGCGAACAAAGACAAAAGAGCACAAACTGTAAAGTTCGCTCTATGAGCGAATAAGAAAAAGGAAAAGGAAAAAAAGTATGAAAAAAGTAAAGACAAGCAGGACTAGTATAGCAAAATTCACACAACTCAGCATCATTGCACTATTTATTGCAATCGTCGGTTGCAAAAAAGATAGTGCCACAGCCGCCAATAAATCGACAGAGACCGCAGCACCTACAGCCGTAACTACCCCGGCAGTTGCTGCTCCACCTATAGCCGCTATGCCAGATCTTTCTGTCGGTAAACCTGGCGATGTACTGGCAGAAGTAAATGGCAGCAAGCTAACACGAGCCGAAGTAGAAGAAGAAATCAACACCCAAATGGAAGCATTAAAAGATCGTATCCCGCCAGATAGAAAAGAAGAATTCCGTCAAGGCATGTACAAATACACTGTTGAACAATTTGTTGTTCGCGAACTCCTTCTTGGCGAAGCAAAAAAACAAAAAATAGAAGTTACTCAAGCCGATAAAGAGAAAGCATACGAGCAGATTAAAGAAAACCTACCTCCAGGTAAAACCATTGAAGAAGCTATGGAAGAAAGCCCATTAGGTAAAGAACGTATGGAAAAAGAAATAAACACCGGTCTAACCATTACAAAACTTATCGAACAAGAAATGGCAAACAAAGTTTCTGTAACAGATGCCGATGTTGCAAAATTTAAAGAAGAAAATCTTGAAAACTTAAAAACTCCTGAATCAGTAACCGCCAGCCATATTCTAATTGGGTTTGAAGATGGTGATTCCGATGAAGTGAAAGCAGAAAAGAAAGCCAAAGCAGAAAAGATCCAGGCAGAATTAGTAGCTGGAGGCGATTTTGCAAAACTTGCAATGGAAAACTCATCCTGCCCAAGCAAAGAAAAAGGTGGCGACTTAGGTAAATTTGGTCGTGGTCAGATGGTACCAGCATTTGAAACTGCAGCCTTTGCTCAGAAAATCGGCGAAATAGGTCCAGTTGTAGAAACAAAATTCGGATACCACATCATCAAAGTAACCGCACGTGAAAAAGATGGCATCATGCCAGATAATCAGATCAAGAAAATCATCGAATCACAAAAACAACGCAAAGTTGCAAGTGACCTAATTGACAGCCTTAGAGCAAAAGCAAAAATAACTTATGCTGCCGGCTTTGAGCCACCACCAGCTCCAGCAATGTAACCATAACAATAAAACAAAAAGCCGCATGAGGTACTTGCAAAACTAATTGTGCGTGGCAATTTTTTGCATTTTAGGCGAGCAGATTCTGCATTTTTAGCAATTGCGCATACCCGTAGGGTCTGTAAAATTGCGAAAAAGCAGAATATGCCGCATAAAGCCAAAAAGTGCCCGATAGTTTTGCAAGCACCTCGCATTAACAAACATTAATGCGGCTTTTTTATGTTATCCTAGTAACACTTCAATTTATCAACCAAACAGGGATACACTTTTAGTGCGTGCAAATCCACCTATTGCGACGTAGTGTAAAGTAACGAAGCCGAACGACACTTGCTGTGCTCGCCGTAATTCTATATTCAGCAGTTGACATAAATACCGAATCTAGGCTTATACAGTAAGCAGGTTAATATACATTGCCCACAATCTTTCGCCCCATAGCATCCATATTAATGCCGCAAGTGAGATATATGGACCAAACGGTATCCGCCCCTGCAAATCTTTCTTCTTTGCCATGATAAGTCCAATGCCGACAAAAGCACCAACAAATGATGATACCATAATAACAAACAATACGGCCTGCCAACCAAAGAATGCACCTATTGCCCCCATTAGTTTAACATCACCAAACCCCATTGCATCCTTCTTAAATATGGCTTTGCCAATAACGGCAACCAGCCACAACAATCCCCATCCAACGGCCAGCCCAATCCCCGATTCCATCAAACTGGCAAGAATAGTCTCCTTTCCATGCAGTGCCGGAACCGCAGCGCTCAATATAAGTCCAGCAACAATACCACCAAGCGTTACCCGATCCGGGATGATCATGTGTTCAAAATCTACAAATGTTCCTAAAATAAGCCCACCAATCACTAGCCAATATATAGGGATGAGGAACGGATTACTAAACATCTCCATTCCTAAAGGCGGAATATATCCAGGGAAAACCTCAAACTTAAACCATACAAGCAGAAATAATACTGCAACCAAAAATTCAACTAAAACATATCGAGGGGTAATCTTTTCTCCACAATATGCACATTTACCACGCAGAGCAAGAAAGGTAAAGATTGGTATATTGTGATACCAAGCGATCTGTTTTTTACAGTTAGGGCAATGTGAACGCGGTGTCACTACCGATAAATCCAGCGGTATACGGTAGATGCATACATTAAGAAAACTACCAACACAAGCACCCCAAAAGAATGCCAACAGTGAAAACATCATCATAAATATTTGTAAGTCGCTCATAGTAATTGTTAATTGCTCTCTGCTAACTGCTATTCCCACCGCACATGATCAGTAAGAAAAAACTGGTCTGTGCGTCCCGGCGGTAAGTTAATCCCATGCATCAACGGGAAACCTTCCGGCACTTCCTTTCTTCGTAGCACTTGCCAAGAAGCATCTTCTGCATAATTCCCCGTGCCGGCATTATCAGCCAAATATATTCCGCTACATCTCCAGCCAAAATCATTCATGCTATCAAGGTCACTTACTTTTGCCGGCAAAAGCACTGACACCTGGTCTCCATACCATGCAGTAGCCCATGGAATATCGGTACATAACAGCTCGGAATCATCCAACATATTTGTGACATAGGAAACTAGCGGTGGATAATATGGCGGATACGGAATTGCCCCACGAGTACTTAATATCGTCATTAATACCGGTAATGCGGCAATAACCACTAGTAAAACACTTGGTACAGCTTCATAATCATCTACATAGTTCATCAAGCGTTCCTCTAATTCGCAGAAAAATGCGACCCCAAAAACGATCATAATAGGGAAAAATATTGTGGTCAGTCGAAGATACTCGATACCACACAACCCAACTACAGCTACAACAAATAACAACCCTATCAAAACAACCCATTTCAAAAGGTTTTCTTCATGTTTTTCTGAACGACTAAGCAGTGACACCAGAAAAAATGCACCTATAATGCCCAATCCACTTAAACCGAGGTTTTTATTTAAAATTTGACTAAAAACAACATTGAACTTGTGTTTTATTGCCATTTTAGTAATGGAATTACTCAATTCCGGTGCCAAAGCACGATCATAAGAGTCGCCAACAAACATATAAGTATTATGAATAATCTGCGATGGCGCCAAGCCAAATGGAGTCCCGGCAACGGCTTGATTATGAATCATCCACGGCGTAATACAGAGAGCAAACACAAGAGTAAATATGCTTATTGCCACCAACCTTTTCTGTTCAAAGGCGAACCATAACCAGATAAAAACCATTGGTAATAATACAATCAGCGAATATAGTGTTAGAAATGCAGTAGCACATAACAATCCAGCCAAAGCAATTAAACCGATCCATAATTTCCATGATCTTTTTGTGTTTATGGCAGAAATTGCATGTAACAAAATAAAAACTACCGCAGTCATAAGAAAAAGAGCTATTGGCATGGGAGTCCCCGAAATACTCTGCGAAAGCAAGGCCCCATTAGCAAAGGTGAGAATCATTGATATTATTGCAACCCTATGATTGAATAATTTTAATGCTATAAAAAAGACCAGTAAAGCGGTTAGTAATAAAAAGGTAATTCCTATGGGCAGGATAACTTTTGATTCCGGCTCAAATATTTTTCCGGCTTCTGGCATTTCAAATAACGGTTTCTTTATTTTAAGACCAGTAGCCAAAAGGAGTGGATAAACCGGGGCTTTTCTAAGTTCGGGAAGGGCTGATATTGCCGTCGGAGATTCTGCATTTATCCCGAGTTGTCTGAAATCAACTGGTCGAATAGACTGCGTAACAAACCCATGCCCATCGGCAATATTGCGTGCAAGCTGGGCATACTCCATTGATTCCGCATTATCTAAGCCACGAAACTGAGTCCACGCAAATCCAGCGGCAAGGGCAATACCCAAGCATAAAAACAAAACAGCCCGTAAAACTATATGTGTTACGCCATCATCAAGACTATTAATAACCGCCTGTACTTTTATTCCAAAATCACTCATAAACAAAACCCTTATTAAAAAGAAGCCTGTAATATACAGCTATCAATCCTTGGTTAAAAGAAAAATTAAATTAATTGTTAATATAGGCAATAATTCTGTCATTAAATAATTCTGTCATATAGCCTTTCTTTCTTCGTATTGTTTGAGTTTACGATGCAATGTGCGCCTACTGATACCAAGCTCTTCGGCAGCTTTAGTGCGGTTCTGTTTACATTTCTCCAATGCCGCATAAATCATCTTTTTTTCTGTATCAGCCAAAGAGTTACCGCTAGCATTCATTCCACGAATAGGCACAACCACTCCACCATTAGCCTGTATTTCCTCTTTAATATTAAGCGGCACATCCCGTGCGGTAAGTTTATCGCCCCTAGCAAGCACAACCATTTTCTCAATAGTATTACGCAGCTCACGCACATTACCCGGCCATCTATATGCACTGAGAATATTCATCGCTTCTGGAGTTATACCTTCAATATTCTTGTTATTTACAGCACTCATTTCTTTAATAAATTTATCGCATAACAACGCAATATCACCACTACGCTCTCGCAGTGGCGGGAGGTTGATGGTAACAACATCAAGTCGAAAAAATAAATCTTCCCTGAACTTGCCATCTTCAACCATCTGCCGGAGGTTTTTATTTGTTGCCGTAACAAGCCTGATGTCCACATTTATTAACTCAGTCCCACCGACACGCTCAAAACACCTCTCCTCCAGTACGCGTAACAACTTAACCTGTGCCGAAAGATCAATCTCGGATATTTCATCCAAAAACAAAGTCCCGCCATCAGCCATCTCAAAACGACCTTTACGCATGGCGGCGGCACCGGTGAATGAGCCTTTTTCGTGTCCAAACAGTTCGCTTTCGAGCAGGGTATCAGATAATGCAGCACAATGTACCGGCACATAAGGCCCCTTAGAACGCGAGCTTAGGCCATGTAACGCATGGGCAACCAGTTCTTTGCCGGTACCGCTTTCTCCCTGAATCAGGACTGTTGCCTGAGTTGGTGCCACCTGATGTATAACATCAAATACCGGCTGCATTGCTGTCGAGTTGCCGATAATACTAGAAACTCCATATTTATCGTCCAACTGTTCTCGTAGCCGGAGATTTTCGCTTTCCATATCGCGCGATTTAATGGCACGTTTTAGCAGCATATCAAGGTGATCAAGATTAACCGGCTTAGTCAGATAATCATACGCTCCTCGTTTCATAGCTTCAACCGCCGTCTCCACATTCCCATAGGCGGTAAGCAAAATACACACAATCTGTGAATTCTGAGCCAGTACCCTTTGTAGCAAAGTTAAACCATCTAGACCCGGCATGCGTAAATCGGTCAACATGATATCGACATGATTATCCGATAGTAGCGACAACGCACGCTCGCCGCTTTCAGCAAGTATAATATTGTAATCATTGCCAAGAGCACGACTTAATCCTTCACGTGTATTTTTATCATCTTCAACAATTAATATTGTTATAAGTTTTTTTTCTTCTTTCACTGGCTTTTTCTCCTATTACAAATACACTCTTACAAGGACGGACACGGACGAATAACCTGTAGCATTGGCCGTCTCTGGCCAACCCTTCCCGCAGGGAAGCTCGCCTTCAGGCGAGTTCACATCCGCCCCCCTTCCGCCCTTCCGCTAAAGTCGCCCTTCCGCTAAAGTCGCCCTTCCGCTAAAGTCGCCC
>CAMZLY010000005.1 GCA_947311825.1 uncultured bacterium
CACGGTTATTGTTATACAATAAATATTGTTTTTTAGTTAATTAAACTCGGCTCAATTGAGCCGAGTTTAATTAACTAAAAAACAATATTTATTGTATAACAATAACCGTGCCTTTTGGCGGTATTATCGGTATTACAACATTATCAAACCATAATGGTCCATTGCCGTAGGATTGTATATATAATTGGGATGGTAAGGTTCCGGTATGTCGAAAAGATCCGTCAATAATTAAGGCATCTGAAGTTGTGCCATTGTCTATCCATACAGAATATTTTTCATTAGGTACATTTACCGACATCTTTAACGTCAGCCATTTGTTGGTTTCTACAGCAAGGTTACTTGTGTGCCACGCGTTAGCACTATTATATTGCCAGTTTGTTGTGGTTGCGTCCATTGCCAGAGCGACACAATGAAGCGATGTGTCTTTTTCTTTTAAGTATATATTGAAACGATTATTATTTGATCCTCCTAGTTTGACAAACAAACTCAGCACTGCATCAAATCGGTTACTTTGAACAGGGTAATTCTTTGTTATAGTAGAGTAAACTGGAGTATAAAAAGATTTTCCAGAGCTTCCTGCATAGACGGAATCACTTATAACTGAGCGCGAATCGGTGGCAGCCCAGCCGTCCTGCCCATTGATGAATCCTGTTAAATAATCATCAAAATCATTATCTATATTTAGCTCTGACGTTTCCGGTGGTAATGTTGTTTTAACATTATCAAACCACATAGGACCACCTTTCCCTGGTACTGAATCTGCATAGCTCAATACTCTTATACGATCCAAAAAAGTAACGGACGGATCACGAAAAGCAGCATTTTGTACTATGCTTTGTTCGCCTGAGCCACTATCAACCCAAAAAGAATATTTTTTCTTTTGAACATCTAATACAACTCGTAATTTTAACCATGTATTAGTGACAACAGGAACAGCTGTTTTAATCCAGCCTCCATTATAATATCCCCACGTCGTTGTGTCATCATAAACATGAATAGCAACAGCCATTTTATTCGAATCATCATTAATATAATAATCAGCCTTTACCGTACCGGAATTGGCTCCTTTATTTAGGCGCACATTCCAAGATACCTCAAATGTATTCGTCTGCTGATCAAATGTTGCACGAGTATCACCATACACCGGAATTGAAAGTGATTTACCGCTTGCACCATGAAAAACATCTTCAACAATAGCAATACTTGTCGATCCTGCAGTCCATGTTCCCTGGCCGTTTACCGCCCCTGTATTAAAGTTATCAAAATTATCATCTAACAATGCAGCAAAAGATGACATTGCTAACAAATTAAGTACAATCACATATATAAACTTATTACTCTTTACTCTTTTCATTATCCT
Organism: uncultured bacterium; assembly: GCA_947311825.1. Classification (GTDB taxonomy): domain Bacteria; phylum Verrucomicrobiota; class Kiritimatiellia; order UBA8416; family CAMZLY01; genus CAMZLY01. The sequence goes on from CAMZLY010000005.1 coordinate 1,361, forward strand.
TTTCCTTTCCAATATTATTTTTCACTGTCACTTCTCAATACACTGGTGTTGCTTTGCTAAGGCAATACAAGCTTACAACTTGTTACACGCAAACAGGATTCTTTAGTTACTATTTGATGTTTTCAACTTCTTTCCGGATATTAACCTCCTTTATTTCCTGCTGTTGATTCTCTTACAATAAGCTCAGGCATCAAAGTAACAGAATCAACATCTTTTGCTTTGTAATGTTTAATAAGCTGCTTCATGCTCAACTCTCCCATCTCAATCATTCGTGATGAAATAGTTGTTAATGAAGGATTCGTAAAGCTACAAGAAACAATATTATCAAAACCGGTAATAGCAACATCATCCGGCACCGAAAGCCCAAGATCAATCGCCGCCCTTATTCCTCCGATAGCACTCTCATCATTCATAAACATAATCGCCGTTGGTCGTTCAGTTAGCGATAAAAGATGCTTGGCTGAATGATACCCATTCTCCATACTGAAAAGAGATTCCACACAATATTCATCCCTAATATCAAAAGAATGTCTTTGCATAGCACGTTTGAACCCCAGAAATTTGCTATAATTATACTTATGCTTTCTCTGCATCGTTCCGCAATATGCTATTTTTCTATGATTAAGCTCTACCAGATGATCAACAATCTTTTCCGTTCCCAAAGCACAATCAAGATTTACTTTGCTTATTTGAGGTGATTTCGTTACCCCATTCGCCAGAACAATCGGAACATTAAGCTTAATTAAAGGTGGCAATAAATGTTTATGCGGATCACCCAAGACAATAAAACCAACTCCGGACCAGTCCCTACCGCGCGGTGTAACACCATATTCAGCAAGAAAATCTTCCAAGAAAGATAACCGCAAGCGAATGCCACCAATCTCACTTGCAACATTCCTGATACCATTCATTAAACTATGCCAGAACGGGTTATGATCCAAATAGGCAAGAGAAGAGCTTGATAAAAGATGATCAGGATGCTCACCTGCTTCAATAAGACAGTAGACAGATTCTAAAGGCTTATTACACAAAACTGAAGAAGAGGTAACATTGAGGTAAACCCCTTTTTGCGGACGGCTAACCAAAACACCATCATCAATCATTCTAGTTATCGCATTACCGGCAGTTGCCCTCGTAACACCGATAACTTTACAAAGTTCTCGTACCGACGGCAGACGATCCCCTGGCGACAACTGAAGTTCATTAATTAGATTCTCTATTTGACTTTGGGCATGATCTTGCAACGTGAGGTACGGGTTGCATTCCTCTGCAAAGTCCAACTTATCTCTTTTTTCGATAGCTATTGATGACATAAACAAAACTCCTAATCTGTCCAACTGTCTGCACGATATAAAAACAGAGCTAAGAAATCAAGAGTTATTTTAATTTTTTTTTAATTTTTACCCGGTTACTTGGAAAATAATATGGATAAAATCTTTTTGTACCACCATACACCATAGATGCAGTTAGTATGGTGATGAATACGGCACAAGATAAGCTAAAAACGTTATTTTTTACCATTTGCATTTTACCCTGCATTATTTGGTTTTGTTATACTACCACGGTCAAGCAATAGGGAATCAATATGAATATGTTGCTTCGTCACCGCCCTATGTTCAAGCAGGTCAGTAATTATTTTTTCGGCAATAGCCCCTATTTTGATTATATCGACATTAATAGTTGAAAGATGAGGATTTGCATCTTCATCACAATCCATTCCGATAATTGAAATATCCTCTGGAATACGCAAGCCAGCCTACATGATTCCCTGCCAGGCACTATAGGCAAAAAATCCGCCCGGCACAAGCCAGTTCATTAAACTCCCTCATAGCCGATAAAAAGTTACCATTTGACGAAATAAAGCTAATGTGCGAGAGTTGTCTATGTAATTTGATATTGATTGGCTTGGATAAGGAACAAAATGAGACGTAGATTTAATGTAACAGGTAGTTGTGTTGCTCATAAGCACTATATGGTTGATATTTCCCATAAATTCAGTCAGGTAATGGAATTGATTGAGATGGGTGAATATTTTGCCATCAACCGTCCGCGGCAGTATGGCAAGACTACTATGCTGACAAATATAACAAAGGTTCTGCGGCAGGATGATAATTATATTCTTTCTCGCATGAGTTTTGCCGGTATTGGCGATACTATATTTGAAAATGAGCAGTCATTTAGTCCGCGTTTTGTCGAGATGCTGGCTGACAGTTTTGAAATGCATGATCCTGATACTGCTACACTAATAAAAAATATTGATTATGAGGTAATCAACTTAAAAACTTTGTCAAAGTTTATAACCAAATTTGTTAAAAAAGCGAATCGTGACGTAGTATTACTGATAGACGAAGTTGATAAATCCAGCAATAATCAGCTATTTGTAAGTTTTCTTGCCATGCTACGGGACAAGTATCTAGCCTATAATGATGGTGATGATTATACTTTCAAATCCGTAATTCTGGCAGGTGTGCATGATGTTAAATCACTGAAACTCAAGATTCGTGAAGGCGACGAAGTAAAAATAAACAGCCCTTGGAACATTGCTGCCGATTTCAATGTGGATATGAGCTTTAATCCGGCAGAGATCAAAACCATGCTGGTTGATTATTCCGAAGAAAATGACGTGAAGATGGATTTTGATGTCATTGCCGAGCGTATCCACTACTACACCAGTGGCTATCCATTCCTAGTCAGTAAAATCTGCAAAAATATTGATGAAGAAGAAGCCGACCAGAACTCCGACTACGATCCAAAACATTGGACACTTGATGATATTGACTGGTCATTCCGCTGGCTAACGCGGGATGAATATA
>CAMZLY010000006.1 GCA_947311825.1 uncultured bacterium
GATAACTGAAAACTAATATTGAGCTATAATACTATATAAAAACAATAAGTTTAAGATAACAATTAGCGTTAGACCTTTTCGGATAACCTCTAACTATTCACTATTCACTATTCACTATCCACTATTCACTATCCACTACTTTCTCATCTTTCCCTTTCCCCATCCATCTAAAGAAAAACACCAAACTAATAAAACCAAGAAAAGCCATAATAATATAAATAATCAGCCAAGTAGTCTTCTCGCTTGGCGGCTGAGGGTCAAATCCCAATTTAGACTTTTTATCGATTACCCGTAAAGCCTCTTCAATTCGATAAATTCCCTTCTCAAGCAGAGCCAGCCTCTTTGTCTGATTGCGATAAAAAGCAACATACTCGCTTCCCAGCTTATCTGGCCCCTCTTCATTTCTAATTTCATTGATTTCACTCAATAATTTATCCAAATTTTCTTCAATTGACCCATACTGTTCTTTTTCTCCCAACCGCCCAGCAACATTACTAATTCGTGACCGCAAAGAATCAATCTTAGGTCCATTAATATTCCATTTATCCCTAATTCTTATCTCATAATTAAGTGCCTGATTAGGAGCCAGCTTAACATTCTTCTTAAAAACATAAGTTATATTCCGCCGACTATCTCTTCCCACATCCAAGTCACCAGCATCAAGCACATCATCTGCATAGACTTCACTTGGTAGATCGCGCCTTATATCAATCTTACGCACCTCGTTAGGCGAGCTATTTTTAACACTTATCTGAAAAACAACCTCCCTATAATCCTCTGGTCGTATATGAATAGTACGCGGATTCGATTCATCCTGAGCAACACCAATCAAGCTTCCAGGATCTTGCCCAGATGCCAGCACAAAATTCTCAATTCGTCCAACATCCTTTTGTACACGTTCCAAATCACGTAAATTAATTTCATAAGTACGTATATGCTGAATAGGAGTCACCCCCTCACTAATAGCATTTTTTGCCTGAAGCTCTAAAATGGCATCTGCACTCTTACTGATATCGGACTGTAATAAAGTAGCATTACCATAATAATCAGTCTCCTTTAGCATCTCCAACAATTTTCCAGCACGAGAAACCATGCTACGCAAACGGTCCTCAGAAACAACCCAGATGTCATCTAGCACAACATCATAAATCTTTACCTGCTGTGCCCCCAACTCCACTTCAGTGTGCACATAATATGCATCATTCTTAACATCATACCCCAAATCAAGACCACCAAGATCTATAATATCATTAGTAGTTATACGATCAGGAAGCTTAGATTTAATTCTTACTTTTTGAGGCTTATCAATAGGATTACCACTCCTAATTCTGAGCACAACCTTCGCCGAAAAACCGTCCAGTACCCCAACCCCTAACAACACCGCAAAAGCAATAAGAAAGAAACGACATCTAAAATTTAAATATAATATTCTCATAAGTCCTCATCGTAGCAGAGTACAACGGCAAATGAAAAGGAAAAAATCACAAAAAACTCCTAAAATTAATACAATATCTCGGAGCAACCAACAACTAACCGCCAACTGATAGCTGATAAACGATTTATTCGTAACTTCCCAATAACACCATTTATGTAACGTCACCACTGGGCTTGCCCCAGTGGGCCGATGATTGACTACTAAACAGATATCACTACTCCCCCCCGCCGCCATTTGTGCCGCAAAGCGGCACAAATGGCGGCGGGTAACATTGCCGAAGCTTGCTGTTAGTTTTCAAACAATGCTCCACCGGGACAAGCCCAGTGGCGGCATAATTCTAAATCTATAGCTTTTTTGAGAAGTTACATTTACTCAACGCCAATAAGCGAATCCATTACAACAGGCTCATAACGCATTTCATCAAGAAGTTTTTGCATAAAGTCCATAGAGACCTTTATATCCTGCATATTAGAATTAAGCGTATTAATAGCTGCCTTATCAGCGTCTTTAGTAGCATCTTCGCCGGCAGCACCAAGTCCTGCACTAGGTATTTCCTGCATAGTTGTCAACCAAGAAAAACCTTTACTTTCCGCAAACGCCTGCATACTGCCGGCCATCTGTTGCATTTCATCATACACATCACGGACTACCCCGCCCTTAGGTATCTGATCAATGTCCAGCTGTGCCTGTACCAATGCCGCCTGCATTCTCTTTATTTGCTTCTTCATACCATTAAGATCCCCCGCCTCAAGAGCCTTCATAACCTTCTTAGATGCAGTAACTGCATCACTTGCTTTAGTTTTTGCCGACTGTGAATTCTTAGCAGCTACAGAAGAATCATGAGCAACCTGATTGACATCAAGTTTTGTCTCGTTAACAGTAGTTTTAATATTACCCAATGTACCATTCATGCCAGCAATCCGGCCAAAAAACGTATTTTCACTAGCCGTATCGTTCACCGAACCTAATGAACTTTGTATCTGATTAAGCACATCACCAACAACCGCAGTGCCAAGTGAAGCTTCCATTCGAGGCAATGCACCAAAATCAATTCCGTTAAGGCCATCAAGCAACGGTATCTTTTGGGCAATTTCAGTAACATTGGATGATAATGTCCCCACATCCCCCATCCCACTAACAGTAGCCAACACATTGCTCAAATCAGTGCTCATCTGCCCCAAGTCAACACCCTGCATAGAATCAACTAAATCACTAATATTAGTCATGCCACCTACAGCCACAAGAACATTACTAAGATTAGACTCTATCGTCGCAAGTGATACACCACCAAGTCCGCTAACATTTGCCAAGATATTACTTACCTCTCCTAATGCCGTAAAATCAACACCGTCCATCGCATTGGTTAATGATGCAACAGCACTCTGCAATGCACCTGCGTTCAGAGCACTAACCATTGCCTCAATATTTGTTATACTACCAAGTGTAGAGAAATCGGCACCTGCCAATGCGTTTGTTAACTGATTTACCGCTGACTGCAACGCAGATGCATCAAGAGCGGCTACCATTGCCTCTATATTTGTTATACTACCAAGTGCCGAGAAATCAGCCGTTGCCAGCGAATTTGTAAGATTATTTACCGCCGCCTGCAACGCTGAAGCATCCAGTGCACCAACCATTGCCTCAAGATTGGTAATACCGCTACCCATAACATTAAAATTAACGCCGTCCATCGCATTAGTCAATGCCGTTACCGCATCCGACATAGCAGCAGAATCAAGCAAACCAACCTGCCCCAGAATATTAGTTATATCAATACCCATTGTGGAAAAATCCACTCCATCCAAACCACCAACTCTCGCCAATATATTAGTGATATTACCGCCCATAGCATCAAAATCCACCGTTGCTAATGCATTTGTCAAATTATCAACTGCACTCGATAACGCCGCCGTATCCAACGCCCCTACCTGTGCGAGAATATTTGTAATATTGCCGCCCATTGTTATCAAATCAGCAATCGCAAGCTGATTAGTTATTGTGCTTATATCCGCCTGCAATGTTGCCGTATCAATATTCCGAACCAAGCCTAGCACATTAGTCAGGTTAACCGACATTCCCGCAAAATCTACTCCGCGTAATCCATCAACCACTGCCGAGAAATTAGTAGGCCATTCACCAAAGGAATCTAACTTAGCCTTCATCAACAGCACATTCGTGCTCACATCTGCCAAGCCGGTAACACCCTGCAACTCTGCAACAATATTACTTACATTGTCCTGTAATACCGATAAATCACCCAGACCACCCACAATATCCACTAGGTTAGTCAAATCATCTTTCAAAGACGGAACATCTAATATGTCTAATCTTGACATAATATTAGTTACATCACTACTCATACCAGCAAGATCAACCCCGTCAAGTCCAGCAACACTGTTAGAAACACTACTCATAACTGTATCAAGATCCCCCAATGTAACCAACGACTGCTGGACATCAAACATGATATTAGAAACATTACCATTCAATGTACCAAAATCAATACCTTGCATCTGCGCAGTAAGAGCATCAACACTATCAGACACTGTACTAAGATTAGTCATACCATCAAGGACAGACACAGCATTTGAAATATCAATACCAACCTGCGAAAGATCACCAATACCTCCTACCAACGATTCCACATTAGTAACTGATGCATACATATCGCTCATGCTCAATCCTGTAAACTGTGCCGCTATATTAGAAACATTAGTAATCATTGGTACTATATCGCTACGTAATGCCTCAATTTTAGCAACTGCATTACTAATATCGCCGGATACTGTTGCATAACCACCAGTAATACCTCCAGATACTTCAGCATAAATATTTGTTACATAGCCATACATATCAGTAAAATTCACTCCATTCAATGAATTAGCAACTTCTGTCATGTTTGACGTCAAACTAACTAGGTTAGTCCCCATACTATCCTGAAAAGATGCTAACGAATTCGTAATTTCACCAAGTGCAGAAAGATTTGTAACCAAGTTCAACACTTCAGCAACATTACTTGACATATCAACAAAATCAACCGTACCCAATTGACTAACCATATTACTTACACTAAGCGATAACTCCTGCACATTAGTTGAAAGTATGCTAAGATCAAGATCGCCAATACGATCAACTAATGTGGTGATGTTGGTTTCCAAATTATCCGTCACATTAATCAAATTAAAAACATTAGAGCTAAGTGAACCAAAAGAATCTGCCATACCAACGACATTAGAGGAAAGCACCTGTAAATTAGTCAAACCACCAATAACCTCATACATATTGCTTACAGAATTATCAACACTATCCATCTGCACAACCAAACTAGCCATATTTGTCACCAGCCCCTGAACCATTGCCGGCATAACCTGAAGATCATATTCAACAAGCTTACATACCATACGATCAGATGCCTGCGGATCAGAACATTCTATAGAATAGAATCCATATCCGCCACTCCAATTAGCAATAGTATTAACTTCATATATACCAGCACCAACCTCTGTCATATTGACACTACGAACGACTCCACCACTGGAATTTAACACCTTCAGCACCACCGTTCCGAGAGCATAACTACTGCGCGTCTTATAAACAAAACTGTTCGTAGAGCCATACACTATTGTCTCCGGTCTGGTCAATATATGTGCCCTGGAACTTAAAGAATCAGACTCTATACGATCAACCGTATCAGATAAATTAGTCAACGAACCAATCACAGAAACCTGATTCGTCAGTAAATCAGTATTAATCGCCGCAGAATTAGTCAACGACACCACATTGGTACCAATCACATCAACCTTATCCTCTATGTTGGTCAGGCTCTGCATCGCTTCACTACGGAAATTACCAAGCTCAGTCCCCACACTTCGGACTTCTCTTGTAAGATTACTCTCAACATTAGAAAGCGAAGCATTAATTGCATTCACAATCTCCTCTCCCGCAGAAACACGTAACTCAAAAGTAACACCGGAAGAATAGGTCTTGCCAGAAAAGTCAATTTCAACCCTAGCAAAATAAACCTTACTCCGATCTAATGTCGTAGCATCCCAAGTATACCAGAATACACCGTTTGTTAGAGGAGCAAGGTTAACTAGCGGCATACTACTCAATTCGGAACCGTTTTCTTCATATATATGAATACGACATTCAGACGGATTATCAATAACATTCCCACCACGTTCAATCCAAGAAGAAATCACAAAATTTGTTTCTGCCGTCCTATAAGAAAAATTAGCCATAACATTTACATTAGGTTCCTTCTCTGATACTACCATATAAACTGTCTGCGTCCACATAGTAGGATTACCAGCTACCTCAGCATTCCAGTTAATCACAACCTTATCGAAAAACTTATCACGATACCATTCCGTATTCCAAGTACCCCAAGGATAATCATGGTATATAACATTCGGCGGCACTGCCGACAAACTCGACTCAGACCATCCAGAACTATCCACTACCGCCAAATTATCTAACGCATTACTTGTTCCAGCATCAAATACCTGCCAAAATACACGATAATATCTAATCATAAATGCCGCATTAGAATCATCAAATGGACCATCAACCTCTGAATTAAAAGAATTACTATATTGATGTTCCTGCACCCTAAACCGTACATTAGGATTAGCAGAGAAATCCGGCAACGGTGGTGCCCAAGCAGACTGAACCCAATTCAAGACACCATCCGTATCATCATCGTCATACGAATTATCAATTGGTAGCGTATTCAATTTTGTCCAACTACCGGCATTATACGGCGGAACCGATGAATAATAAACATCCACCTGCGGAATCTTACCACGTGTTCGCCATACAATCGGAGTAGGACGCAAAGCAAACAACACCTCTCCACCATTTGGAGAAAGTAACTCAAATGACCCAATTAAATTAAACTCACCCGATAAATCCTGCACATCAGGAAATAACCCGGCATCATTATGTTTAATAAAAAACTTAGCCTGCGTAGGTATATCCGGCACTGTCCAATCAAACCAAAATGCATTATCATCAGCATCATACGCAACCGTGATACCAGTAACCTGCTGTGTCACCGCATAAGGTGCCATTGATAAATATACAGAGAAATCGTTCGGCATATCTCCCCCCTTACTCCACTTAACTTTATATGTATCCCCAATATGCCAATAATCCCCCTCTACAGGTGATGAAACAAGAACCGTCGCCTCATCAACAATCAAAAATAATTCCGAAACATTATTATATGTAGCACCGGTAACTCTTACCTGAACACCAGTTGAAACCGCTACCGACGGAATTGTTGCACCATCCCAATTATAAGAAGACCCGTTCACTCCCGTCGCAAAATCTGTCCACCCACTACCATTAACAGAATACGCCAACGTATATGGCCCGGTATCGCCAACCGCCCGCCATACTATCGTATTAGTAGCCCCTCCAGATGCCACATATATATCACTGCCACGTGGCCTCAACACCTTTATGCCTTCAAGTGTAAATATATCAGATTCTGTTGATAACCCCGTGTTAGACACAAGCCGGATCCGTGCATTTGTAGACGGCAATCTATCCATCTCAATATTCCAAACATAACTATTATCGCCATCTGCATTAGAAACCGCCTGCACAATCGCCACCGCATCATAATTACTACCACCATCAGATGAATAAAGTATATCCAACGAACTTCCACCCTCAGCAGACTTCCAATCAATCGTATAAGACTGCCCCTGAACCAAAGACTCGCCCGCTGTTGGTGCAAAAACCTTCAGATTCTGAATAATAAACGGTGCAGATACAGTCTCATAACCAATATCCTCCGGTTCACTAGAACCGACAATAACCATCTTCAACGCCGCATTCGTTGTTGGCTCAATTGATGCCGGCAATACCCACGGCAACTCCAAGCTTCCAACCAAGAACCCACTACCAAGCGAATTAGTATAAGAATTAGTGTCTGCCGCATTATAAGAGAGAAAAATCTCTGCCGTTGCATCCGCAGGGAATCCCGCCGTTGACCATTTTATAAGCTTATTGCCAACTGGTACAACCTCACTCGTTGCCGGAGAGTTAAACCGTACACCCTTAACACTAAATACCTCAGAAGTAACCGTCATAGGTCCGGCAACAACCTTCAACCGCCCCTGCTCAGTAGGCTCTCTTGTCCGCTCAACAAACCAATTGAACGAATTACGCCCAGGATAATCTTCCGAGAAAACATAATTCTCTTTAACTTTATCAACATCCCAAGTAGCACCATCATCACTAGAATAATAAATATCAGCCTGGAACCCCGGTGCATGCGTTCCCGCCGCTACAAACTGAACAGGAAAACTATTCTCAACTCCCAACCTGTCACCCGTTGTCGGCTTCTCAATCAAAATACCGGCAACCGTAAAGTAAGCATCTGCAGTATCCACAATATTTGAGAACGGTGCCGGATCCA
>CAMZLY010000007.1 GCA_947311825.1 uncultured bacterium
AAGCGTGGATAAGTCCTCAAAGGCAATTTAAGCTTATTTTGTAATAGTCTGTAAAACAGAAGGATTTTTTATTGTCTAAGGGTTGACTTTTAATCTCATAGAAGGTTGGATAAGCGATAGCGCCATCCTACACGACCCTGTAAAATAGCGTATCCAAATTAGGAGAAGGGTTATAATTTTAGTAACATCAAACTTAAGCGTATAAGCAAACACCAATTTGTCGGATGGCACTACGCTTATCCAACCGCGCTAAAATTAAATAAGAGCATTTGTAATGTACATATCGAAAGTTAGTCTTATAAATTATCGTAACTTTGAAAATTCAAAATTTTTTTTTTCAAAAGGGATAAATACTGTAATTGGCGAGAATGCATCTGGAAAAACCAATCTTTTTCGAGCAATTAGATTGTTGCTAGATAATTCAATGCGTCGTTCAGCTATGAATCTTGAAGAAATAGATTTTTCTCGTGGGCTACCTAACTGGCGAGGTCATTGGATAATAATTAGTTTAGAGTTTGTAGAAGTATCACAAGATGAAGAAATTCAGGCTCTTTTCCTTCATGGACTTGGAAACCTTGAAAATGATAATGTCGATAAAGCCACTTACAATTTAATTTTTCGTCCCAACAAAACAGTCAGGAGAGAATTATCTCAACTTGACTTAGGAAATGTGGATGGTCTAAATCAAATACTTTCTGACATTACAATTAATGACTATGAAACTGTAATAACAGGTAAGAGTAGTGCTGATTTCAATAATCCAAATACATATCAAACCCTCGTAGGAAACTTTGAGACTGTTTCATTCCCTGACGAATTAAACTCACCTAAAATTGGTGGAAAAGTTCCACCAATTTTATCCATGTCGAATGTAATATCTTTTACTTTTGTGCGTGCGCTTAGAGATGTAGTTTCAGACTTCCAGCGCAATAGAACAAACCCATTACTAAATCTTCTTAAACAAAAAAGTGGTGAGATCAGACAAGAAGATTTTGATCCAATAACCCAACAGGCTAAAGAACTTAATGAGACTATAGGAGTATTACCAGACGTTACTAATGTCAAAAATGACATCGTGCGTACAATTAATGACACTGTAGGGGATGCATATTCTCCAAATTCATTATCTATTAAATCTAATCTTCCAGAAAAAGCTGAGCAACTCTTTCAGTCACTAAAACTATCTATTGCTGAATCTGATGATGGTTATGAAGGTGATATACATGAAATGAGCCTAGGGGGAGCGAATCTAATTTACTTGACACTAAAGCTTCTAGAATTTGAGTATCAACAATCGAATCAATCTATTGCAAACTTCTTACTGATAGAAGAACCAGAAGCTCATATTCATACACATATTCAAAAGTCTTTATTTGATAAAGTAAACTATCCAAATACACAAATTATTTATTCAACACATTCATCTCATATTTCAGAAGTTAGCAATATAAAAAATGTGAATGTTATTGGCAAAGTAGATGGAAAGTATCAGGCTTTTCAGCCTGCAACAGGTCTGACTGATCCGCAAGTTGGCTTTGCTCAAAGGTATCTTGATGCTATCAGAAGTAATCTACTTTTTGCCAAAAGTGTTGTTTTAGTTGAGGGGGATGCTGAAGAAATATTAATCCCTATTTTAATCAAAAAAGTTCTTGGAATCAGCTTAGATGAGCTGGGTATTAGCCTTGTCAATATACGTAGCACGGGATTTGAAAACATTGCTTTGCTCTTCCACAGCGATCGTATTAGAAAGAAATGCAGTATTGTTACAGACCTAGATAGTACATTTTTTGACACAGCAGAGATTGCAACTGATTCTGATACTGTTAAAAAAGCCAAGGCAAAAGCTATCGGTTCACAAGGTTCTGGTATTAACAGAAAAACTGCTCTTGATGCATTTTGTCTTAATAATTCATGGCTCGAAGTATTTTATGCTCCTCATACTTTTGAAGTAGATTTTATAGCGGCGGGTAACAGCCGTTCTTTTATTAGTATCTTGGAAGATGTTTATAAAGATGCAGGAACTATTGCTACTTCAAAGACTGAGTTAGAATCAGGAAATATAGAAGAATATGGCAAACGTGCCCTTGCAATGGCAAATTACTTTGGAAAGGGATGGTTTGCATTAGCTTTAGGTAAGGCTATAGATCACCATGTAATAATCCCTGATTACATCGTAGATGCTATATTTTTTGCACATGGTTCTGTCAGTGATGAAGTTCTTTATAATATTCTTAATTATCATTTGATTAATGTAATTAAAGATTTAGAAAGTAACCGTAAATATGTTGCTACAACTCTTGGTCAAGATGAAAAATGGTATAGTGATTGGAATAATTACATGCAATCAAGACAAACTGCTATTGATGAATACAGCATTGAACTCAATCAGTTTAGAGATAAAACTCTAGACTCCTTACAAATTAAATCTGCTATAGCTAACCATTTTCCAGATGACTCTATAAATTCAGTATTAGCGAGAATATAGATCATGTTTATTTGGGATGAAAATGATCTTAATGATGAACAAGTAGATGCAATTGAAGAAGACAAAAGTGTTTTCTTGGTTGCCTGTCCAGGCAGTGGCAAAACTCGGACGTTAACCTATAAAATTGCAAGGGAACTTTCAAAGCTTGATGGGGAAAAGAAATGGGTCGTTGCAATCACCTATACCCATAGAGCAGCAGATGAAATTCACGAACGCATAGAAAACTTAGGTGTGAATACTTCTAAACTATGGATTGGCACTATTCACTCTTTTTGCTTGGAATGGATATTAAAACCCTATGGTATTTATCATAGCGCTTTAAAACATGGGTTTAGAGTAGTTAACTCCTATGATACTGAAAAGGAATTAACTGAACTGTGCCTACCTTATCAAAATCCTAATGTCACTTATTATGATTGTGGATACCATTATACAACCACAGAAAGAGTTTTAACCTGTGCAAATAGTAAAAAACAGTATGTTGATCAAATATTGAATCAATATCATGCAAACTTACTAACTAATCAGCAAATTGACTTTGAACAAATATTATTCTTTTCCTATGAGTTGATCAATCAATTCCCATCAATTAGTAAGTTACTCAGTTCATTGTTTTCCTATGTGTTAGTAGATGAATACCAAGACACTAAAGAAATTCAGTATGCAATTTTTAGTGAGATATTAAAATCTGGTCAAGGCTCTACTAAAGCATTCATTGTTGGAGATCCTAATCAAGCAATTTATGGCTCTCTTGGTGGTTATGCAATCACAGCACAAGAGTTTAAAAATATGGCAGAAATAGAGTTGGTGGAAAAAGAGCTTTCTCTTAACTATCGAAGTTCAAGCCGCCTTGTTGATTATTTTAGTAATTATACTGTTTTCCACTCTTCTATCTCTGCTGAAGGAGAGTTCCGTAATTTTCAAAGTGCCATCACATACGACAAATTGACTAATAAAGATGATTTAGTGGATAAATTGTGTCAGGTGATACGCAACAGTATTGGAACGGAAGGTATTTCACCAAATGAAATATGCATTATTGCTCCTTGGTGGATACACTTAGCCAGTATGACTCGTAGCTTAGTTGCAACTCTACCTGAATATAGCTTTGATGGACCTGGATTAGTTCCATTTACACGAGATATAGATAACTTTTGGTATAAGTTGACAAGAATAATCCTCACGGAGCCATCTCCTGTATTGTATATTCGTCGACTTAGATGGGCTAATGAAGTGTTACTAGCATTAGAAGATGCCGGTGCAGATATATCTCATATCTCTAATAAGTCATTATTGAGAGAGTGCAATTCAATATCTCTACCTGAGCAAGATGGATTGAGTTATCTGAGACAGTTTTTTGATCTATTATTCCAGCACTTAGAAATTGATTTTAGAGCACTATCTTCCCTTGACGAGCATTATGTTTCTTTTTTTGCAAGTTCTCAGGCACGTATTGAAAACTTAATAGCTAGAGAAAATATTAACTTTATTGCTGACATACACTCATTCCGTAAAGTATTTGAAAATCGAAGTGGTATAACTGTATCAACTATTCATGGCGTGAAAGGCGGGGAATATGATGTTGTAATTGCATATGCTCTACTTGAGGGGGCTGTACCTAACTTTAATGATAACAGTACAGAAAGTGCGAAGAAGTTACTTTATGTGATTGGCTCAAGAGCTAGAAAACATCTACATCTTATTTCTGAGAAAAATAGAATGATGAGAGGGCAACGAGAATACACTCCCACAAATGTACTTAGTGAATGTGTTTTTGACTATGATGTAACTTAATTAAATAACAGCGTGTAGGTTGGGCTGACGAAGGAAGCCCAACAGTTTGCAGGCTATGATGTTGGGCTTCGTGCCTCAGCGCCAACCTACATTCAATAACAGGGGCAGCGTAATGTTTAAAAAATTCAAGCGCCAAGTCAGTTCTCAACCTTTAATCCATCCACCCGCAAAAACTCTCTTTTACATGATGTAAAACTAGGGGGGTGTGCTTCTTACATTCTAAGCGCATACGTTGAGATTTCCATTAAGCAGGATTTTTGTTCGAGTGCAAGGCGGATGGCTTTTGAGAACCGGAGTGTATACGCGGATACATGAGGATCGCAGAAAGCCATCCAACGCCGCAATCGGGCAAAAAGACAATTAATGGACGGTACAAACCATGCACGGATCAAACGACCTAACAATATGCTGTATAGCCGTTGAGTTATTGCCATCTTCTTCCACAATCGTTCCAATCAAGGCTTGTTCAAGCGCACCTGCTACATCATCTTTATCTCTGGGTGAGAAATTCCACGTTGTTGGTGCGATTATCTGATAATTCAAAATTCTACCGTTTCGAATCCGTATCCAATGTCCTAAGCTTCCGCGTGCGGCTTCTATTA
>CAMZLY010000008.1 GCA_947311825.1 uncultured bacterium
GGACAAGCCCTGTGGTGGCATAACTCTAAATCTATAACTTTTTTGAGAAGTTACGTGAAAACGTGTTAAAATAGCATAAAACTTGTAGTGTTCGTTCTCAGAACGAATCATGCTGCAAGCTTCGTAAGCAAGCAGATAAATAGTTTTGCAAGAGTCTCATTATTTTTTAATTACTTTGCTAATCCCGCAACTGCGGCACCGATAGTAGGTGCATTGTCTACGTGAACCAGTTCGAAATGAATATCTCGTTTGTCTAAAAGATTGTGGAGCTGTTTTTCTACTGAGTTTTTGAATCCATTTAACTTATGGAATGTTGAGCCGTCTACATTAACACAGCACGGTGTCTCTTTGCTCTTGCCGCCACCGCCTTTAATAATAGCGGCACTTATATTTATGGCAACAAGCAGTGCCGCACGTTCTGTAATTGTTAGGCATAGTTCTTTTGCTATTTGTCGGTCATCTTCAGAAAAAGATGGTGAGGAAAAGGGACCGTTTTCGGTTGGGTCATTGAGAAAATGGGTGATATGCCAAGTTTCTAAAGTGTTCCAGCTTGTTATTTCTTTTGCTGCAGCTTCTGAAAACAGATTGTCAGTACAGGCCTCCTTCATCAGTTCTAGGCATAAGCCACCTCGGTAAGCACCGGCGATCATTTTTTCAAAAATATATGCCCCTGGATTCATAGTTGAATTGTCAAAATTAATATCAATTTGACTACGAGGGCATTTATTAAAACTACCTGATTCAACATTGATGGGCTGCATATTATTTGGCGCAAGATTAGTACATTTAAGTATATTATTATTATGCTCGGTATATGCAGTATTGGTTCCCGTGCCAAGGATTATGCCTACATAGCTATCGTAGTTTTTGTTATTGCCGGAGCATTTTCCCGCCAGTAAGGTTGCTACGGTATCATTGAGTATAGTTATGTCTGGTTTATAATTATCCTTCTCTAGTATGGCAATAATATTAGCACCAATTAACTCGCCTTCAACTTCAGGGGCTTTAATTTCTTTGGTCCAGTATAGTAGACGTCCATCAAGATTGGGATAAATCTCTGCTGGATATGAAAAACAGAATCCAATTTTATCTGATTTATCAGCTAATGGTTTTATTAATTGGGCAAATTTAGTAAAAAAATCATTTTTTGATATATAATCGCTAAATCCTGGCATTTGCTGTTTGCTGAAACTATCTGTTTGGTAGCTGCCGTCACTGTTGAATGTTACTGTACATACTCGAAGATTTGTGCCGCCAGCATCAATTACGATAACAGGCTTGTCTAAAGGTATGACTTTTGGTATGTTTATAAAAGTTGGAATCATAGCAAGAGAGCTTTTTTCGTTTGAAAGCCCCCGCTTCATTTCTTCTAGGAATGAAATAAGTATGAGTTTAGCATCGTTAGAGTCTAATATTAGTTTGTTTTTTTCAATAAAGGTATTTAATTGTAATGTAGAATTTTTTGTGTTCATAATATTTATAAGTATGTAAATAAATTTAATTTAAATTATGTTTGCTTTAACCTTGGCAAACAGTGAATAATAATACTACATTATTTTTTCACTTATAGTAAATAATTTATTTTAGTAATTAAAACATTTGGAGTTGGTAGGAATGCGAGATCATTGGGAAAGTAATTATAAAAAATTAAAAAAGTTTAGAGCAAATATGGGGCACTGCAACGTGCCGACTAATGATCCTAAATTTCATAAGCTTGGGCAATGGGTATCTTCACTGAGATACAAAAACAAGATAGGGGAATTGTCTAAGGAACGAATAAAGGCACTTAGTGATCTTGATTTCATTTGGTCAGCGGCTGATCTTGCTTGGAATAAGATGTATGATCAACTAGTTGCATACGTCAAGAAGAATGGTACGACAAATGTTCATGAGCGATCTGGAGAGAATGGGAAACTTGCTCGTTGGATACATAGCCAGCGGCACAGGTATAAATCAGGCAAGATGACTGCTGAACGTTATAAGCGTCTGGAAGATATTGGTTTTTGCTGGATAGTCCGTGGTGTCGAGGAAGAAGTCGAAGTTCCTGAGGTAAAGAAGAGTGAGGTGGTTGAGGTTCCTGTATTTGAAGATGATAAAACTTTAGAAAAATTATATTCTTTGAGAGTTGGTAAATATATCCAGTATAATGGGCAAGGTGAAATTCCGGCAGAGCTTGTTGCTTTTGTAGAGGTTCATAACGGTGAGTTTCCCCCTCATATTCCGCTACCTAAAGGACCTGTTAAATTTATGCTGGGAAGTAGCTTTTATAAGCAGAATGAGGTTGTGTGGTCGGGAGTTGGACCATTGCCGGAAAATGTTCTTAAATATGTTGAAGAAGAAGGTGTCCTTCCTAGTTATGGTATGCGTATAGAGAAATTTCCTGAAGAGTAAGCTTCAAATGCCAGCTCTAGGTTTAAAGCTGAAACTAAATTTTCTTCAATATTTTATTACGTAATTCAATGTAGTTTTTACTATAACGTGGTCCCATTTGTGATTCGCGATGGTCAAACCCGAAAGCTCGTCTTTTTATAGCCAGAATGGGGGGCGCTTGGATTCTTTTGGCAATTCCCATACCTTGATATAAATTCCACCATCGCTCCAGATCGTCTATAAATGCCTGAGTAGAATTAAATATTTCATTGATCTTACCTGTATACCCTAGCTCTTCTTCAAGTATACCTTCTATATACCATTTTAAATTGTCTTCAGGCGTAGCTCTATTCCATCGTTCTACCCAACTTTTAAAAAGAAGATCATGATATGAATAAATTAGTGGATCACCTTTTCCCTCATCAACATTTTGTGCTGAACTTAATTCGGCTGATGGTACAATGTCTATAGTGCCCTGTGGTATTACTTCACACTTAAATATATGTTCATTTAGATATTGGGCGAGCTGATAAACTTCGCCTTTCCATAGATCAGCTATATTAGCAAGAAACCCACCAAGATCACCGTAAAGAGTTGTATATCCAATAGTGGTCTCGGCTTTATTGGCATTACAGGTGAAGGCACCGCCAAATGCAGAAGCCGCTGCCGCTAAGATTCGTGATGAACGATCACGTGCCTGAATATTTTCTATGTTTAGTCCGCTCAGTTTAAGTGTTTGTTGTTTTGTCCCAGATGGACTTATCAATTTAAGGTTGTCGATTTGGTTGATTGTTAGTTTCATACTGTTTTCTATGGGAATTTCAGCATAACAGCAACCTAACTTATTTGCTAGGTCGAGGGCAAGATTACGAGTAGTGCTAGATGTAAAAGTCCCTGGCATATTTATTAATAAAAGGTCTTTTGGTTTTATAATAAGGCTATAAATAGCAGCAACAACAGCGGAGTCAATTCCACCTGATATACCGATAGTAATTCGTGATATGCCGCATAGTTCCATGAATTTTTTTGTGCCATATTGAAGTGCTTTTGCTATTGTTGCGGTGTTATCAGATTGTAATTCAACTGGATTACCAAATGGTTCATTGTTAAGGGGGATAGAAAAAGTTAATTCTGACTCCTCAAAAGGTCTATCAATGGATAGAACATTTCCATGGCTATCGTAGATACATGATGCACCATCAAAGGTAAAAATTGTTTTGCCGTTGTTTTGTATGCCTACATTATTAACATAGATTAATGGTCGTTGTAATTTAGCACAACGTTCAGGGAAAATTCGTTGCCGTTTATGGTTTTTGTTAAATGTATAAGGAGATGAGCTCGTATTGATTAATAGGTCGGCACCGGCTTCTGTTAGAATTGTTAGTGGAGAAGTATGATAATCAATATCCCAAGCATCTTCACATAACATGCACCCTAGTTTTCCTACTGAAGTATTTACTGGTTTTAGGAGTTTATCAATTGGTACATTTAACTCCATTGCCAGTTTCCGCAGATCATAAAAATATCGACTATCATCAAAAATACGGTAGTTCGGAAGGAGGGTTTTTATCACAAATGGGTAGGGGGTGTCTGTAGGAGTTATAAATGTTTTATTTTCAGCAACAAAAAGTGCATTATATTTTCTGACTCTGCCATCTTCATTTTTCTTACTCCAGTCAAGACCAATAGAGCCGAAGACGACAATAATACCGTCGGCAGCCGTCATTATTTCATTATTACACGTCTCGCATTCCCTTAAAAAAGATTCTCTCTCCCATTCATCCCCAAGTAGATATCCTGGAATGGCCATTTCTGGGAATATAAGCAGTTCTACTTTGGATATTATTGCAAGTTGAATTTGCTTTAGCATATATGAACAGTTTTCTGATGGACATCCAGGGTTGATATCCATTTGGATTAGGCGTGTAGTAATTTTATGTGTAGGCATTAGTGATTACCTTCATCCTTTTTTGCCATAGCATCCTTTTTCGCCGTAGCATCTTTAAGTGCTTGTGCGGCTTTTTTCTTCCGTTTTTGACTAGATATTTTTGCTTTTCGTGCTTTTTCTTCCCACATATCTCTTTCAATACGTTTTAAGTGCTTAAAAAAGCTGATTAGCAGAAATGTCAATGTTCCGACAACTATAAATACCGATAAAAGAAGTAATATGTTTTTTCCCATAATTAAATTACTATATATTTTTTATATTAGTTAGACAATAAATAATAAATAAAAAAATGCTCATTGATACTTATGATATTATTGTCTACTCTAGTTTTATTTATAAGAGGTACTTACAAAACTATTTATCTGCCTGATTGCGAATCTTTCGGCATGATCTATTGGCACTTTTGATTTTATGCGGCATATTCCGCTTTTTTGCAATTTTACAGACCCTACGGTTAGGCTGGATTGTTCAAAGGGCACAATTTGCTTGCCTAAAAAATTGCCAAGCACAGTAGTTTGGCAATTACCTCTGAATATGTTTTAAGCAAAAGTATAATATAGGATGGCACAAAGTGAATAATAAAGTTGAAACAATTGTAGATACAATTTTACCAAAAGTTATTGAGTTGCGACATCAGATTCATCAGAATCCTGAAATGGCACTAGAGGAGCATAAAACATCCGCATTGGTTCGTTCTGTTCTTGGAGAGGCTGGAATATCGATGAAAAAGCCTTTTATTGGTACTGACGTAGTTGCTATGGTTGGTGGTGGCTCATTGCCGAATGTTACGTTGCGTGCTGATATGGATGCATTACCCTTGGTAGAAAAGACAGGGCTGGCGTATGCGTCTCAAAATGAAAATATTATGCATGCGTGTGGTCATGATGGACATACCGCCATGCTATTGGGGGCGGCATTAGTATTGTCGCAAATTGAGGATGAACTAATTGGTTCAGTTAGATTTGTTTTTCAGCCTGGCGAGGAGATGGTTGCTGCGGGGCGTGATTTGGTTGAAGCCGGAGCTTTGCTTGATCCTAAGCCGTTGGCATTGTTTGCACTTCATGGTTGGCCGGGGCTTCCGGTAGGAACAATTGCATCACGTGTTGGTAATATTTTTGCTTCAGCTGATATTTTTAATATCACAGTTAAGGGGTATGGTGCACATGGGTCAACTCCTCATATGGCAATTGATCCCATTATGATTGGTTGCCGCATTGTTGATGCATTGCAGGGGATTGTATCGCGTGAAACTTCGGCTCAGGAAGCTTTAGTTATAAGTGTTTGTAAATTTAATTCAGGCCAGAATAATAATGTTATTCCTGATACTGCAATTGTTGGTGGGACAGTTAGATATTACAATCCTGAGCTGGGGAAAAAGGTGCGGCAACGAATTGAGGAAATAGCAGTTGGTATATGTGCGGCAATGGGGGCTACTTGCGAGTTTGAGTATAAAACACCATATATTCCGATGAAAAATAGCGAAGAGGTCGTTGAACTCGGGAAAAAAGTTGTCGAAAAAGTTTTTGGGACTAATAATTGGCTTGAGTTTCCATATCCATCTATGGGAGGTGAAGATTTTGCATATTATGTGCAGGATTATCCTGGTGCAATGTTTGCACTTGGCATGGGGGCTGATAGTTGCGGCTTGCATAATCCAAATTATAATTTTAATGATGATGCTTTGAAAAATGGAATTATGTTTTTAGTATTATCGGCATTGGTTGTGGTTGGTGAATAGATTGTTGTCCTAAAAACAGCAGTTGATTATAGAACATATGCACTTGATAAATAAAATTAATAAAAACTTTTTCAGATAATCATTATAAAACGATATATGGCGGTATCGCTGCAACTATAATACTGTTGCATGCACCGTTGCAAACCAGTTGCACGCAACCGCTTTTTGTCGAAATTATTAATAAAGTGTTGTGTTTTAGTGGGTTTTATTATCTAAATATGTTGGCACATCTATTGCTAATCTAATGAGGTGCTTGCAAAACTACTTGTGCGAGGCAATTTTTCTGCATTTTAGGCGAGCAGATTCTGCCTTTTGAGCAATTGGAGCATACCCGTAGGGTCTGTGA
>CAMZLY010000009.1 GCA_947311825.1 uncultured bacterium
AATAATTGACAATAACACTTGCACCCTTGTGAGCCAACTCCAAGGCAATTCCTTTTCCTAACCCCCTTGATGCTCCTGTCACCAACGCCACTTTATTTTTCAATTCTTGCATTCTTTATTTCCTTCATTGTGTACTGAACAGGAGAAATAGGACTACGTAATGTTGCTTCACGATATTGCGGGCTATTGAGAGTATCATGCAGAGCATAACACGCATCATGATATGACACCTCACATAACTCGGCAATCAAACGTATTGCTCTGTCACGCAATTTCTTATTAGAGACCTCAACCCAGCTCATCCAATTGCCACTAACTCTACCCAACAACACCATTACGCCAGTAGAAATAGTATTCAAAACAAGCTTAACTTTCATGTGATCCATTAACATTAAAGGCGTTTTCCTTGTCTTTCCCGGAACCATAATAGCTTCCTCCGGCAAAGGCTCAACATCACCTATTACAAGTAACTTTGTTTCAGGAAATGATTTTATTGCAGCAGAACTGTTTATATATTTATCATCACAATATTCATTGCCGGAATATATTAGAACAGCCGCACTTTGCGGTAATTCAAAGCGGCATGCTTCTTCCTCATTACCAATCAAAAATTTAAGCATTTCCTCTTTTGAAATTGCTGGCGGATTCCGAATTATTTCTTCCGGCACATTCATTTTGATATAATCATCAACAGACCAATCAAGACAACGAAGTTCACGCCCAAGATAATGCGTCCACGCATCAGCAGTTGAAAATAGTGGAGTTTTCACAAAAGCAAATGATGGCTCGGTCTTTGTGTCATCATATTTTCTGAATGGAGCCAGCATAAATGTTGGTGCACGCTCGGTTGTATCAGTAAAAATATCTATTAAATACTCGTCAACAAAATATGTTATTCTTCCCTCTGCCTGATAAATCTCTTTTTCAAAGTCCATATACTCCGAAATAGCCTTTAGAGACCTACTGCTTTGTAAATCATTAATGACCTGTTTCAACTCTTCAGCATAATTGATATCCACCTCGGGGAATATTGCACGTTCCGATGCCGAAAGATTTTCAGAAAATATTCTACCTAGAAGTTTTTCAAGCATTGCTCCGGCAATTAATTGCTCGCTACTGGTTGCCTGCATTCTGGTAGAGCCTGCCAGAGCCATGGGGCCGCAATAAAGATCCAAAACGGTTACTGCCGGATTTTCAATAACTTTTCTGGAACGCTCAACATGTTGACATAAAACATCTGCCGGATTGTTGAATAACAGAAACGCCTTTGCACCAACCCTAACTGCCTCATTAACAGTTCCGATAACAGAGGATGTTTCTCCCCCTTCGGTAATGGCAATCAGGACATCATCGGAACTGAGATTCAAATCCTGTGCCTGCCGTTGTCCAAATTGAGGATAGTCTTCAAACGACTCAACTGATTTAATTAAAGCGTAATCGCCACCGGTCATAATGCTGAAAACACTATCTTCAAAGGAACTTATTTTATCAAAGATATTTTTATGTTCTTTTTCAAGTTTTCTGAAAAATGTTCGCCACATACTCTCAAGCAATATACTCAATCGCCCTGTTGCCCCGCAACCGGAGAATACAATCTTACCGCCATCATTTATTGCGGAATATGCACTTTCCAGCATCTCAGAAAATTCTTTACCGGCAAAAACCCGTTCTGCCATAGGGATAATATCCTCATCAACAGAAAGAAGCATTTTTATTCCCGATTCAATATTATTATTGAATACCGTATCCAATCCTTTTGTTTTTGGATTTGATTGTTCTGTCGGAAGAATGCCCAGATGAAACTGCTTTTCATTATTTAAAAAATGCTCTGCCGCCAGAGCCGCCTTATTATTTGTCATTTATTTCCTTTTTTTATGTAAGTTAAAGTTGGACCGGAATATCTCGTATTATCTTTAGAAGCAAAATGACATCGAGTTCCTTTACTATAGTCGTAAGAAGTTATCATAAAAGTTATGGTTTCATCAGGCTGTAAGAAATCTGACAAACGATCAATAGATACCGTTAACACACTTCCGTTTGTAACATTTACCTCATTGGTCAAGTTAAGTTGTGTTATACATTCAGCAACGGTATAGTCTATCTTATATGGTGTATTTGTGCCGTTTCCCGGTGCATTATACCAATTAATCTCAGATTCGTTCCAGTTGGTATCCAACATTTTATTTTTCGGTTTAAAACTTGATTTCAACCCGTAAATACTTATTTTCCCTTTATATCCGGGCGAATCAATATAAGTTATTTCCAATTTGGCAGGAGCATCATTTCTATATTCTTTGTTTTTTAAATCAAACTTCAACCATGCTTTCCTGGAATATTTAGCAGATGCCTTGCCCCTAATAACCAAGTTCTGTTCTTGCCCCCCATGGCTATGTGCCGGATTTACTGTGCAATCTTGAGACGCAAGTACTCTATCCGTAGTTAACCTTATTTTATCATTAACGGCGTCAGTATATTTACTCCATTCATCTCTTGTTGCATTAAAGCATTTAAAATGCATTTGCCAAGAATATGATACCCCTTGTTTAAGCGTCACTTTACCTAGTGGTTGAAAATATACTTTATGGTATCGTTCAAGGTTCCAGATAGTAGTTGCTCTTGTTTTATCCGTATAATATATTTCCAGATAAGATATTTGGATTGCAAGCTGGTCATTTGGACTATATAGCGCAAGACTTTTTATATCTTTACGCAATAACCATCCCCCCTTACTATCACATGTTCCTTTATAAACATTAATACTATCTTCAGCAATCCAGCTTGTAGTATTTGTAAAAAGCGGATGCATAAAAGCATACATTCCTATCATTGGTTGTTTATCAACGGTAATAATACTAACAGATTCAGTTATACCATTATTATCGACCTTAAGAGTCCAGCGTAAATTCGATTTATCCAGCCTTGATAATTTTACTAAACAAAAGTTTGTTCCTGAATAAACCGTTCCGGGAGTCGGATTATTTTGTTGTTCGCCATCCAAATAGACCGTTATATTAGTTACATTCTCTGAACCACCTTCTGTATGACCGGATCCGGTAAAAACAGTAGGGCTTTTACGAATTACAGTCCCATAATATCCATTATCTAACCCCACTTTTATGCCTTTATAATATATACAGGATGGCGTCCAGGCCTGCTTAGGGCTTATATAAACTTTGTAATTATCACATTTAAAAACAAGTGGCTTCCCGTTAGTTGAAATAGTATTAGCGAATACAATAGAACTTACAAAACAAAATAATATTAGATACTTTACCATTATATGACGCTCCTTTTGTTACATATTAAAACAATTAAAACAAATCAGGTTACAATTTATAAACAGCATATTAATTATACGATGCAATAGTACCTTCAATACATTCAACACTTCTTGGTGGAACAATTCCCTTAAAACAGGATTTTTCTGTATTAGTTAGATATTTACATTCGCTAACATTTATATAGTCATGCGGTGAATTATATAATACCTGCTGAGGAGTTTGCGTATAATTAATAATAAAAGTTTTTACCCTTGATTGATCATCAATCCAAGTTGAAGCTAATACGGCCGGATATGTTCTGGTAAATATTTTTACAGCATCGGGATCAGTAAAGACACCCCGACATATAAAAGTCATTTTATGTTCATCGCAAACTAATCCGTCCGGCTCCATAAGGCGACCCCACAATAACCAGTTACGATTCTCGTAATATAGCTTTGATAATTTTATTAAAAAACTGATATATTCAGAATATCTTTTCTCCCTAAAATGCTCCATAGTAAGTTTTGCAACCATAGGCTGTAATCCAAAGCTAACAGTTCTTGCAAGTTCGAAGGCAAATTGATCCGGTGCAATATTATGCCAATCGCGTTCTTTTTGTTGATCCGGTTTCCCTTCTTGTGGCCAAAGCTCATCGTACGGCGGGATAGCATCAACAATAGCATAATTACCAAACATCACCATTCTTCCATGATAAACTGCAGATGCAAAAGGAATTGGCTTCATAATCGTGTAAAAAGGATTATGAGCCATAAAGATTCTTTCAAAACTTGAAAACAACGTAATATTTGCATCAAGTAAATCCATAAAATATTCAGCTGTACTCTCGCTTGATAGCAGAATCTCCGGGTATTTCTTTTTAATCATCTTGAAAAGCTTTCTAAAACCACTTGTCGCATAGCTACCACCACCGGGAGTATGATTATGTTCATCCGAAAAACACCTTACAGTGCTACCTAGCGTCGCAATCTGATCAAGATACAAACCATCAATATTCATATCAACTATCTCATCTGATATTTTTTCTACCACCTCGCTCCATTGTGATGATGAGCCGCATATATGTCCTAAGCGATGATTTGTCCACGTGTTATAAACAACACCAAAAGGAGTTCCGTTTTCTAATATTATATTGCTCTTATGACCATATTGTTTCCATGATTCTAATTCCATATCCCATGACATACCGTTTGTATAAACTTGCACAAAATTACCGTCTTTATGTAATTTTTTAATTGCGTTTGTAAAATTATCTTTACCTTCGCGTGGCGGAAAATAATCTGGATACCCCATGTCATACGGATGTTTATGCCACCAATACCAATCTAAAGCAACAGGAGCACCTATTTGTTTCGAAAGCTCAGTAACCGGTGGGCAAACATCATTTGAATTACCTCGGTTCCAACACCAGCAAGCAATTTTACCGACATAACTGTTTTCACGTTCACGCCTCCCTCTTGATGCCCATGCTTGTTTTA
The DNA here is from genome assembly GCA_947311825.1 of uncultured bacterium. Lineage (GTDB taxonomy): Bacteria > Verrucomicrobiota > Kiritimatiellia > UBA8416 > CAMZLY01 > CAMZLY01. The sequence goes on from CAMZLY010000009.1 coordinate 4,760, forward strand.
ATGCCCATTTTCTATACTCACGTGCACATCCATACCAACCACCCGTGAAAACTCCGATGCCGGATGAATACGGAAGTGTAAAGTCAGATATATTAATGCTATGCGGGAGAAAATGATACATAGATAAATGCACCATCTTTGATGATGGTGCTTTTGCATGGAATTCACGAATCCACCCATCTTTATCATGCGTCTCGATACGTAGTCCCTTTTCTCCATCTTCCCAACCTACAACCTGCATACAGAGCTTCTTAAAAATAAGTTCATCAGGTATCGAAGGATTATTATACAGATGCTCTACGATATTCTCAATTTGTCCGCCTGTATCTTCAGGAAGTGTTAGTATCGTTCGTTCTTCTGTCTTAAGAGTTATATCCGGAAATATAATAGCGTCAATTATTTTACTATCCGGTTGTGAGGCTATATTTATTCTTGCACATAATAGTCCTTCATCCCAAAACCATTCCACAGTAACATTCGCTTGAAACGTATCCGTATCATCACTTTGAAATGAATTATAAAGTAGTTTAATACTGTCATTAGACACCTTGCACTCTTTGGGCTCTGTATTGCAATAATAGTTACTTGTATTTGCAGCAAGCTTAAGAGACCAGCCGGGAGTTTCTTGTCCGAACAACCATATCTGACCATCTATGCGTATAGACTGCAACCATCCGGAATCAGAAAAAATTGCTTCATTTCCATTTTTACATATTTTCATTTTGTTTCACTATCTAAATACACGAATAAGTCTAACTTCGTAAGGTTGTATATTAAATTTGTTATTATAAATGTCAGAAGCATTTTTATAGACGGGGGATAATTGGGGAACAGTACCATCGGTATTAACAAGTTTTATGTTGTTCCAAGTTTTATTGTTTAAAATATATGTCTCTGCTTTTTTGGCACCCAAAAGACTATTCGTAATATCCAAATCTATATTCAATACTTTATTTTCTAAATTTATTATAAATAGACCGGCTTCATCTTTATTGATATACCCATAAGCGTTTACGCCCGTAGCATTATATTTTGCAAGAATCATATCCCCGTGGAAAAACTTTCTCATTAGCCAATAAAGATGATAAACAGGATATATATAAACTCCTTCTTTGAGTTCACGAGTCATACCGAAGCCACCATTATATGTAAAAAAGCAGAATATATCCCCACCACCTTTAAGGTAATTTCCTATTGCCGTAGCTGTCCATGCAGCACCAAAACTTGTTTTGATTCGTGGGTCGGTCTCAGGAAAACGCCATGAAGTATTTACCTCCGTAAGCATAACAGGACAGTTTATTTTCTGTTCCAAAAGCATATTCTTATATTTTCTAGCCGAAGATTCATATAACCCTAATCTACTAATGATATTCTTGTCAGGAGTATTAAACGGAGTGCTATATCCATATTGATGATATGAAACGAATCCGACATTAGTTCCCACTTCTTTCATCAATAATTTTGCCCATCCTATATTTGGACCACAGGTGACTGGTCCGCCAAGTTTAATATTTGAATCTAACAAATTCACTTTAGCGGAAACAGCTTTAAATAACCTGACATATAATGATACTCCCCATGCTTTTAGATCTGGCTCATTTCCTAATTCATACCAAAGAACCGACTTCTCTCTTGCAGAGAAATGCTTAATTACATCTATGCAATATTGTTCATATATGCCTTCATCATCAGGAATCCAACGTTTTAATTTTTCACCACTTACACCCTTTTTTCTTATCCAATAAGGCCCCTTGGATATACTTATTAACGGAATAAAACCGAGTGCATCTATATAATCCAACTGTTTATCCAGTTTAGTAAAATCATATACTCCCGGTGAAATTGCCGGTTCGGCAGGGTGTGTTTGTATTCTGAAAAATGATCGACAGTTTCCGGCTTTAGCCAGTTTAATCCCCTGTGGCATATAGGCATTATTAGTATTTATCCCGTTACTTAAAGATATCGCCATTGGTGGGATTTTGCGAATTGTCTTGGAGAAATCCATAGTTATTGAAATATTTGATGTCTCGCTACCACTAATCCTCCGAGTCTTCTTAAAACTTTTAAGATTATTCAAAACTTGTTGTGATGCATCTGACTTTCTAACTAGTGTTATTGCAGCAATCATAGGTGCAGCTTCTGAATCAGACGAAATAAGTCGTATTGATTTTATAGTCTCTTCGGGATAAGGGTTTATCCACGTAAAACTATACAACCCTATACTTGCAGAATCATTATCCCCTTCCCATGCAATATCCGCAAGCGGAAGTGGTGCAGGATTCCACCACCCACCAATATGTTCTCCAAACCTGAATGCCGTATCACAATAAGCGCTGTCACTTTCGTATTCGACAATCATTCTTAATACGTCTTCACCAACAGAGGCACTCCATGCACAGGCTCCAAGAAAAACTATAACATCTCCTTTTTTATCAACACCAATATTAGTTGTTTCAAGAGGTAAATACGGTCTGTATTTACCACGCAATGCTATACAGCTATTGTTATTACTATAGGAATCTATAATTTTAAACGGAACGCCATTATACTTACGTGTGCCCCCTTTAAGTGCACGTAAATCATTTTCTTCTCCCTGATCTGGCCAGCCTCCCTGTTTATCATTGGCAACTTTGTCTATAAACCCCATATTAGCAACAGAACTTATATCAATAATACTGAAATCTTCGGCAGTTACACCTATAGCACAACATAAAGATAAACAGATACATAATATATATTTGGAATATAATTTTAAATTTGACATAAAACGGGCTTCCTTAATTTTTCTATTCGAAAGTTTTACAGTAATAACGCTTAACGTAATTAAATAATGCAATAGAATAAAGATGATGACCTACCGATTTTAGGCAGTTGGAATGCTTTATTGCTCTACAGGAGATACCCCAGAGAAATACGCCAAAACAGTATCTAATTTCATTACTTAATTGTTACAACCGTTCCTTCCGGACGCGTAGGAGTCAGCGTAGGAACGCTATATACGGTATTAGTGTTCTCGGACGAAGCAAAATATGCTCTAGTACCATGAGCATAATCATAGGATGTCATAATAACCGTTACCGTTTCATTTGTTTGAAGATAATCGGAAAGAGTATCAATAGAGACGGTTATAACGTCGCCTGCCGCAATATTTACATTATTTGTTAACCATTTAGTATATAACACATTAACATCAGCTGAATTAAGAACATACGGAGAACTTGTAGTATTGCCAGGTGCATTATTCCAATTAATATCGCTCTCTTCCCAGCCCACTCCTAGTATGTTGGTGGAAGAAGGTACAAAACCAGCTTCCAAAACAGAAATACTAAGTCTGCCTGCATAGCTTGGTGAATCCACATAAGTAATTTTAAATTCCGCCGGTGCGTTTGTAAAATATTGTTGACCACTTAAATCAAATCTAATCCAAGACTTTCTTGAATATGTTGCAGAAGCTTTACCCCGAGCCATTAACGTTTCCTCATCACTAGCATGACTGTTAGCCGTATCAAGCGTACGATCATTACTGGCTGCTACCGGCCCCAGCATTGCTGCAGCATTACAAAATCCAGACGTTAATAAACTTACCAACAGTACTACAATATAGCTCTTCTTCACTTCATTTCTCCTATTTTATCTTTTAAGCCAACAGGCTTTAACAATCACATACAACATGCACTGAACAATGTGGCAACTACACATGCACAAAACTACTTGGTTAATCAAAGTTCTAATTCAATTAACGGCACCAATATATCATCATCAACACTGCAAGTCCTGTCCTATTTTGACAAATATATGCGGTATATTGATATTTCACCCATAATACTTACTTGACAAATATTTTATAGGATATAGATTAGTGCTGTTTGTAAAACGTTTTTGTTAATTGACGTTTCTAGATTAATATACAAGCAACTCAACAGAAACACCTTTTTTATTGGCTGGCATCCAGACAACTTCAAGTTGCTCTATCTGTACTCTGCTACCATAGTTCGGAGCAAACCATAAGGGACGTATCCTTAAATGGGCATGCTCGCCTAGAACGTCAAGACAAGCCAGTTTTCTTCCGGTCTCTTTATCGCATAGCTCAATCCGGCGATATCCAACTCTCATAACTCTAATATCCGACCCGAATGTAAAGCGGCTGTAAACCTTATCCGCATCAACAACTTCCCCTTTGAGCATATCTACAGAATCAGTAATGGAAAGAATTCTTTTACTCCGACTGAAAATCATTTTTCTATTCAAGCGAAATTTCCGATCATCCAGCTTTCCTCTGGTTGAACCCTGAAATATTATATCTTCACCTTCCGATTCAAACCTTAAAGTCTCTGCCTGTGCCGCATCTTTCATGCTCCACAATTCTTCAAATGTTTGTCTGCCATAATCATGCATTTTCCAGTCATTCAACTGAATTGTATTGTGATATTCGACGGATCTGAATGCGTTACGAGCATCAAACTGACTTGAATAACAATATACCCCCGGATCTACAATCAAATCAACGCCACCTATATTGAGTGTAAAACTCATTGCATCACAGTGTGCATGCCCGCCACGTTCGTGCTTATTTATATTTATCTGTGCATTACGAATCAGCCATGATATTCCATCGCCGGCAATTCCCATATAGCCACTGTCACTATACTGAAAAGTTCGAAAGGTCTCTTTTACTTTCAATGGCGGTTCTGTCCAATCGCCTACCAGCCATATTGCATCTGCTCGTGCTTCATCACCGGCTGTGCGCAAACTGTCATCGTTAAAAAACTCTCCCCCTACCGCCATCAAGTGGCGATGATCTCGTACAGGAATATCTCCAAAGCCATAGAATTGCACCATCCTGCCATTATCATTATCACCAAACATCGGTATCAAATGATTAGACGGAGTAATATCTCTGGTAAAGCGTACAGCCTTATGTAACTGCCCAATAAATTTCTCTGAAAAAGCATCATCATTATCTTGTCCCAGAATCGCACAGAGCATCAACATTTCCGCAGACAGACGGTGATAACTGGTTGAATTTTCAAAGCAAACCCCATCAGCAAGAAACTGTACATCAATTTCTCTTTCCAACGCATCTTTAGCAAACAATAACCATTGCCGACCAGTTGCCAAATCACGAAAAAAATGTCCGAGCCAATACAACCCTACAATATTTGTAAGATAATGATTATTGCGAAATTCATCCTGCTCAATTTCAAGATTAGCCGCAATAAACATCCCGTGCTCAAACAGCGAAACCATGATTCTCTCTTGAATCTCTGTTGTAAGGTTTGATGCAAATGCCGCAAATCCGATGATCCAGTTAACAGCTCGCATCGCTACGTTCATGGCACAATACCAATTAACTCCATACGGAAAAGGATTCTTGTTTATCCAATCCTGCACATCATCAGCATACGCCTTAGCATAACGTGCATCTCCTATCATTGCATCGGCTGCCACCAGACTGGGAATCCACATCATATTAGACAAATCCCAGGGAAATTTAAGTTCAGCATCGCTAATGGGATTCACCAGCAGGTCAAACGCCTCACGCCCCATCGCTGTATAATCAATATCAGCCGGCCAGTCATAGCAGGTATTATAATCACGATGCCAATTAATATGCTCCCCCATCTCAATCAAACCAGAGCCCAATAAGTCAAAACGATGCCCTAAAATATCATCACATGTTTTGATAAGATCCTTTTTCTCATTTGGGCAATATTTTTCAATAAGCCCTGCTCTATATAACAAGATATCCGGACAAGAAAAAAAACGCTTTGAAATATTTTGAGCATCACATTCCCGTGCAGCAGCTCGCAAGATTTGCAACTCTGCATCATCATTCAGCAGTGACTTTGCATTGTCCTTGAAAATCATCCACGATTTCTCTATTTTCTGCGAAATTTTCATAACATATTTTTCATTATTTTAATCATTGCATAGAAATTAAAAGAGCCTGCCGGCAATTCACACTTAAAATAATTCTCGGCATCCATCAGGTTAAGAGTGATCTCTTCCTGTTCAGGAACACAAAGTACTGCTTTGTATCCGCTGTCGGAATTCATCATCACTTCCGGCTTACGAATGGTTACCTGTACGGTTTTATCAAGTGCGGGAAAAGGTATAGGATCACAATCCATTACATACCCGGACTTTGGTTTGTCGAGAGTTCCAACCGCATTCAGAATATGAATAAGAAGCTGATCTTCTGATTCATTGATAAATGGGTGGAACAGTAAGCCAGGCTGTGCGTCTTTTATTTCAAGGTCAGGAAGACCATCCCGTGCATCTATAATTTCGACCGCTATTCTATTGTAAGTTTTGCGATCCTCTGCGGTCAACTCTTGATAATCATAATTCGGCTCATTATCTTTAATCATACGCAGTGGAGCAGTAACCCTACGACGTAAAGGATTGGTGTATTCTTCCAGTGCAAGTGATTTTACTTGTCCCTTTCCATAAGCTTGCCACTCCCTAGAAGCACTGAAGCCCCAAACATCTTCAAAAGACCTGTTTACAACAAACATTTCATCTTGTGCGGCATTTTCCCCAATCCATAAAATACGACCACCTTTTTCGACAAATGTTTTAAAGGCTGTCAGTTCTGTTTCCGACATAACCGCCGCTTCATTGAGAATTATCAAACTAAAACTATTTAGCGAATGCTCCAGCTCTTCCGGCAAAAGCATATCATAAGGAATATTCTCAAACTCACAGGCAAGCATCCAGGTAGTAAGATTCTCCCTTGAACGTCCCTCATAATCAGGATATAAATCACGGGTTAAGCGAGAGAAATAAAATCCGGTTTTTGCAATTTTTTTATTCCTGATTATCGAATTCTGTTGTTTATATTCAAAAGCACGCAACGGTTTTTCCCATGTATTCAAATCAACAGGCTCACAATTAGCCGTTCCGAGATAGCCAATACCGGAATTCATTGCCAATGCCCAGCAAAATGATAATTCATCTTTGCGGTGCGGATAAAACATTGCCGCTGCCGGTATTTCCCTATATCTCGCCAAGGCAAACCGATGATTATGTTCAATCATCCATTCCGGCCAGCTATAGCGTGTGATATGCTCAAATGTATTCTCAATCATCACCCAATCTAACGCCGGCAGCAAATCAAAACAATAACCGCCGGGGTTGGTCCAGTGAATCGTTGTCGCACTATAATTCGGGCGAAACAACTGCAATCCCAGACTTTCATAATGTTCTTTTACCTTTACATGAAAGTTACGAACCGACTCTTTCCTGAATTTCAACCAGGCAATATAATCTGCACTATCGCGTTTTTCCCGCCATTCCGCCCATTCAACTCCACAGGATGGCAATATATAACCTGTTTCCTTCTTAAACTGTGCCCTGCAAAATTTACAGGCACAACCATGCGGAACATCTTTACGCCCATTTACATTCGGATGATACACCATACTTATATCATCAGTCATAATGCCGTCAATTCCCAATGCGTAAAGTTCTTCCAGATACTTCAGGTATAACGGAGTGAAATCAGGATGGTTGGTGCAAATACGATATGTCCCCCACTCGTCAATAACAAACGGCTTCCCTGTTATCGGATCAATCTGAAGCATATCATTCAGATTCTTTCCATCAACTTCAATACCATGCAAACAGTTCTCTACAAAATTCGGCCAATTCTTATATGAACCGTTTCTTTTGCCGAAAAAACGTTTCTGCATAAACTCAATTCGTTCGGGCGTATCGGTGCAAAATAAAAGGACAGAAGAATGATGCTCTGTTAGGTAGATATTATTCTTATGACATGCTTTTATTAATTTTTCCAATGCGGAATTTATAATCTCTTTATAAGGATAAAAAGACCAGCGTATATGCGTGATGCTGAAATCAATAATATGATTAATACCGATATCCGCATATTTTTTTATAGCCGAATCAAAATCTCTTTGTGTCCACTCAAAAATATGCGGTTCGTCATACCAGAAATATGCAAATTTATGTTCTCTTTTACTAATATTCTCTTTATTGATTATCATCTCTCTCTTCTTTCTATTAAACAATATATTGTTTTCCATTCGGAAGTTATCGGTATTGTATAGCCATCATTATTATTTATCATTTTAACGCTTTTAACTCTTTGACCATACTGATCAAGAAGAATAGCTTCCAGTGGAGCAGCAGTAATACTGCGTTTAATCTTAATTTTCACTTGTACAGGCTCAACAACGATTGACCCTGTACCTTCTTTTATAACTTTTCTTTTTTTAAGTTTAGCGTGTTCATCATACAGATATTGCCATTCATGCCCATTCCACTCAGTCAACGAGTCAACATATTGTTTATTTCCGAAAAGAGCATATTGCTCTTTATATGCTGATTTTTCATAGATGCTTCCACCATTATCGCAGCGGCCCTGTGCCATCAATATCATTTTATCAGATTTATTTAACGGTTTTCCGTCAATACTGATTAATACAATTGTTGAGAAACCGCTGTTTAACAATAATGTCCCTGCCTGACAGTTTATAGGTTTGCCATCATCCCTAAACCCGCTAAATGCAATCATTTTTGCGGTATCAACAATAAAACGACCTTTGCCAAACTCTCTCTTTATTTCGCCGGTATCACTGACAATGGTTTTATTTTTACGAGAATAGCCCTGACCTTCCTTAAGCAACTTCCATTCTTTGGCTGAATCCATTGCAAACTCAGCAAGCTGATATTTAGAAAGTTTTTCGCTATTTGGAACAACTGCATAACGAGAATCCCGTACGGCATTTATTCGGCCTTGTGTATCTTTATAATACCCTTTGCATCCCACAGGCAGGACTGAATCGCTTATCCCCCAGTCAACATTGATATTACCCGCATCTTTAACCCAACCGGCAATATCCGGCCAGATATATTTTGTAGAAGCCAATGCATTAATTTTTTGTGTGTAAGCATCAATAAATGGTGAGCCTGATAAAATCAGAGCATGAGGAGCCATTGAGTAGTCGCCACTGGAAGTCTTGCCACTATTTATGGTCATTGTCACATCATCGCTCGGCATATATTTTTTATGAAAGAATTTAGTCTGTGTTCTTCCGATAAGCGGCATATACAGCATTGGATTCTTTTCGGAACATATTTTTTTCCATGCCAATATCTTATCAGAAAACACGGTATCACTATCGGTACAAGCATATTCAAAAACATTTCTTGATACACTTATATATCTTCGATGAAAAGCCAATGCCATCAGCGGAAATATTCCCATCTCTGCAGGATCAGCATTAAACATTGTCGCATGAGTGATTCGCTTCTCAGCTGTATCTTTAAGTGACAAACTATATCCGCCCAGATAACTATAGGCAATTGGTGCGTCCCAATCATTCAAAGATGAATAGGCAGACATTAACAGCATATCCGAACTTCGCCATTCATTTGGCCAGCATGTACTCCACTCACTTATCACCAACGGCAAACCGGCAACTTTAGAACGCCCCATAGTAGGAATCATCAGACTGTCTGTTGCAGGCGGTAAAGCCACTGGATCGACCTTGACTGCGGGAATATTATAATGCTTGGGAGGATGTGCCCAATAAGCATGAACATCAAGAAAATCGTTATACTTGGCTGCTTGCCGCAATGTAAACAGAAAATAACCATGATCATTAGTATCAAGAACAGGACATTTAACTCCCATTTTATTTTTAAGAAACGACTGCATTCGTTCTGTGTAGTTCGCTATAGTATTCTCCAAAAAAAGTGCGAAATCAGTCATCCTGACCATCGCCTTTTCACCTTTACCACTCCTCCGCCAGGTCTTCACCTGTTTCGGCCATCCGCATTTTACAGTATTACGACGAGGATCTTCATCATCCGCCAATGCCTGCTGTCCCGAAAAGTCCGTCCAGGCTTTAGCTAACGCATCACGATTCTTATATTTTTTAAGGAGCCAGCGATTCCATGCCGTATCAATATATGATTGATATACTTCACTGTAACACTTGCCGCCCCAAACCCATCCCATACGGGCAACATTAGCTTCGTTAGAAAGCTCAACAATTGCGATTGCCGGTTCATCGGCATATCTTAATTTTGTATATGGGTTAATATGATTCAGTAAATTCTCTGCAAAACGTCTTCCCAACGCCTCTGCATTTGGATCGAAATAACACTGCCCCCATGGCCCGGGCCAGATACCATGATACATTGGTGCATCATAATCTTTAATACCAATTAGACCATCGTTAATTTTCACTCGCCGGTGGCATTGTCCCACTACATCTATTTTAACATAAATTCCTTTCTGTTTAAGTACGAAAATAAAGTAATCCAACATATCCATACGTTCTTTATCAAACGTCACCGTGTCATTAGCAGTAGCATCAAGAATTCCTAAAGGGGCTGGTCGCTCAATGGAATGCAAACGAACAATATTGCAACCGAAAGAAGCTATTCGATCAGATAGTGCGTCAGCTTCCGCATGCGATAACTGCAACCCTTTTGCACTATGTATATTAATCCCGAAAAATCGGGCAGAAGCACCATCCTCAAACACAAAATGACCATTCTTACTTTGCACAAAGCCATGTTTCCCGGCAGGTGCATCCAGCAAAAATGAAAAATCAAGTTCACTATTCTTAAGATTCTTTATATCCAACGGGATAAAAAAATTAAACCATTTATCAGAATCATAAGAAGACTTGAATACCTTTTCTGTACCCTTCGCATAAGATATACCTGCTGATTCTAACACAGATACACAAATCAGTAGTGCTATAATACCAATCCCAAAATTATTAAACATTTCAATACCTTTCATTGTTATATACGCTCAAGCAAATACCATACTGACGGATGCTGACCTATTTTTACACATACTTCACCTATATTATTACTGATAAAAGTTGTTGTTTGCCCGGCAAGAGGAGTCATATCCGGTGCTAAAGGAGTAACTCGATAATCTGTTTTATACTTATTCTTAAAGTAAACATTTGCTATTACCGGCTCTATCATAATTGGTCCTTTTTGTTCATCCTTTGTGCCGAGAACTGTTAAGTCTTTTCCTCGAAATCCACTTGCTTTAGGGAGCGCAACCTCTGATTCATACTTAATTCTTGTATATTTATTATCTGCTCGTGCAACAGCAATAATAAGAATGCGCCTGGAATTTTCTATGGTCCTTCCATCTAATGTGCTAAGTTGAATTGTTGCATAAGGTGACTTGCAATCAATAACAACATCACTGAGTTTAATCGGTTTCGTTGGGAAGCCCGTAAACCCCTGACTCTTTGGAGTATTTACAATAAACAACTCATTGCCCCAGTCTCTGGTAAGTTCCCCCGTATCACTAATCATCTTATCAGCTTGCAATCCGCGATTTTCGGGTATAACACCTTCTGATTTGAGCAGTGTATCAAGCTTCTGCGTCAATGATGTATCATTGCTTTTTTTACCAATATTATTTTGTATGGAAAAATCAGCTTTTTTCTCTGCCTGATTTTCATTTTCCGG
>CAMZLY010000010.1 GCA_947311825.1 uncultured bacterium
GATAAAGACCTTCAAAAAGATGTTTTTTACCTTCAAACGCACAGTGTAAGGTGTCAACAAACAGGCTTTTGCCGAAACGACGCGGACGTGATAGAAAATAGTGACATCCCCAATCTGATAATTCTTTCACAAAGAAACTCTTATCTACATAAAGGTAGCCGTCATTTCGTAATTTTTCAAAGCTCTGTATTCCTATTGGATATTTTCTGCGCATAATATTCTCCCCAACTCAGTGCTGATAGTGGTAAATATGATTATATATTGCAAGCATGAAACTATTCGCCACCGCTACGGCGGCAATCCAAAAGATGTCGCCGAGCACTATTGGGGTGGAATACTTTACTTTTAAGAGTTGTCACATCTCGTCCAGCCGCCATAGCGGCAGCACCAAGCAAACTATCACCATCCCCTGCCGATACAGTACAGTTTAAAGTGTCGGCAATGAGCTGTAACCATATCTCACTATGACTACCACCCCCAACAACTCGTAATGATGTTCCCTTCGGCGCGGCAAGATCCTCAAATATTAATTTATATAAATCAAAGGTTATACCCTCAAGAACAGCATAGGCCTTTTCGTCATCATTAACAAAATCACCTCGCCAAGCTTGGTCTGTCCTTATACTTTCCGCATGGAATGTCCCAGTAGTCGCATCTATCGATGGTATCGCACGCTCTGCAGCCGCATCAAATGCTTTAACCTCGGAATCAGGCATCAATACACTTCTTGCCCAATCAAGTGCCTGGCAACCATTATTAGTAAACGCAAGTTCATAGTAACCGCCACCGGGATATGGTCCCCAGCAACCATTTTTACCATATGGTCCGGGCTGCTCACCAGTATGTCGATAAGCAACCAAAGCCGTCCCGAGCGTTGCAATCATATCATCACCCTTACAAGCATTACCAAACGCTCCCGCAGTCTGATCATTACCGGCAGATACCAATCGTAGCTCCTTACGAAGCTCCAGTTCCTTACAATCACTTTCAACGATAACAGCCTCACCTACTGGCACACATTGTGGCATATTTAAGGCCGTAACCCCACATTTCTCAATTGCTCCTAAACGCCAATCACGAAGCTTAAGTGAATATGTTCCATTCATTGCCGCAAGATTCTCGTCACTCAAATTAACTCCTGCAAGCAACTCAAACACAAGCCCCGGCAAAGTTACAACATTAAAGCTGCCCTCAAAAATATTAGGAATATTATTATGCAACCATAATAAATGTGCAAGCTGAACACTTCCATTAAGATTAGGAAAACTATAATGCTCATGCCAGTCAACACCAAGTGTTTCCCAGAGTTCCTCTGCTTCGTCCCCACTACGGGTATCAAGCCAGCTAATAACAGGACAACGAGCATTTCCATTTTCATCTAGAATAGTAAAATTCTGAGCCTGACTTCCAACAGCTACCGACTCAATAGAAGTGGTATCGATACCAGCAGCCTTACAACTATTTTTAATTAACTCAACAATTGTTTTGCGTACAGCTTCAACATCCATCTCCACGCAACTTCCATCATTACAAATATAAGGAGACGGCAAAGAGGATTCCCCAACCCTATTTAATAAACCATCAAATAATGCCGCCTTAAAATTTGTTGAACCAAGATCTATTGACAATATCATTTTAATCCTTTCAATGGATCAGCATCTTCACTACAAAACCCTAAATGTAGATGCCGTCTCCAACCTTCTGCATATTCAAACTGACCAGATATATCGCCAATTACCCTACACTGTTCTGCCATAGTAGTCAAATATGAATCCATACCTTCAGCGATAAAGAATCGCAACAGAATTTAGTAGTCATAATTCAGAATAAATGCCGAGTACTCTGCCCCATTCATCATATTTGTATGACTCAACTATGTTGCCGGATGAATCTGTTATGGCGTGGACGGTTCTGAGGTGGTCGGTGATTGCATAATATGTTCTCACAACTGTGCCGATATGTACAATTTTTGATAGTTTTCTTGTCGGCAGGTATTCATAAGTGGTGACGGAACCTTCGGGATTTGTTTAGGATGTCATGTTACCTATATTATCATATCCCATTTCTTCTGTTGTGCCATCGGGGTAGGTTATGCTTTTTATCTGCCCAAGTGGATTGACATCAAAAGAGGTGGTGCGATTACCGGATGTACCGGGAAGTGTAATATTCTCAACATAGCCGAGGATGTTGTTTGAGTAAATTATTGATGGTCCCAACTGTGGGGTGATTTCTGAAATATAGCCGTTGCATCGTGATCATAATGTATCCAGTGATTATTTGCATTTGTAACGGCAGAAAGCAGTCCGTTGGTTGTATAAGCATAATACGCAGTGAGAGCGACACCGGACGCAGGATATTTGTGCATTTCAGACAGTGAGCCGGCATCGGTGTAGTCATATTCAATGACACGTCCTTCTGGATCAGCAATAGACATCAGAGTTTGTAAATTAGTATGCCAAGTGTTGATGACTTTCCTAGCATGATTGCGAGGAAAAAAGTTGACGCTCTATCACTATATATATATCGTGATTGCTGTTTAATAATACCATTACGGAACAGGATACTTATAGCATGATAAAAATATGGAGATCACCTTATTCTAACTTTGGATGCAACACCGAAATTCCAAATGATTTATTGGACGAAACAATTACTGCTGATAAGGCTTATTCAGATCAGACCCTGAAAGAAATAGCTGCAAGCGGATTCAATGGCATCTGGATTCACGGACTACTTCATCATATAGTAACAGAAACAATTCTTCCTGAACTCGGCAAAAACGCAAAAAATCATCAACAACACCTGAACAACCTAATTAAGAGAGCAACAAAGTATGGCATCAAAGTTTATCTTTATATGCAACCGCCACGTTCTTTGCCACTCAGCGACCATGAATTCTGGACAAATCATAATGATATTGCCGGACAGATTGAAGATGTTGACGACGATAAAAATAACAAATCATTCAAAGTTCAATCATTGTGTACATCAACAGAAAAAGTTCAATCATACTTGAAAAATGCATCTGCAAAACTAGCAGAAATGCTACCGGGACTTGGCGGCATAATTCTAATTACTGCATCTGAATATCCCGCACATTGCCTAACAAGACGAGGAAAAGTAGTTGGCCCTACTGGTGAAATTGAAAATATCACCATTGAATGCATGCGTTGTGCAAAACGAGCACCAGAAGATATTATTTCAGAACTACTTACACTAGTTAGAGATGGAATAAGATCCGTATCAGAATCCATTAAAATTATTGCGTGGAACTGGTCATGGTCATTTCATGTTGATTCACCATGCGAAAAGATTATCAGTAAAATACCAAAAGACATAATTCTTATGGCTGGCTTTGAAAGAGGTGGCAAAAAAGATATTCTCGGACATAAAAACACACAAATTGATGAATACTCCATTTCGTATGCTGGTCCATCACCTCAATTTATAGAATCAATAAAGCTCGCACAAAAGTATAGACTTCAGGGGTTGGCAAAACTGCAATTCGGCACAACACATGAACTAGCAACAGTTCCAAACTTACCATTAATAGGCAACCTATTTGAAAAAGCTATATATCTGAAAGAAAATAATCTTGCAGGATTTATGGGATGTTGGAACTTTGGCAATATGATTACTGCCAATACCGCAGCATTTAACTGGTTCCTTTCTGACTCTGCTCCCAAAAACAAAACTGATGCACTAAGAAAGTTTGCCAGTACATATTTTTTGGATTGCGATGTAAATAAAGTAACGGAATCATGGAATGTTTTTGCAGAAGCAATGACTAATTATCCTTTTTGTATTCCATATTTATATGCTGGTCCAACAAATTATGCACTAAGCTTTATATCATATCCAGCACCACTTAACAATAAAAGTGCAGGAAGATCCTGGCTAATGGATGAACGCGGCGATGATCTTTCGGGAGCCATCAAAGATTTTTCACTAAATGAAATAATAATAGGGTTCAATTACCTAGCCGACGAATGGAGTAAAGGCGTATCATTATTAGAACAAGGACTATCAAGCAGAGATACAAAACATGCATCAGAAGAAATTGCCAATGCAAAAGTATGTAATGCAATATTCCGTAGTACATACAACCTATTCAGATTATATAAATTACGACTAAACTGGAGCGAAGATAAACTCGCAGAATACTCTCACATAAGCAAAGATGAAATGGAAAATCTGAAGAATATCTTACCCTATATTGAACAAGATAAACGTTTCGGATACCATTCAGAAGCACACGGCTACATGTTTAATGCCAAAATGTTAAAACAGAAAATAGCGGTACTTGCAAAATTACCTTCGGGCACTTCAACATCATCGTCCATCATCATAATCCAAAAAATGGCTGAGGATAGATAGCGAACAGATATGCTAGTGGGCAATTTTATTCTTACCACCGAAATGAAATGCCGAATCAGCACTTGGACACTTCTTGGATAAACTCTAAACTTGACATAACAAGGAGCTTAGTACTTAATACCAGCCCCGATAAATAAGCAAAGGAAAACCTAATATGGCTGGCGAATACGCATATATACTTAATAACATCACGAAACAACATGGCTCAAAAACTATTCTTGATGACGTAACTTTAGCGTTCTTTTTTGGAGCAAAAATTGGCGTAATAGGTGCAAATGGCTCTGGTAAATCTAGCCTATTGCGCATTATGGCTGGAATTGATACTGATTTTGCCGGAGAAGCTCAAATAGCAAAAAAGAGAACCATCGGCTACCTGGAACAAGAACCACAATTTGATCTATCAAAAACCGTATTGGATATTGTAAAAGAAGGCGTCAGCACACAGCAGGCTAAGCTTGATATGTATGATGACCTTTGCGACAAGATGGGTGAAGATCTTTCAGACGAGGAAATGGATAAACTCAGCAATCAGTTTGACCGCCTACAAAATGAGATTGATACAGATAATCTCTGGGAGTTGGACAATAAAATTGAAATAGCAATGGATTCTTTACGGCTTCCCCCCAGTGATAGCCCTGTAAATATTTTATCCGGTGGCGAAAAAAGACGTGTAGCCCTATGCCGCTTACTACTCAGTGATCCGGACGTACTACTACTAGATGAGCCTACCAATCATCTAGATACCGAGTCCGTGGGCTGGATTGAGGAACATCTAAAACGCTTTAAAGGAACATTAATTGTTGTTACTCATGATAGATATTTTCTATCAAATGTAACCGAATGGATTCTAGAACTAGATGCCGGACGTGCAATACCATACAAAGGCAACTACGAGGCATGGCTAGAACAAAAACAAGAAGCCGAAGTACGCCTAGGAAAACAGAACGCTTCACGAAAGAAACTACTTGAACAAGAGCTTTCATGGATACGTATGAATGCCTCTAGCAGGCTAACAAAAAACAAGGCTCGTATAAAACGGTACGAAGAACTTGCTTCACAGGATTTTGATACGCAGGAAAACAAATTGGTTATCCAGATTCCACATGGAAGACGGCTTGGCGATCAGGTTGTTGATGCTGTTAACTTAACAAAAGCTTTTGGCGAACGTGTTATAATGGAAAACGTCACCTTCAAACTACCCCGCGGCGGAATTGTCGGAGTTATTGGCGGTAACGGTGCAGGTAAAACGACCCTATTCAAAATGATAACTGGTGAAGAAAAACCAACTACAGGAGAACTAAAGGTTGGAGACAGCGTTGACCTTTCTTATGTTGATCAGTTTCGCGATGATCTTGATCCTGATAAAACTGTATTTGAAGAAATAAGTGATGGCAAAGAAAGTATTCTTATTGGCGGCAAAGAAATGAATAGCCGTGCCTATTGTGCAAGATTCAACATTAAAGGAACTGAACAGCAGAAAAAAGTTGGTATTCTATCTGGCGGTGAACGTAACCGTGTCCACCTAGCAAAGCTACTTAAATCAGGCGGCAACCTGCTCCTACTCGATGAACCGTCTAATGACCTAGATGTGGCAACGCTAAGATCACTAGAAGACGGGCTAATGAACTTCGGTGGCTGTGCCGTAGTTATTAGCCATGACAGATGGTTTTTAGACCGGATTGCCACACATATATTATCTTTTGAAGGTGATAGTGAAGTAGTCTGGTTTGAAGGAAACTATCAAGCTTATCATAAGTGGCGGCAAGAACAACTTGGCGACAAGGCCGCACCACACAGAGTACGCTATCGACCATTACACCGATGATAAAAGGAGTAAAGTCAGAAGGACTAAAGTCATTGTTGACCAGAGACCGTCAACTACACAAAATTCATAATAGGAAATATATGACAAATAATACTCTACGTCTTCCAATATTTTCGTATTTATGGAGTTGACAATAATACTAATCCTGCTATACTGCCGCATTTATTACCTATAGTTGTGTTTTGCAACGATAGCTTACTTATGTTAATAATAACTTCGGGAGACAGGGTGTGGATAAAGAATTATTTAATGACAATGCACAGATAGAACGAAAATATTTATCATTTTCACTACGAGAAAATGCAAGAGGCAGATTTATCAGAATCACTGAAGATGTAGGCGGACGGCGTGATGCTATTGTTATACCAGCATCAGGACTAGAAACCGTTTGTGACATTTTAAATAAAGCACTAGACGCTGATAAAGCTGCAGGACCTTTTAAAGAAGACTCTTAAGCCAAGGAGCAAGTAACTTTTGAATTCATTACGGTCTATGGCCATAGCAGTTTGTATTACTTTCTCAATTGCAGAATGCACCGTGGCAGAAACGTCTACTTTGGATGACCCTGCCGAAGATGACCAACCTCCATCATCTAGCCAGTTAATTGAAAATATTACGACTGAAAATAATGCTTGTTACAATGAAGGTCATCCGCTAACCGCCACTCAGTTAATTCGTGATGTCTTAATCCAACTCCCACAGGAACGCCTTAATATTGAAGGTTATATCTCTGTTCTTAAATGGGGAAGTGGCGTACAAAGTAAATTAATATTCAATACTGTACTTGACCTTGCCGCAAATCCTTCTTTTGCACAGTACACAATAATGGACACTTTTGGACGAAAACTAGAACAGCTTACCATCACAAGACAACACGGTGAATCACCTGAGTTTAACTATGCATCAGGAGATCCGCTGGTATTACGCCCTACTCCCAATCTATCAAAAACTATTCGAAATACCGATATAACTTGGCTAGATTTAACACTCTCTGTTCTCTGGTGGAAACCTGAACAGAAAATCACTACCGGCTCTGTTCGTGGCAGAGATTGCTATATAATAAAAGTGCGGCGACCAACAACTGATAGCTCAAAAAAAACTCTCAAAAATATGAAAAACACGACTCACAATGCTGCACGTTTATGGATTGATAAAAAAGCTCATGTTCTAATGCAAGCTGAAGAAATTAATTCTGAAAACAAAGCTATAAGACGATTATGGGTAAAAAGCATTAAGAAAATTAATGGGCGATGGATGATTAAAGATATGGAGGTCACAGGCTCTTCTGCGGACATTCGGACAAGACTCACAGTTCGGAATGTCAAGCTCGCTACTGATTATGACAACTGAGATTATTGAACTTCTGGTCCTTTTTATATTATTTGCCTGTTCAGCATTCTTTTCCAGTGCAGAAACAGCACTATTCTCGCTTAATTCTATTCAGATTCATCGTATATGCAAGAAAAGGAAAAATTGCGGGGAATGCATTTCAAAACTACTTTCCAGTCCTTCAAAACTTCTATCTACTATTTTAATAGGTAATACTATTGTCAACGTAATGGCATCAGCTCTTGGATTTGCCTTTATTAAAAACTTCTACCCTAAATACGCAACAGCAATTTCTATTCCTCTTATCACAATTATACTGCTTGTATTCGGCGAAGTAGCCCCCAAACGACTTGCAATGACTATTCCAGAGAAATTATCCTGCAAATACTCTTCCATTTTGGCAACTCTAATCATAATAATGAGTCCGTTACGTATCACTATTGAATGGATAACAAAAATATTTACCAAAAAAATGAGCAGTGAACGCAAAACATTAACTGAAGAGGAATTTCGCACAGTAGTCGAGGTAGGTACAGAAGAAGGCATACTAGACGAAGAAGAACGTACTATGGTTGATGGTATTATCCGACTTGAAGATACGCAAGCTAGCGATATCATGACGCCGCGCGTAGATTTAATAGGCATAGACCTAGATGATTCACCAAAAAAACAAAAACAAACTGCACGTAATGTAAAATTCCGCTACCTCCCGGTGTATAGAGATTCCCTTGATCAGGTTGAGGGTATCCTTGATTTACCACGCTTTCTCCTATCCGGTGAAGACAATATAACCTCATTTATGGAATCACCCTACTTTGTACCGGAAACAACCCCGCTAGATACGCTTCTTTCAACATTTCAACGTGAACATAGAAAAATTGCCGTTGTCGCAGACGAATACGGAGGAACTGCCGGCATGATAACACGCGGTGATATTCTCGAGGAAATCATTGATGATGTTGACAACGAATATGGCCCTAAAAAATTTGAAATACAGAATATCAATAAATACGAATGGTTAATTGACGGCAATACCAGCCTAGAAGACATCAACTACGAATTAGACCTATCCTTAGAGGCAGAAGGTGTTGACCGAATTTCCGGTTGGGTAAGTGCTGTTGCCGAGTGCATTCCAAAAGCGGGAGAAATTGTAGAGCATCAGAATTGCCGTGTACGAGTAATGAAAGTTAAAAAACAACGTATTATTCTGCTCCAACTGGAAAAACTCCCGATAGAAGATAACAAGGAGGACGACGAATGATCATAATCCAATTCATTATAATTCTAACCTGTCTTATTGGTGCTTCATTTTATGCCGGAATAGAAACAGGCATCATCTCTATTCATAGAATGCGCCTAGAACACAAGCATAGACTTGGCGACGAAGCTGCGGGCAAACTACGTGATTACCTCGATAATCCCGACCGATTACTTGGAACAACCTTAGTTGGTACTAATATCTGCGTCGTTATTGTATCTGTAGTCATTGCTGGAATTACAACAGAAAAACTTGGTTCATGGGCAGAAATACCAACAACACTGCTAACGGCTTTAATAGTTCTTATTTTTAGCGAATATCTTCCAAAAATATGGTTCCACAGTAGACCACAAGAAAGATGCGGTCGCTTTGTAGGCTTTCTATATTTCTCAGAAATAATATTTATGCCATTATCCAAAGCGATAATTTGGATAACCAGCACACTTATGCCCGGTCTAAAGAAATCTTTTTCCACATCCTCTAATTTTGTTACTAAAGAAGACCTGAAAATATTGACAAAAGAAAGCGAAGATGTAGGCGAGCTATCAAGTGAAGAGCGGCTAATGATTAATCGTGTTTTTGAACTATCACATAAAAACGTACGGCAAATTATGATTCCTATAAATAAAGTTGTTTTTGTAAATGACGATATTACATTAACCGATTTTTTTAAAGTTGCACGAAACTCAGGGTTCACAAGAATCCCCGCCTATAACGTAAAAGACGAAAAATTTGTCGGTATTATAAACGTATTCTTCGTTCTTTCTGTGCCAGAATCGCAACACGACAGAAAAATATCAGAATTTATACGCCCCCCACTCTTCATCACAGAAAATATGCCAGTTGATGATGTATTACCACGCCTGCGACATTCACGAAACCCAACCTGTCTAGCAACCGATAACAACGGAAAAGTTACAGGGCTAGTCGCACTTGAAGACATCCTAGAAGAAATTGTCGGAGAACTTTAAAGAGCCTTCTTACCTATATCAGTACGATACTGTGCTTGATCAAATTCAATATGCGTAAGAGAAACATACACTTTATCAAGAGCACTCCGTAAATCTTTACCCAAAGCTGTCACACCAAGAACTCTACCGCCACTAGTTACAACTTTATCATCCTTAATAGCTGTTCCCGCATGAAAGACTATTACATTTTCTTTTACAGCACCGTCCTGCAAGCCTAAAACGGCATCACCCTTGTTATAACTACCAGGGTAACCGCCAGCAGCCATAACCACACACGCACAAGACTCATCACGCCATTCAATCATGTCATCACGTAAAGTACCATCTATACAAGCCTGCAAAACAGGAACCAAATCACCTTTTATACGCGGAATTACCACTTGTGTTTCAGGATCACCAAACCTACAATTAAACTCTAGTACTTTTACGCCCTCAGCAGTCACCATCAAACCGGCATACATAACACCCTGATATTTTATTCCACGTTTTTTTAATTCATCTAAAGTCCGCTGAAAAACCTCTTCTTTCACAACTGGCCAAAGCTCATCAGTCATAATAGGTGCCGGTGAATATGCCCCCATACCACCAGTATTAGGACCTTTATCGCCATTAAATGCACGTTTATGATCTTGTGATGATGATAACATCAAAATATTTTCACCATCAATCAAAGCAAGAATAGAAACCTCTTCACCAACGAGACATTCCTCCACCAGCAGCTCACTTCCTGCATCACCGAATTCACGAGCCACAAGTACATCATTAATAGCTTTTTCAGCATCTTTATTATCAGCACAAATATAAACGCCCTTACCGGCAGCAAGCCCATCAGCCTTAATTACAAGAGGAAAGCTATGATCCGCAACATAAGCAAGGGCATCATCAGCACTTACAAAACTAACAGCACTAGCCGTGGGCACACCACCAGCCTGCATTATTTCTTTTGCAAACAACTTACTTCCCTCTAATAACGCCGCAGCCTTATTAGGACCAAATACCAATAAACCGGCATCATTAAAACGATCAGTTAAACCCGCACAAAGCGGAACTTCGGGACCAACAACTGTAATATCCGGTTTATTTTCAATAGCCCACCGCAATAAGCCGTCGACATCCTCTGCACCAATATCAAGGTTTGTACATATCTCTAAAGTACCGGCATTACCAGGAGCACAAAACAACTCAGGCTTACAGCTGTCACTCGCCAATTTCCACGCCAACGTATGCTCACGACCACCACCACCAACAACAAGAATTTTCATAAGATTGCCTCATATAATTATCAATAAAATAGTAAGAGAGCAACATACCACTCCCCCCTTTTTTATTCAATAGCAAAATACAACCAAAATATTCGAAAGTAACTACCTATCTCCGAGAGGTAGACCGCCGCAATATTTTCTCTTTTCCCTGTTAATCCTATCAAAATCCTTTTCCATTTTTCCTTTATTATTCGACTATTATCATTTATCCTTCCCCTCTTACTAACAAAACATACTTGGAGTTATTTTAATGAATACCGATAAACAACCACCACTGCGCCAACGCATGGCACGTATTTTTGACCACGGCTTCTCTGCTATGGATATCGCAGAACCGCTCGCATCCCTAGACGGCAATCAACCAGCACTAATAGCCAAAGATTTTATGCTGGCAAAAAACTTAGAAATTATTGGCATACGAAAGGATGCCCAGGTTATAGGATATGCATCACAGAAAGACCTAAATAACGGCGAATGTAAAGATTTTCTACACCAATTTGATAATAATATAATTTCAGATTCAGCATCTATTGCCGATGTTATTATTAAACTTTCAAAATCTGAATTTTGTTTTATTTCCATTCTCGGTGCTGTTAGTGCAGTCGTAACCAAGCATGATATTGATAAACCCCCAGTAAGAATGTGGCTCTTCGGCATTGTAACTATTCTCGACATGTATATTTCCAAGCAAGTAGAAATAGTATTTCCAAATGACGAATGGCAAACAAAGCTATCACCAAAGCGACTAGAAAAAGCGATAGAATTACAGAAAGAGCGCTTGCGAAGAAATCAACGTGCACATCTTATAGATTGCCTACAACTTACAGACAAAGCATATATTCTTTTAAAAGATGAAAAGAGCAAAGTAGATCTAAACTTTAAATCAAAACGTGATGCCGAACGTCAAATAAAAGATTTTGAATCATTAAGAAACAATCTCGCACATTCACAAAACCTAACCACTTATGACTGGAATACAATTGTACGCCTAGCAGAACGACAAGAGATTATTTTAACAAGAGTATAGTACGCTTCAGGACTTCTGATCAAATCTTGTTTTCATACGAATAAACTTACGAGCCTCTTGGATTAAAAACCAAAATCAGGAAACACCTATAAACCATAGGCTACTCATGCTTCCATTCTTCATAATAATCCCAACTCATTGAAGCATTAAGGTTAGCCAATTCTTGGTTTTTCTCGCGAATAGTTGCTTTCATTACATCACCAGACGATATAAGACCAATATACGCCCCATCTTTCTTTACCAGCAGATGACGTAACCTTAAACCCAAAAACATATCCATCAGTTTATAAACAGAATCATTCCATTCACAATATTTCAAATCCTTTCTCATATAATTGCCGATACTCTTATTTACGCAGTCCAGCTCAAGCTTTGCAACGCAATGTAAAAGATCACGCTCTGTCCAGATACCAACAATCTCATCACCTCTTTTAATTAGTATGGCACCTATTCTATTCTTTGCCATCAATGCAACTGCGGTGGCAATAGTAGTGGCTTCATCAACACTTACTAATTCTCTATTCTTGTCTTTAATCAAATCATCTGCTATATTCATCAACATTCTCCTTTTTTTATCTAAGACATAGTAGGATATTTTTATTATGAGTTCAATACTGATTATCATTTCAATTACAACACTATTTTTCGGGATTGCGATACTCGCAATGTCAATAGGTCTAATTTTCAAGAATACGCCATTACACGGCGGATGTGGCAGTACCGTCGATGAAAGTGGAAAATTTATTCCCTGCGAATCATGCTCAGAAGAAGCTAAAGCTGACGGCAAGGAATTACACAAAGCACTTATAGATGATGACTTTATAAAAACTTTTGGTCAATTCGCTAAAGATGCTTAAAAGACAAATAAAAGGAAGCTGATTGAGGTGAGTTCCCAGAAAAACATTTGACTAAACAGCACTGCATCAGTCATACTTAACTATATATTTACTAAAGAAAATATGGATGTTATTATTCATCCCAAAAACAGATATTAATTATTAATTCTGAGAACTCATATATTACCAAAAAAATCAAATAATTATCTTCACATGAAAAAACTAATATATCTTTTATTATCTATCATTATATTTTCAACACTAACTGCCTCCATAAATGCACAAACAAACAAAGAGTCAACTGCAGATATTGCCTACGTTATTCCCATTCACGATATGATCGAACGTGCACTAGTCTATGTTGTTAGACGTGGTGTTACTGAAGCAGAAGCACTTAATGCCAGTGTTATAATTATTGATATGAATACGCCCGGCGGACGCCTGGACGCCACCGCAGAAATCATCAAAATCCTTACCTCCACCAAAATCCCAACATATACATTTGTTAATCCGGATGCAATATCAGCCGGTGCCATCACCGCAATGGCAACCGACCATATCTATATGGCACCCGGCTCCAGAATTGGAGATGCAATGCCTATCATGATGTCGCCATTACCAATGGGCGGTCCCAAAGCATTACCGAATGATCTAAAAGAGAAAGCCGTCTCCCCTACTGTAGCCATGATACGGGCCGTGGCACAACGCAAAGGACACGATGCCCAACTAGCAGAAGCCATGGTACGTGCTGAATTCGAATACAAAATTGGCGACAAGATAATCTGTCCTGCTGGTCAACTACTAACACTTACAAGCCAAGATGCCGAACAAATTATCGGCGAAGGCGATAATACACACCCACTACTCTCTGCCGGTACAGTAAACGATATAACAGCACTACTTAAGTCTATAGGTCACGAATCAGCAAAAGTGGTTACTTTAAAACCATCTGCCGTAGAAAAGCTTGCCAGAACCATTGATGGGTTTCCCATGTCAGGCATCTTACTTGCACTAGGGTTACTCGGATTATACATAGAATATAAAACACCCGGCTTCGGTATCCCCGGCATATCAGGTATACTAATACTCGCAATATGGTTCTGGGGCCATCACATCGCCGGCATGGCAAATATCCTTGAAATATCAATATTTACTATCGGTATCATTCTTTTACTCGCCGAAATATTCATTATCCCAGGATTTGGTTTGGCAGGCATTACTGGAATGCTCCTCATCTTCATCAGTCTCTTTATGTCAATGCTCGCCACGCCACTATCCTCACCCCACTGGTACGCACCTCCATCACTGGAAGATATTCACCATGCCGTACTTAATCTTAGCGTCGCCCTTATTCTCGCAAGCATCAGCGGTATAATATTGGCAAAGATACTACCAAAGTCTGCCATTTTTAACCGCCTATGCTTAGATACCGCAGAACACAAAAGCGCAGGCTACAGCTCCGCCCAAAAAACATCAACAGATCTTGTAGGCAAAAAAGGCATTTCAATTACCCAACTACGCCCAAGCGGTATCGGTGAATTTGACAATAAAAGACTCGACGTCATCGCCTGCGGTTCATTTATAGATAAATCAACCAAGGTAATTGTTGCAGAAGTTCACGGAAACCGTATAATAGTCGAGAAATTTAGATAAAATAAATAATCATTTTGATTTTGTTATAGTTTTGTCGATAATCATTTTGTCAGCACAAAAACATAAAGAGGAGCAATTGTGGCCATAGAACTATTTTTTATACTACTAGCAGTCGGACTACTGTTACTCGGTGCAGAAATATTTGTACCAGGTGGTATTCTCGGCATCATAGGTGCCATTGCTCTCTTCGGGGCAATCATCCTTGGTTTCTCAGCATTCCCCGGTTATGGTGCAATCATTGCCATGGGTATAATTATCCTTGCCGGTATAGCAATAATACTCTGGATAAAATTCTTCCCTAAAACAACCATTGGTAAACAGATGACCATGTCGAAAGACTTAAAGACCTCAAAAGCATCAGAAGAAGGAATTGAAGAACTGCTCAACCAAACAGGCATCACAACCTCAAAACTAAGACCCAGTGGCTTTGCAGAAATAAACGGAAAAAGAAAAGACGTTATCACCCGTGGCGAAATGATAGATATCGATAAACAAATAAAAGTAATTGAAATAGAATCAAATAGGATTGTGGTTAAAGAAATATAGTATTTTGTAATATCGGCTCTCAGAGTCGAAAGAGGTGGGCAAAGCCCAACGTCTACAAAAGGTTGTAAAGAAAACAAAAAACAAAGGAGAAGTTATAATGGGAAAAGGTGGAGTAATATTTTTAGGTATTCTAGTAATTGTAATTATTGCATTTCTTGCAATCATACTAAAATTTCTCGGCATCTGGGTTCGTGCCTTAATGTCTGGCGCAAAAGTGTCTATGATTGCCCTTATCGGCATGAAATTACGACGAGTACGACCGGACTTAATTATTGATGCCCGGATTAGACTGGTAAAATCAGGACTAGACTATTCAACCAATGACTTGGAAGCTCATTTCCTCGCAGGTGGAGATGTAATAAATGTTGTTAACTCCCTGATTGCCGCTGATAAAGCTAATATTGAACTACCATTCAAACAGGCAACAGCCATTGACCTCGCCGGACGTGATGTCCTCGAAGCCGTACAAACAAGTGTAAACCCAAAAGTTATCGACTGCCCAGAATCTGGCACCGGCAGTAGTGGCTCTGGTATGTTGGATGCCGTGGCAAAGGATGGTATACGACTACTGGTAAAAGCCCGCGTAACAGTACGGGCAAATATCGAACGACTAGTGGGAGGGGCTAGCGAAGAAACAATTATTGCCCGTGTCGGACAAGGCATAGTAAGTGCCATCGGCTCCTCTGACTCATATAAAAATGTACTGGAAAATCCAGATAAAATAAGCCGACGCGTTCTCGACAGCGGCTTGGATGCCCAGACCGGATTTGAAATTGTATCCATTGATATTGCAGATATCAGTGTTGCCGGAGTAGCAAATGTTGCCAACGTAGGTGCACAACTGGAAACAGAGCGTGCCGAAGCGGACAAACAGATGCGACAGGCAGAAGCCGAAGGACGTCGCGCCATGGCTGTTGCTACTGAACAGGAGATGCGTGCTCGTGTTCACGAAATGAAAGCAAAAGTTGTAGAAGCAGAAGCAGAAGTGCCACGCGCCATGGCACAGGCATTTAGAGATGGAAACCTCGGCATAATGGACTACTACAAAATGAAAAACATTATTGCTGATAGCGATATGCGAAAAGCCATTGCCGGTGATGACTCAAATAGAACCACGCACGAAAGCTGAAATTGAAAAAAGATGTATAATGGGCTCTACCTGTCACACCGTAGACTTTTAGACAGGTGAGCCAACGCCACATAAAACTGATAACTGATAACTGATAACCCTCCTACATCGCTAATTCGAAGTATGAGGGGGCACTGATAACTAATGACTGCAATAGCCACTATAAATATTGAAAATATAATCCCTGTCATAATAGTATTTGGGGTTATAATTTCAAAAATAATGCAAGGTATAGCCAGCATGAAAAAGGTAAATCCTGCTCAGAATGATAAGTCAGCAGAAAAAGACCCTGAGTATCGTGCTGCACCAAACGAATTAAGGAATTTTCTTGAAACATTGACCGGTATGCCACAAGAAATAAAAGCACCAACAGTTGCCGCCCCGCCATTACCGCCACAACAAGCAGTAAAGACCAAGCGTACCACACACTATAAAAGAGATAAATCCCCTTTACCACCAGTAGTAACGCAGACAGCCACACCAGTAAAACCGGTAAAGAAAAAAACCGAATATCATAATCATACAAAATCAGCTAATTTTCATTGGAATAACGGAATGCGGCAAAAACAAATTTTGATTTCCCCGGCAGAAATTGCAAATGATTTAATATCCAGAAAATCATTAGCCAAAGCAATACTCCTAAAAGAAATACTTGATAAACCGGTAGCCCTACGGGAAGGGTAAAGTTAAAAGCTAAGCATAAATAATCCCTTCATTTTTTACCCTTTATTTTCTCCACACCTGCACCTTAATCTTACGCTTGCCCCACGCTATTGCCTGCTTATGAGAGCGAAAAAACAGATCAATATGATGTTTATCAATTGCCCCGCCGCGATCTTCAACACGACCATAACCGTATCCATCAATATACATAATAGTTCCGAACGGATAATACTTAGTATCCGCCGCAATTGTCCCCATTCGTGCCATTGTCCCACTTGCAGTCTGACCAACAACCTTTTTCTTCCCCTTATTAGGTCCATAACTATACACCGCCCGTCCATACCAATTACGTTTCCAGCCGCAACATTTGCCACACTTGCAATAGCCGGTAGTCAATAACTCACGTGTAATCGGTTTTGCCCCCTTAGCAGGACGAAGCCCACGGCATCCGGCAACAGTAATAATCAGCATAATTAATAATATTGATGTAAGTTTCTTTATTGACACTTTTCTTTTCTCTTTTTCTTAGGACAGAAGGACAAGAGTAACACTATCTTACCATGCCAATATCTTAAATATAAGCTTATGTATATTTCCTTTTGATATCATTGGCTGATGACCATCTTCTGGAAAAAACACTGCAAACTGCCCTGGTTTTACTGTCATCCATGCGGTCGGCTCATCTTCACAGAATAAATAATCATTTTCTGCATCATACTCGCCTATAGGTCTTATACATTCAGAAGCCGCAATCCATCCCATATATTCAACTCCAGATATAACATACTGGACATCTATATATCGTTTATGAAGCTCTACATTTGACTCATCTTTTTCTATTCCCGGTCCGTTACTTATATTTACAAATAACTTTTTACCATCTATCTCCACACTACCCGGCTCAAGTCTGGCAACATCTGTATTTTTTATAAACTCTACCACTTTTGAAAAAAGCGGATGAAGATCAAAATAACGTTCAGCATTTTCTAATGTATCTAAAATCATAATATTCTTTCCATTAAAGCAACATTTGTATTTTTATTCGTGCATTCGTGGCAAACATTTTTTCCGTAGAGCAACATTTGTATTTTTATTCGTGCATTCGTGGCAAACATTTTTTCCGTAGAGCAACATTCGTATTTTCATTCGTGCATTCGTGGCAAAACATCCCCATCGAGCAACATTCGCACTAGCGAATCATAATTAACAGCATCTTAAAACGTGTCTCGGCCTGCACATCATGCGGGATATCCGCTGGCATAATGACCATTTCACCAGTAGAGGCCTTAACTTCCTTGCCACCAATAATAAGCTTTGCCTCACCATCCAGAATATATACCGTTGCATCAAATGGTGATGTATGTTCACTTAGGCCCTGCCCAGCATCAAAAGCAAACAGAGTCAATGTCCCCGTTTTCTTATTAAACAAAGTCTTGCTAACAACAGAATCATCTGAATAATCAACCGAATTAGCCAAATCAATCGGCACACCCTTAAACTCTTCTTTTACACTCATATCATTTTTCCTTAATAATCTCTAATTACAACGTTCTTACCGACAAAATATCCCACCATGCAACATTCGTTTTTTATTCGTGCATTCGTGGCAACCCTGTTTTCCACCATACAACATTCGTTTTTTTATTCGTGCATTCGTGGCAATCATCTTTTCCGTAGAGCAACATTCATACTACCAATTGTGTGCAAAAACCTCAAAATGCGACTGCGGATGTGAGCAAGCCGGACAAATCTTTAATGCTTCAACGCCCTCATGAACATATCCACATTTCGTGCATACCCAAGTTATAACCTCATCCTTTTTAAATACTGAACCATTTTCAATATTCTTTGCCAAAGCCAAATATCGTTCCTCATGCATTTTCTCGGCAACCGCAATAGCCTCAAACAAATCGGCAACTCGATCAAAACCTTCCTCCCTTGCAGTTACAGCAAAAGCTGGATACATTTCATTCCATTCAAACCTTTCGCCACCCGCACTTTCTTTTAGGTTAGTGATAGTGTCGGCAATTATGCCAGCGGGAAAAGAAGCAGTAATCTCTACGGAACCACCTTTCAACTGCCTAAACAATGCCTTTGCATGTGCCCCTTCTTGAGTTGCCGTTTCCGTAAAAATTCGTGAGATTTGTACATATCCCTCCTTTTTTGCTTTAGCGGCAAAAAAAGTATATCGATTACGTGCCTGCGACTCTCCGGCAAAGGCTCTCATTAAGTTTTTTTCTGTTTCACTCCCCTGTATTTCCATTTTTAATACTCCTTTACTAATTCTTCTTGAAATATTCATTTGCGGCAGTTCTTACAGCCGGAATCATCCTGACACTAACACTAACCGCACTAACGCCTGACTCAATCAATTTACCAATATACCTCGGATCACCCGCTAATTCCCCACAAACAGTAATTGTTTTATCTCTATTTTTTCCGGCCGCAGATACCAGCTCCAGCATTTTCCATAATACCTGATGATCCGGTGAAAACTCATCAACCAACAGCTCATTATCTCGGTCAACAGCAAACATATACTGTACAAGATCATTAGTGCCAATACTGCCAAAATCAGCAACTTCCATAATCTCTTCCGCCAGCAAACAGGCTGATGGAACCTCAAACATAACACCATGCTTAATCTGCCCATACTCCATATCGGATATTGCATCATTAAACATCTGCTTTATTTTAAGAAATTGATTTTTATCAACAATCATAGGATACGTTACCGACACATTTCCATGCACCGAAACTCTTGCTAAAGCCCGTGCCTGCATTTTTAATAAATCCTTATTCTTCATCAACAATCTTGCACCACGTAGTCCCAAAGCAGGGTTACGCTCATTCGGAATATTTAACCCTGGCAACTTTTTATCACTCCCAATATCAAACATTCTATACGCAATAGGAGCACCTTGATTCTCGCAGAATACTTTATAATAGGAATCATAAAAACAATCTTCACAATAATCACTACCACCCGTAATAAGCTCTATCTCGGTACGGTAAAGACCAATCCCCTCAGACTTCATTGCAACAGCACATTTAATTTCGCTAGGCATACTAATATTCGACATGACCCGCAAACCATCAACAGGTTCAACAGTAGTAGGCATACGCAACTGATCGGGTTCAGTCTCACGAATCTTCACAACAGTCCGTTCACGCGGCCATAAAACAACCTCTCCCGAGGTTCCGTTTATAAGTATCTCGGTGCCGCAACTGACCATATCACGTATTTTTGATAATCCGCTTACTGCCGGTACACCTAAAGCACGAGCCAAAATTGCACCATGTGCATTTACACCACCTCGTTCAGTCACAAACCCCATAACGCTATCAGTATCAAGATCCACCGTCAATTGAGGCGTTAACTCTTCAGCTACAACAATGCGGTTATGACCTCGTTGACATTCTCCATCACCACAATTTGCAACTAGCTTTTCACCAAGCTCATCCAATAACCGCCGTTTAATCTCACCAAAATCAGTAGCACGCTCTCTTATATATTCATCATCAATTTCCAACAGTCGCACTTCATAGTTATCCAACGTTTCCGCTATCGCAGATTCCGCATTCAAGTGCTTTTCCTTAATAAGATGTTCAACATCCTCCTGCAACTGTGGGTCTTCAAGAATCATAACATGTGCATCAAATATACCACCTTCAGCCTCTCCAATCTTAGACCGAACCCGGGCAGCAACCCTGATCACATTCTGCATGGCAGTAGCACGAGCCTTATAAAACCGCTCTATTTCCGTTACGATATTTTTTGATTCAATAGTATATTCAGGCACATCACTATGCCTGCCATCGTTAAGAAGACATATCCTTGCTACAGCTATACCGGGACTTAACGCAACCCCTGTAATTATTTTCTCAAATCTCTTGTTGCTCATTTCAATATCTATTTATTTTATATCTTATCAATAAGTTTCAATAGAGTAGCATTGCAAATTATTGAAACCGCACCGTCATAGCCGGTGCTGTACCTGAAATTAACCAGTACAGCAGGGGGCGACACCCCCGCTACCACGATATTATTGAGAAATTACCTTCTTTTCATATTCACTAAAAATACTAGCAAGTTCCTCAACATTAGTCACTGGTTTTTTACAAGTAAAATCTCTACAAACATAAATTGTTGATTTGCCGTCAATCATATTACGGTCATCCAACAGTGGTAATAAAGTTATAATATTTTCATTATCGCAACCTTTAGGTTCAAGTAGAGCCACCACCTTGTTCGGCAAAAACATGCTACGTATGGCTTTAAGCAATATTTCAGTTTCTGCTTTATTACGCCCTCCAATTACTGCAATTTCGAAGGGATGTGACTCAAAAAAATCTCTAGCCAATAACATATAGGAAAAAGAACTTGGATACTTCTTCTGCAAATCGATAGAAAGATTTATAGTTTGTTCGGCAATATCACGATAACCATTCTTACTGGTTAATTCTGCCAACCGGAACAATGACAATGCAGCAATCGCATTGCCTGACGGAACAGAGCCATCCCTAACTGATTTTGTCCTCGCCAACAAATCCTTATGCCCAGAAGATGAAAAATAAAAACCACCATTTTTATCATCAAGAAATAACTCAATCATTTTATCACTTAAAAATTGTGCCATCATAATCCATTTCAAATCAAAAGTTGACTCATACAAATCAAGCATAGCGGCAATCACCTCTGCATAATCATCTAAAAAACCATCAATAGAGGCTTTACCATTACGATATGTATGCCATAACGCTCCATCATTTACCATCTTATCAATCAGAAAATCACCAGCATTTTCTGCGGCAACCAGAAATCTCTTATCGCCAAACACCTGATAACCTTGAGCAAAACTAGAAATCATCATCCCATTCCAAGATGCCAGCACTTTATCATCTTTTGCCGGACGAATCCTCTTGCCTCTTTGTTTTAATAGCTTTTTCTTTGAGGAAGCAAGTCGCACTTCTATTTCAGAAACAGACAAGCCTTTTTTCTTTGCAAACTCAACCAAGGAAATCCGTACATTAAGAATATTTTGCCCTTCAAAATTTCCCTTTGCAGTTACGCCATAATACTCATTAAATAATTCAGACTCCTTTTCTCCCAACAAATCTACAATCTCATTTCTATCCCAAACATAAAAAAGACCTTCTTTACCTTCACTGTCTGCATCTTCTGTAGAATAAAATCCACCGGCATCATCACTCATATCACGAATCACATAGTCAAAAATCTCTTCTGCCACACGTTTATATAACGTATCACCAAAAACTTGATATGCCTCAATGTAAACGGAACTCAAAAGTGCATTATCATACAACATTTTTTCAAAATGAGGTGTCAGCCATTCCCGATCCACAGAATACCGATGAAATCCACCGCCCAATTGATCATAAATACCCCCATAAGCCATACGATTAAGTGACACCTTAATAACCTCTGCCACCTTTTCATCACCACTCATACTATACTCACGCAAGAGAACAGCTATCGCACCTGTAGACGGAAATTTTGGTGCACCACCAAACCCACCCCACTCATGGTCAAATGAACGCATCCATTGCGATACAGCAACCCTCGTAAGTTCTTTGCCGGATGTTTTAACAGCATCATTATGAGCTGGAACAGCACCTATTCTAACTGCTTCAGTTAACGAATCAGCACTTTTTTCAATTTCATCACGCCGAGTTTTCCAGGCGGTAGATATCTGTGCCAAAACAGAAATAAACCCAGGACGACCATACATATCTTTTGGCGGAAAATACGTACCTCCATAAAAAGGCTTCAAATTCGGCGTAAGAAAAACTGAAAGCGGCCACCCACCACTACCCGTCAGCATTTGCACCGCATCCATATATATCGCATCCAGATCAGGACGCTCTTCCCGATCAACCTTAATAGCAATAAAATCCTTATTTATCAACTTCGCAATCACTTCATTTTCAAATGATTCATGTTCCATAACATGACACCAATGACAGGCAGAATATCCAATCGAAAGAAATATCGGTTTATCCTGCTCCTTTGCCAGTTGCAAAGCTTTATCCCCCCACGGATGCCAATCAACAGGATTATGAGCATGTTGCAACAAATACGGACTAGTTTCATTAATAAGATTATTTGTATATTTTTCCGTACTAACCTCAGCCATAACAAACTCCTCATCCTTAATTTTATCCGAACATCCAGCAACGCCTAAACAACAAACAACCAAAATATATATATTTATCACCTTCATAATAACTCACTACCAATGCAAATTCGCTAGAATTCGTGAACATTCGTGCATTCGTGGCAAAACATCCCCATCGAGCAACATTCGAGCAACCAAAAACCGCCCATGCAATGAAACCTCATCACAAGAGCGGCAATTAAAAATACATTCAATGGAAAACTTCAATTACTTCATCGGACAACCATTAACTTTCCCTGCCTTGCACGCCGCCTTAAGAGACTTCATATCACATTTGTCTCCTTTTAGCGGACATGCCATCAACTTTCCCGTTTTAGGACATTGCACCATATTCTTTCCTGTACCATTCATTTTACAACATCCGGGTGCACCCTTATCTAATCCACACTTTTTACATTTTACGGCATCTTTAGAACAACACTTCTTTAAGCCTTTAACTTCACCGCATTTACCGCATAAAATTACAGGTTTTAACTGTTCAGCAGTCTCTCCATTTGCCTTCACTTTAGCCAGTGCCGCATCAGGATCAGCCTTCACCTTAGCAATACATCCTTCGCAACAAACATATACACGCTTACCATTCACGTCTGCATACAAGCTGGAATCAATAGCTTCTCCAGTTACAGGACATTTCACCTGTGATACAGAAGCAACAGATTTTTTGCCTTGATCCGCCCCCACCACACAACATTTACTCTGTGCATTAACAGATCCAACTAATGCAACACAAAACAACGCTACTAATCCAATAATACTTTTTTTCACAATCTATTTCCTCTTATTTATTATTTAACAATCAAAAAACTTTACCTAAAATAAACATACGCAATCTCTATGCCAACTAAATCGTAATTTATTTATTTTTTAATACATCACCATAATACTCATATTAAAACACAAATAAACTATTCTTAATATTCTAAATTTATAATTCTCAGCTAGATTCTTAAAAAAGAAACACTCAATGATACATCTGATACAGTTTTTAATCAAAGAAAATAGAGCTTAAAATGCATACTTGACGCATAACCTCCTTCGATCTTCGAGCTACGGCGGGCAAGCGAGACAATAAAAAGGGCACTCTTACCGTATATCAATATTCGTGACCATTCATATATTTCCGGTAATACTTTTTCCGCTACAAAAGCTCTTTCAAAAACTGCACTACTTCATCCTCATTACTCGGCAATCCTTCATGCCCAAAATCAGGATATATCCTCACCAATTTTTCTGATGTAATTTTATTATAAGTAGCAAATTGCGTAGAAGGAGGACAAATTGTATCCATAAGACCCACAGCCATCATAACTTTTCCCTTTATGCGAGGTGCCAAATGTTGAATATCAATATAACCCAGCTTAGTAAAAATCTCCGTTTCCCGTTCATGCAAAGGATCATGCTTACGAAAATAATCTTTCAATTCAGCATACGCAGCATCTGCCAAGTCCATATCCCAGACTCTCTTATAATCACTAAGGAACGGGAAAGTTGGTGCTGCCATAGCGATACGAGGCTCCAAAGCAGCACATGCAAGCGTCAAACCGCCGCCTTGACTTCCGCCAATTGCCGCAACTTTATCTTCGTCAACATCATCCATATTCATGATAATATTTGTCAACTGAGCAGTATCAAGAAAAATCTGCCTAAACAACATCTTTTCCGGCACTCCGTCAAGACCGCGAATAATATGTCCTCTCAGCGTAGTTCCTGCAACTCCTCCGACATCTTCAGACAGTCCCCCCTGCCCACGACAATCCAAAGCCGCAACTGTAAACCCCATCGCAACAAGTCCTAATTTAGCAGACCAATCACCACTATCTCCTGAATAACCATGAAACTGAACCACTGCCGGATGTTTTCCTTTCGTCTCAACAGGTTGTAACAATTTAGCGTGAACTCTTGCCCCACCAACTCCGGTAAAATATAAGTGCGAACATTTGGCAAACGGCACCTGAAAATCTGCTGGAATAATTTCAACCTGCGGATCAAGTTCACGCATTTCCTTAATACCTGCATCCCAAAACTCATCAAAATTATCCGGTTTAGGGTTAACCCCCTTGTACTCCTTCAACTTTTCCAACGACATATCAACTAATGGCATAACTAACTTCCTTATTTATTTACGAAAATTATTTCTTTTATTAACAAGACACTTATACCAATTACAACTAAGCTACTACAAGTAGTTATTCAATACTAACAATAAAATACAACAAGATTTTCTTGATAACACAACTAATACTAGCTACCCTACTCTGCATGACAACTGAACTAAACAACAAATTTGGCATTGCCGATACTTTAAAATTCATTACTGAAC
The DNA here is from genome assembly GCA_947311825.1 of uncultured bacterium. Taxonomy (GTDB): domain Bacteria; phylum Verrucomicrobiota; class Kiritimatiellia; order UBA8416; family CAMZLY01; genus CAMZLY01. The sequence continues at coordinate 25,397 of CAMZLY010000010.1, forward strand.
CAAGCGGCATTTCTTACGCCTGTATTGCAAACGATTATGCAACCGCAAAAATCAGCCTACACGGAGCACAAACACTCTCATTCCGACCACGTGAACAAGAAGAGATATTATGGGTTAGCAAAAAAAGTATATTTAAACTGGGCAAAGCTATTCGTGGCGGTATTCCGTTATGCTGCCCTTGGTTTGGCACCCACCCTGCCGACACAACAAAGCCGTCACACGGTTTTGCTCGACTTTGCGATTGGACTGTAATAAGCAGTAAAAAAATGCATAATGGAGCAACTAGAATCTCTTTCGAACTTACGAACTCTCCGGCAACGAACAGATTTTGGCAGAATGAATTTGTTTTTACTTTAACCATCACCATAAAGAAAAGCCTAACCATAGAACTTAACATTCAAAACTGTAGCGATGAACCAATCAATATAACCGCCGCCTTACACACATACTTTAATATAAGCAATATAGAACAAATCACAGTGCATGGACTTGAAAACTGTCCATTTATAGGTATCCCAAAAAACAATAAAAATCCAGAACAACAACCCATAACAATAAATCAGGAACTTGACCGAATTTACCTTGAACACGATGGCGACTGCACAATCAGAGATAATGGATTTAACCGCACCATAAGAATTACCAAACAAGGAAGTAATTCCACCGTAGTGTGGAACCCATGGATAGACAAAGCAAATCGAATGAGCGATTTTGACGATGACGAATACAAAACAATGCTCTGCGTAGAAACTGCCAATGCAGACAAAGATGGTCGGCAAATTATGCCAGGTCTCTCCCATACATTATCGGTCACTATCTCATTAGACCAAATCTAAGTCAAATGGTCGGGGCGCCGGGATTCGAACCCGGGACCTTTTGACCCCCAGTCAAACGCGCTGCCAGACTGCGCTACGCCCCGATAGACCTTTTAAACTTTTCAATGTCGGTACGCACGGCCAGACTGTGCTACGCCCAGATCAAGAAAAGAAGAACATACCAACATAGTATAACAGGGTCAAGCATTTGCATTTTAACTTTATATATTTATTCAACCACATCATCCTACTATAGCATTTTAGTAACTTCTCAAAACTGATAATTACAAAGTTTTTGTAGTGTTGGTCGCCTCTGACAAAGCGTCCACGCAGTGGACACAACGTACAGCGGCTTTGCCGTCGTCTTGGACAGAGACGGCCAACGCTACATCTTTTTTTGCGAAATTACGTATTTTAAACTCCTACAGCCTATAGCCTACCGTTACAAAAGCCCATAAGAAGCAAGTGCATCGATAATTTCCTCACGTGCATTACCAACTTCAGGTACAGCAGAACCAGTAAACTGTTTTGCCATATCTTTATATAAGTTACTAGTTGCCATAAGCGCATCAACAGGAACTTTGAAATCTGCCCCTAATGCTTCACGTTCTTTCATTCTGGACTTATTCAGCAAAACATCAGCATCCGGCACTGACTCGCATAAAAATTTTCTGAACATCTCTTTCGAATTCTCCACAATCTTTCCGTCTTTATATGCAGCAGCATCCCAGTATCGTGAAGAGTCAAGAGTGCCAACCTCATCTATATATATAATAGAATAATCATCCTTATCACCAGAGTTCCCCTGCACATACCCAAACTCAAATTTAGTATCTACAAGCAATTGACCAGCCTTAGCTGCATTGTCACCAATAATCCCAAAACCTTTTGATAGAAGCGTCTCATATAAATCAACATCACTAGCAGAATGAAATTTGAATGCTTTATAATTATCAACGATCTGCTCTTTAGTTATATCAACATCATCCTTTTCCGGCACTCCATGAATTCCACGAAGAATACCTTTCGTTGATGGTGTGCAAAGAAGCTCTGCCAGCCTATCACCATTTTTCAAACCATCCGGCAACGGGATTCCACATATATCTCGGTTACCACTTTGATACCCCCGCCACATACTTCCGGTAATATACTGACGAGCAATAGCCTCTACCATAATAGGTTCTGCCTTCTGTACAATCCAAACAAGTGGATGCGGAGTATCAATAATATGATTACCGGCAAGTCCAGCCTTTTCAAACTCTGTAAACCAATGTTGAGCAGTTGCATTCAGTGAGGCACCTTTTCCGGGAACTCCCATCAAACCATCTTCTCCCTGCCATATTATCTCGTAAGCAGAAATCCTATCACTTATCACCATTACAGCAAGAGTGGTTTCCGGTGATACATTATACCCTCTATCTTCAATAATCCTTTTACTATCTACGTCTGTTAGCCAATACACTGAACGAACTTTACCACTGTGAACACCGCCTGCATGCCTTATAGGCAAGTCATCAGTTTTTGCAATTGCCAGATCTGATAAATTCATAACGCTTTCCCCTTATGTCATTTAATACTTTTCAAAAAGTATCAATATGTATAGTTTTTGACAAGAAAATAAATGCCCCCCCCCATTATCAAGGGACGCAGGTAATATATACTTCTAGCCTACTTCCGTCGTCATATTGGTCCACACAACATAAAATATCGACTCTCATTTTCCCTAAATAAATATTACATACAACATAAAACTTTCCACTTGATATATAAGCCCTATTTAAGCATACTATATAAGAATATTATAACTAATGCCCCTCCTACATCGCTAATGCGAAGTATGGAAGGCAAGCTGATAACTTAAAAAATGACACGTATTCTACATTTTAGTGATGTTCACTTTCCTCTTACAAGAGACTCGTTCTCTGTTCGGGAAATTTTACGCCCAAAACGTATTCTTGCTTCGCTGAACTATGGACTACGCCGGCGGTCAAAGTTTGCTGATGCCAACACAAAATGGGATGCATTTGAAAATTTTTATAAAAGCTCCGAGTTTGATGCTGTCATCTGTACCGGCGATGTTACAGGTATGGGAATGCATGGCGAGCTAGAGTATGCTCATAACAAACTAAAAGAAATAAGCACACATTCAAATTTCATTCTATTGCCCGGTAATCATGATATCTATTTACCAGAAAGAAACGGCTCTTACTTTTATGATATTTTCAAAGATAACATCACTAACAGCGATATCCCAACCAACAGTGACATCCCCTACCCATTGGTTAACCTGGTTAATGATAATGTTGCCATTCTTGCAATAAACAGTGCCAAGCCCAATCCGTTATTAATAAGATCATCAGGAAAAATCTCTGCCGAACAACTATCAGCAATGGACACACTGCTAAGCAAACCAGAGCTCAAGTCTCGCCATATAATCGTTGCCACACATTACAACGTCGACGATGAAGACACAAATCTGCACGGACTTGAGAACAGAAAAGTTTTCAGAGCGATACTTGCGAAGCATAGCTGTACAATGCTCGTTCATGGTCATATCCACAAAAGACAAACATATAATCTTCTAGGCTCCAACACAAAAGCATTCTGCGCCGGTAGCCTAACCTACAAAGGTCGTGAATCTTTCTGGGTATATAATATTGACGAACAAAGCACTGCACAAGCCGGTTGTTGGGACGGCAAAGAATATTTACTTGGAAAAGAACAAGCGATATAGTAAACTATGTCCCTTGTATTTCATCCTATAAACTTTACCCTTTATCCTTTAATTTCAAGACATACGGATAAAGGTTTTTACCAGGGCACAGGCTATGTCCAATATCGCAATGTCCATAAATATTTTTCCCGGCAATCTTATATTTTTTCTTTAAAGAATCAACAATTTTGCACATCGATTCTAACTGCAACTTAGATGGTTCCTGTTTCTCAAAATTACCTAAAAGCATAATTCCAATATTAGCTTTATTATGATGACATACATGAGCACCCTGATACAAAAGCGAGCGACCTTCCCATATCCGCCCAGCATAATCTAAAATAAAGTGATAGCCTATGTCACCATAATTACGATTCATGTGTGAAGCATAAATACCGTCAATATCAAAAATCACTGAATTACGATTTGTATCATAAATAGTACGTGTTCCGGTATGATGTACAGTGATCTTATTGAAACTTTTTGCACTATATAAACGTTTTAAATGCGGATCTTGATCCGCCCAAACTGATCGCTTAATAACAACAAGGTCATCAGTCTTCATTTTAGTTTCACCACAAGTAGCATTAATTTGCGGTACAACAGCACCAAAACATGAAACACCAGCAAAACCAAGTGTACTTAATGCCATATCTTTTATAAATTTTCTTCGTGTATAATCCATATTAAAATCTTTTTAATAGTGCATTGACTAGCCATAAGCAAAGTCGAATAAGTCACATTTTTTCTAGAAGTCGAGATTAAGCACAAACGGAACTGATTCCCACCCACGCTCTCTTTTCAATTGTGCTAATTTTGCAATTGATGTATCTATGATTTCGTCTGATAACATAGCAACGGCCTTTGAATTACGTGGTGCCCCCAATAAACTGGCAGCAGCGAGGCAAACATGACGTAATCCTAAAACACCATCTCCGGCACATTCATCCCATACATCTGCGATTGAATCCAAAACCAATTGTACGCCGCGGAAAAATATTAACTCAAGTGATGCATCTTCCTGCATAGTTATTTCTTTTAGATTAAGTACCCATACATCTTTATCACCAGTAACCACCCATTCAGAAGGTTTCACCATCCCTGAGCTAAAAAGCATTAACCTACGAGCTGACCCAGGGTCACCAATTGACGTTAATACTTGAGCAGCCAAATTGGTTAAAGTTTTGGATTCGATAAACTCTGATTTGTGATCATTTTCAAGAAAAAACTCTATTGCTTTTGCAATTTCTTCTCTGCAAAACTCTGTATCAACATCTACACCACAAATATCAGAGATTTCTGATTGAATATGTGTCACTACTACTGATGGCTCCGACTCAACCGGTCCCCCTGGATCAAAAATCATTCTTCTTTTCCTATTAAACCATTAATTGCACTGAGAAATTCGTTTACATCTCTGAAGTTTTTGTAAACAGAAGCAAAACGCACATACGCAACTTCATCCAGTTTTTCAAGGCGATCCATAACTTTTTTTCCAACTGCCTGACTTGGAACATCACGCTCATATTCACTTTCAAGTTCATCAATTATACTTACAACCATGCTTTCAATAGCTTCTGATGTAACTGGGCGTTTTTCACAGGCACGGACAATACCGCCCATAAGTTTTTCTCTATCAATAGGTTCACATCGTCCATCACGCTTAGTAACTCGCAATAGTGTACGAACAATTTCTTCATATGTAGTAAAACGATTTCCACAATCAAGACACATCCTACGACGTCGAATAACTGAGCCATTACCTGCTGAGCGGCTATCAATAACTTTATCTTCTAAATGTGAACATCGTGGACACCGCATATTTTATTACCTTCTGCAAACTACTAAAGCACAGATTTCACAGCAGCAATCAAATCAGAGCCATAATGAGAGTGAACAAACTTTCTGATTCCAGACCCTTTATATACATATTTAGATTCAGGAGTCGCCTGATCCTCATTGTCATATAGCACAACTGGTATTTCTTTTGTGTTCGGCATTTCCTTTAAGAGACTTGCAATAACATCACCATTCATACCGGTAAAAATACGTTTAATAACAATAGCTGCAGGTTTACATAGAATAGCCTTTTCCAAAGTCTCCGGCCCTTTTACAACACTTTCAACATCATATCCCGCACGAATAAACAACTCAGTAATAGACTTCAGCACTTCAGAATCATCTTCACCCACTAAAATATTCTTATTTGGTTCTGCCGAAATTGAACTTTTTTTATTATCAGAACCTTTTTTTAGAAATATAATTCTAGCAACTTCCATTAATAAATCTTCGGGATTACAAGGTTTCGCAATAAAACCATCAACATCAACATTTGCAAAAAACTCTGCCATGTTAGCTCTAGCAGTTAAGACCAATACTGAATGTTTCATTTCTCCACTAGGTCCAGAAATAGCCTTTAGGAAACCTATGCCCCCCATACCAGGCATGCTCATATCAACAATTATAAGATCTGGTTCGTAATTTTCAAGTCTTTCTAACCCCTTTTCGCCGCTATCAGCAGTTACCACTTCGTATCCCTCAAATGACAAGAAATCTCTCAATGTCACCAATAAGCTCGCATCATCATCAATAAGTAATATCTTACTTTTTTCTTGTTCAGTCATAATTAGCCCTTTCATTTTTCTTTCCAAAATTTTATTCGCTATCCACTACCAGCACCTTACCCAGAGGTTGTACCCTACTTTTCCAAGTTGTCAGCCTTTTACCTTTAATTTTTAACTATTCACTGTTCACTATTAGTTATTCACTGCCCTTTAAGTTACTCCTAAAAACACTCCCGCCAAACATTGAGCCAGCGTGCTTTCATCCCATGGCTTTGTTAATACAGGAATATTTAAAGTATTTAAAATCTCCTCCTGCGAGGATCGTAAAACCTCATCAGCAACAACAATTACCGGCAATTTTCTAAAATCTGAATGCCCCTTGATCCCTGCAATAACCTCAATTCCATCCCGAGGATCACTTGATATATCAATTAGTACCACATCTGGTAATAATGCCGTCATTACCTCAACAGCATCTTTGTCTGCTTCTTCAGAACTAACATGATAACCGCTTGCACTAAGTTGCTCCTTCAGTGCATTACAGACTGTCTCATCTTTATAAAGAACTAAAACATGCGGTGCTGGAACTGTAGGCAACGTAATTACAACCTGTGTACCATGATCTTTATCTTTTGGCGGACTGATAATTTCAAGTTTCCCGCCATGTAATTCAACTATCTCCTTTGAAATAGCAAGCCCCAACCCTGATCCACTAGGATGCACACCAACTGTATAATACCGCATCGTAACCTTTTCAATAGACTCGGGAGGAATACCCGCACCTGTATCTGTCACAAGGATCATCACATTATTATCGTTATCAGGGTCTTTCAATATTTCTACATTTATTTGTCCACTATCAGGGGTGAATTTAACAGCATTGCCAACAACATTAATTATCAATCGTTCTACCCGGCCAATATCACCATCAATAAAATATTCCTTCTTGCTGTTACTGATAAACAGTTGAACAGATTTTGCTGAAGCTTGCACCCTCAATGACTCAGCACTATACCGCATCAAGCTTCCTAATGGCAATAAAGCATGATTCAATTCAATAGTTTTATCCTCTATTTTACTAATATCAAGAATATCATTTACTGTATTTAAAAGCCTTTTACTATCTCCCTCAATCATGCGTAGATAATTATTTGCCTTATCTGGCAAGGTTCCAATAATACCACGTAACATATTTGATACTGCATATATTATTGATGTTAAAGGTGTTCTTAACTCATGTGAAACGTTGGAAACAAACTGTGTACGTGCCTTATCATGTTCCTCCAAGCTAGTAATCGCAGCTTCCAATGCATCTTGAGCCTGCTTACGAACAGTAATATCACGAACAAAAAAACAAAATTCACCATCAAAATCTAAATTTATATTGCTAACTGCAATTTCAGATGGAAATGTAGTTCTGTCTAACCGCAAGCAACGAGCCTCTATTAAAGTATAGCGATGATCCCTTAAATTGGTTTTAACAGCATCAAGTAAAGATTGAGTAGCACCAGATATAAGCTTTACAATTGATAACCCTGTTAACTCTTTTTCAGTATAGCCAAAAAAATCCATAACACGGAAATTAAAATCAACAATAACACCTTCATTATCAGTTATAATAACAGCATCATATATAGATTGTAATATTCTATCATAATCCTGTGAGCGTGCTATTTTGCGATTTTTACGAGTTATAAACTCCATATCATCTGCATTACTAAGAGTCCAACTTTGCTCCTGTGCAAAATCATCAACACCATCCTTTTCGTCCGGGTTAATATCAATTCGCATCGTTTTTGACAAATCATCTTGAGCAGACATCATTATACTCCTAAAATAAACAAAATTCAAGTCGGTAAATGCATACATAAAACCAACGTCAACGAATGCTACCACTTGGTAATATATACTGTCGAGAAATAAGAGTTGATTTATATTTTTTTTAAGAAGTGAAACTAGATTCGGAAGAGGCCGTGCTCATTTTCTATGAATCTCTTCCGACACAGAAAATGGGACACTTGTCCATTTCACGGGAGGTTGGGAAATTTTCCCAACCATAAAATATTTTTTTGAGAAATTACAAAAAAAGACCCCGATAGTTGTATCGGGGTCAAAAGAAAAATCCTGGCAACGTGCTACTCTCCCACAACCAAGCGCTGCAGTACCCTCGCCGCTGAGGCCCTTCACTTCCGTGTTCGGTATGGGAACGGGTGTTACCTCCTCGCTATAATCACCAGGAAAAGTGATTAAAATTAGTAAATACATAGTTTTGAGCAAACAACTTCTATAGAAGAGACCTAGTTACCCCTATCAAAGATAAGAATAAAAAGATCAAGCCTCACGGCATATTAGTACTGGTCAGCTAAACATATCGCTACGCTTACACACCCAGCCTATCAAGGTCGTAGTCTTCAACCTGCCTTTAGGGAACAAAAGTTCCAGGGAAATCTAGTCTTGGAGGAGGCTTGGCACTTAGATGCTTTCAGTGCTTATCCGTTCCCTACATAGCTACCCAGCGATGCCGTTGGCACGACAACTGGAACACCAGAGGTAAGTCATTCCTGGTCCTCTCGTACTAAGGAATGTTCTCCGCAAATTTCCTACGCCCACAGTGGATAAGGACCGAACTGTCTTACGACGTTCTGAACCCAGCTCGCGTACCGCTTTAATTGGCGAACAGCCAAACCCTTGGGACCTTCTCCAGCCCCAGGATGCGATGAGCCGACATCGAGGTGCCAAACCGCGGCGTCGATGTGAACTCTCGGCCGCGATCAGCCTGTTATCCCCAGAGTACCTTTTATCCGATGAGCGATGGCTCTACCACAAGAAACCACCGGATCACTATGTCCTGCTTTCGCACCTGCTCGACTTGTAGGTCTCGCAGTCAGGCACACTATTTACCATTGCGCTCTACGCATGATTGCTGACCATGCTGAGTGTACCTTCGAACTCCTCCGTTACAATTTGGGAGGAAACCGCCCCAGTCAAACTGACCCTCTGATACTGTCCCCCACCCGGATTCACGGGCCAAGGTTAGATGCTCGCCTTATCAAGACTGGTATTTCACTAATGACTCCTCTATCCCTGACGAGATAGATTCAAAGTCTCCCAGCTATACTACACATGATAAACCAAACACCAATGTCAGAATACAGTAAAGGTTCATGGGGTCTTTCCGTCCTACTGCGGGTATCCGGCATCTTCACCGGAATTACAACTTCACCGAGATCCTCGTTGAGACAGTGCGCAGATCGTTACACGATTCGTGCAGGTCGGAACTTACCCGACAAGGAATTTCGCTACCTTAGGACCGTTATAGTTACGGCCGACATTCACCAGGGCTTCGGGTCGAAGCTTCGTCCGAAGACTAACCCCTTGCCTTAACCTTTTGGCATTGGTCACGTGTCACACTCTATACGTCCTGTTGCCAGTTAGCAGAGTGCTATGTTTTTGATAAACAGTCGCCTGCGCCCTTTCACTGCGCCTCCCATTCGCTCATAAACATAAAGAATAATCACGATTAGGAGGACCCCTTCTCCCGAAGTTACGGGGCTATATTGCCGAGTTCCTTAACGAGGGTTCTCTCGCGCGCCTTGGTATATTCTACCTTCCTACCTGTGTCGGTTTTGGTACGGTTACCTATTTAACTCACTAGAAGCTATTTCTCGACAGCATGGCATCAACCAATCCGCTTCATCCGTAGAATCAGCGTCCCATCACGTTTCAGAAAATGTTTCAGTGGATTTGCCTGCTGAAACTTCCTACGCGCTTAGACCGTCATATCCAAAAGACGGCTGGCCTAGCCTCCTGTGTCACTCCATTGCTCAAACATTAAATAAGTAGTACAGGAATATTGAACCTGTTACTCCATCACTTACGCCTTTCGGCCTCAGCTTAGGGGCCGACTAACCCTGGGCGGACGAACCTTCCCCAGGAAACCTTAGGATTTCGGCGACAAGGATTCTCACCTTGTTTTTCGTTACTCATGTCCGCATAATCACTTCTATATAGTCCACGCTCGGTTACCCTCACGCTTCGATCCATATAGAACGCTCATCTACCACACCTAGATATCCGTAGATTCTAGGCATCCGCGGCTTCGGCAGTATGTTTAGTCCCGATTATTTTCGGCGCAAATCTACTCGACTAGTCAGCTATTACGCACTGTTTAAATGGTGGCTGCCTCTAAGCCAACATCCTAGCTGTCATTGCGGATTCACATCCTTAGTCACTTAACATACTTTTGGGGCCTTAGCCGGCGATCTGGGCTGTTTCCCTCTCGTCTACGGAGCTTATCCCCCGCAGACTGACTCCACGCGTGACTGAAACGGTATTCGGAGTTTGACTTACGTCAGTACCCTGGTAAGGGCCATCATTAAATCAGTGCTCTACCCCCGTTTCGAGCATTCGCGCAGGCTAGCCCTAAAGCTATTTCGATGAGAACCAGCTATCCCCAAGTTTGATAAGCCTTTCACTCCAACCCACAGCTCATCCAAGCATTTTTCAACATGCAATGGTTCGGTCCTTCACTTCATGTTACTGAAGCTTCAACCTGGCCATGGGTAGCTCACTTGGCTTCTGGTCTACTGCATGCGACTAATGTCGCACATTTCGCACTCGCTTTCGCTTCGGCTCCTCCCCGCCAAGGGGATTAACCTCGCCACATACAGTAACTCGCGGACTCATTATGCAAAAGGCAAGCCGCAATCCCACATAAATGCAGAACCACGACAGTTTGTAAGTGTACGGTTTCAGGTACTATTTCACTCCCCTAACAGGGGTACTTTTCACCTTTCCCTCGCGGTACTAGTTCACTATCGGTCATCAGTTAGTATTTAGCCTTGGGGGGTGGGCCCCCCAGATTCAAACGGGGTTTCACGTGTCCCGTCCTACTTGGGATACCTATAAGCACAATCAAGATTTCACATACGGGGCTTTCACCCTCTATGGCCGAACTTTCCAGAACGTTCCGTTATCTATCATGAATACTATATTAAGGTCCCGCAACCCCTAAATGCAAGCACTTAGGTTTGGGCTGTTCCGCGTTCGCTCGCCGCTACTTACGGAATCACTATTTGTTTTCTGTTCCTCTGGGTACTGAGATGTTTCACTTCCCCAGGTATCGCTCTGAAGCTCTATTTTATTCAAACTCCAGTAATACGGCATGACCCGTATTGGGTTACCCCATTCGGAAATCTTCGGATTAAAGTGTATTTGCCACTACCCGAAGCTTATCGCAGCTTATCACGTCCTTCATCGCCTACTGATGCCAAGGCATCCACCGTACACTCTTATACGCTTGACCATAAAAATGGTCTCTTCTCTCGTTAGAAGTTGTTTGCTCTATATACTATGCAAATTTCAAAGATCATTGTCATTCCGAAGAATGAAGATTTAAATCTAACAATGCTAGAACTAAATCTTCCGCCTTCGTTTACTATTTACTGGTCAGCTAAGCCACTCTCCGTTGCTTCGCTTTTTGTGGCGAGGCAATTCAGCTCCGCTGAATTGGTGGGCGTGCCTGGAATCGAACCAGGGACCTCAGCCTTATCAGGGCTGCGCTCTAACCAACTGAGCTACACGCCCGACTTTACGCTTACCTTACCAGTCGGTCAGCTTGCCAAGTCGTAATCAATGAATCTAACTTATGTTACGTGCTTGTCCGCCTTCAGTCGCTTCGCTCTCTACGTTGCGATAGCCTTTTACTCTCACAAACTTCTCGCAAAGGCTGGTGGAGGCAACCGGGTTCGAACCGGTGACCTCATGCTTGCAAAGCACGTGCTCTACCAACTGAGCTATGCCCCCAAATACCGATCACCGACCAGTCGACAATTTACAAAATTACTCAAAAATTAACCCATTACTTATAAACTTACTATACTCTCGCTCCGGAAATGGTGCGACTCGCGCAGTATTGCGCAGAATGATTTATTGTCGGTGTAGCTCTTTTCAAACTCACCATTTGACCTTTATATAACAGCAAGCTGTCATACAACGACCTTTGTCCTAACGCGGGACGATCATAAATGACCAATCCTTTGCTACTCCTTAGAAAGGAGGTGATCCAGCCGCAGGTTCCCCTACGGCTACCTTGTTACGACTTCATCCCAATTACCACCCACACCTTCGGCGCCTCCCTCTTTTGCAAGTTAGGCCAACGACTTCGGGTGCAGACGGCTTTCATGATGTGACGGGCGGTGTGTACAAGGCCCGGGAACGTATTCACGGCGTCGTAGCTGATACGCCGTTACTAGCGAATCCAACTTCATGGAGTCGAGTTTCAGACTCCAATCCGAACTGGGGCCGGTTTTGGGGATTTGCTCCACCTCGCGGTATTGCTTCCTTCTGTACCGGCCATTGTAGCACGTGTGCAGCCCAGGGCGTAAGGGCCATACTGACTTGACGTCATCCCCACCTTCCTCCCGCTTGCACGGGCAGTCTGGCTAGAGTGCTCGAAGGCTCATCACCTCCGGTGGCAACTAACCACAAGGGTTGCGTTCGTTGCGGGACTTAACCCAACACCTCACGGCACGAACTGACGACAGCCATGCAGCACCTGTATACCACCTTCGAAAGCTTCCTCCCTTTCGGGAAGCGTGCAGGTATATGTCAAGCCCTGGTAAGGTTCTTCGCGTTGCATCGAATTAAGCCACATGCTCCTCCGCTTGTGCGGGCCCCCGTCAATTTCTTTGAGTTTTAGTCTTGCGACCGTACTCCCCAGGCGGCACACTTAACACGTTAGCTCCGGCACAGAAAGGGACAAACCTTCCTACACCAAGTGTGCACCGTTTACGGCTGGGACTACGAGGGTATCTAATCCTCTTCGCTCCCCCAGCTTTCGTACTTCAGTGTCAGTAATATTCCAGTAAGCCGCCTTCGCATCCGGTGTTCTTCTTGATATCAACGCATTTCACCGCTACACCAAGAATTCCGCTTACCTCTCCTATACTCTAGTTCTGCAGTTTCGAGTGCAGTTCCACGGTTGAGCCGTGGGCTTTCACACCCGACATACAGTACCACCTACGTACCCTTTACGCCCAGTAAATCCGAACAACGCTCGCCACCTCTGTATTACCGCGGCTGCTGGCACAGAGTTAGCCGTGGCTTCCTCTTGAGGTACCATCGAGTCAAATATTTATTAAATATATGACAACTTTTCCCTCATGACAGGAGTTTACAACCCTAAGGCCGTCATCCTCCACGCAGCGTCGCATCGTCACGCTTTCGCGCATTGCGAATGATCCTCGACTGCAGCCTCCCGTAGGAGTCTGGGCAGTGTCTCAGTCCCAGTGTGGCCGATCACCCTCTCAGGCCGGCTAACCGTAAGCCTTGGTAGGCCATTACCCTACCAACTAGCTGATGGTACGCGGGCTCCTCCTCAAGCGGCAGGTTCCGAAGAATCCCCACCTTTAGTATCTCTATCATGCGATAGAAAACCACATTCGGTATTAGCGGTCGTTTCCAACCGTTGTCCCCAACTTGAGGGCAGATTGCCCACGCGTTACTCACCCTTCCGCCACTGTCCGCTGTATCACTCTCTCGAAAGATTGTTCAACAGTTTCTCGTTCGACTTGCATGCCTAATCCACGCTGCCAGCGTTCGTTCTGAGCCAGAATCAAACTCTCCATAAAAAATTGACATTATCCTGTACGAATACAGTATAATTATCGAAGTCTAATTCCAACACAAGCCATCCAACTTTACATCCTCTCTATCAAGCCGAAACTCGTAAGATCAGTGCTCCATTAAATGGGCGCTAGTCACACCATTTCCGAATCGAAAATAATATAATTAGCTTATATAAATGGGCTCATTAAAAAATGATTAATGAGTAATTCTGTTATCAAAGATCAAAATAATAAGCACACAAAAAAACCCTTCCGTTTCCTTCCGGATCTGGAAGTTCATTTTAATGTACTTTGTTCCCCGCATCACTTTCGTGGTGCTTCCCTCAAAACGCCGCTCAATGTATCACTGTGCGATTACCATGTCAACCTTTTGAATCAAAATTTTAATTTTTTTTCTTCAGGCAACTTCAAGCTGCTCTTTCAAGCAAACCGTCTGGTGCGTTTCGACGGAAGTAGTTATCCCACAACCGGCATTTTCACACAAGTTTTTTTAATGCTATTTTAATTTTTTTTTTAGTTTTTTTGAAAACATGCAATTTTGCCTGTTTTTACACCATAAAACGCCGTTTTCAACACATCATCAATATTATTTTTATCTACTAAAACTAACTGTTTTTATATTTTTGTAGTTTTTATTCCTCTATTTTATCTTTTTTTGCTACCTTGAACTCATGTTTTTTATGGAAAAAACTATTGAGGTGCTTGCAAAACTACTGTGCGAGGCAATTTTTTGTATTTTAGGCGAGCAGATTCTGCCTTTTGAGCAATTGGAGCATACCCGTAGGCTCTGTAAAATTGCGAAAAAGCGGAATATGCCGCATAAAATCAAAAAGTGCCCGCAGATAGTTTTGCAAGTGCCTCAATGGAAAGAAAATAATGAAAAAGCTAAAAGCTGGAATTGTAGGAACGGGATATATTGGACCTGCACATATTGAAGGTCTTAGGCGAATTAACAGTGTTGAGATACAGGCCGTTGCTGAGGCTAATCAGGAACTGGCCGATACCAAAGCTAAGCTTTTGGGTATACCCGATGCTTATGGCGATTATAAGGAAATGCTCAAAGATGACAGCATTGATGTGATTCACAACTGTACGCCCAACTTCATGCATTTGCAGGTTAACACAGATATTCTGAATGCCGGTAAACATTGCATCAGTGAAAAGCCTTTGGGTATGAACAGCACAGAGTCTGCGAAACTGGTTGCACTTGCAGAGGAAAAAGGCTTAGTCAATGCGGTCAATTTCAATTATCGTTACTATCCGTTGGTTCAGCAAGCGAGGGTAATGGTTGAAAATGGTGAACTGGGAAATGTATTTGCTGTACAAGGTTGTTATATGCAGGACTGGCTTTTGTATGATACCGACTGGAGTTGGCGACTAGACCCGAAGATGGCAGGTGAGAGTCGGGTTATGGGTGACATTGGCTCACACTGGTTCGATCTTATTCAGTTTGTGACTGGAAAAACAATTGTGCAAGTTTTTGCCGATCTTATGACGCTGCACGAGTATCGCAAAAAACCCAAAGGCGAGATTGAGACTTTTTCAGGCAAGGAATTAAAACCCGAAGATTATGAGAAAGTTAAAATTAACTCAGAGGGCTATGGACATGTGTTGCTACGATTTGATGACGGTAGCAAGGGTATGACTTGCATATCACAGGTATCAAGCGGTCGAAAGAATCATATTGTCTTTGAACTTAACGGCACAAAACAAAGCATTTGGTGGGATCATGAACGACCTAACGAATTAATGATAGGCAATCGTAACGAGCCTAACCAGTTGATGTTGAAGGATGCGGTTATGATGGATAATGCAGTTAAAGATTATGCTCATTATCCTGCTGGTCACAACGAAGGCTATCCAACGGCGGTTAAAAATTTCTGTAGGAATGTTTATCGGCATATTGGTGATCGCAGCCAGGAAATAGATTTTGCAACATTTGCAGATGGTCATATTGCTGATTGTATTGTTGAGGCAGTCCTCAAGAGTCATAAGACAGGCGACTGGATAAGCGTTAAATAAGAGGAGTTGAATTATGAAAGTTATGGCGTTTGGGGCACACCCAGATGATATTGAAATACTATGTGCAGGCACGCTGGCCAAGTATAGTTCTGCCGGTCACGATGTTGCCATTGTTTTGATGACTAATGGAGAGGTGGGGTCTTCAACTTTGGGTAAGAAGGAGATTGCAGCGATACGACGTGGCGAGGCTGAGAAATCCGCAGAGATAATTCAGGCGGAATTCTTCTGGCTGGGTTATCCTGATGAGTTTCTTTTCAACACACCTGAACTCCGTCTGCGTGTGATCGACACAATTCGTAGGTTTTCCCCCGATGTCATTATTACCCATGACAAAGATGCGGATTATCACCCTGACCACACGACAACTGGTCAGGTTATATGGGATACACACGTCATGGTCACGGTATCGAACATTGAAACAGAAACTGCACCATGCGAAAAAATACCGACGTTGTTCTTTATGGATACCGTTGCGGGTGTTAATTTTCAGCCAGAGTGTTATGTTGATATCACCCAACAGTGGGAAATGAAGGCGGCCATGCTGAGTTGTCATAAGAGTCAGGACGAATGGCTGAATGACCAATATGGTGTCACCTGCGTGGAATTTGCACAAACGCAAGCTCGTTTTCGCGGCTTCCAAACTGGAACCCGCTATGCCGAGTGTTTTCGTACCCCAAAATTTTTCCCGGGAAGCGTCAACCCAAACAGCTTGCTGCCAGGATTGATATAAACCTAGATTTAAGGATAAAACCGACTGAAACCAAAATGAAATGACACCAAGATCAAACTTCCTAAACTTTTAACTGGCCCAAGGCATCAAATCCTTGATCAGTTGAAAGAACTGACTGACAAGAGAGGCACTTGCAAAACTATCTGCGGGCACTTTTTGATTTTATGCGGCATATTCTGCTTTTTCGCAATTTTACAGACCCTACGGGTATGCTCCAATTGTTCAAAAGGCAGAATTTGCTCGCCTAAAACA
>CAMZLY010000011.1 GCA_947311825.1 uncultured bacterium
GAGGGGATTGTCGCTCTACTGAAAAGAGGTTGAACATGGATAGAGGGGATGAAGGGGATTTGTTGCGGCTGTGCCGTTCGACGGCGGGGGGGGATTTAAGAATATATTTAGTCATGTTTAAAATCTTTGTTTCTGTTGAATCGTCGGTATTCTAGTTTTGAGTGTCCGAAATTAATTAGGAGACCCACTTCAATTCCGGTAGCATTAAGATAGTTCAATATTTGGGCTTGATGTTCTGGTGCTATTGTTTTGACTGCTTTTAATTCAATAATTACTTTTTCTTCTACAAGGATGTCGGCAAAGAAGCTCCCTACACATTGTCCTCTGAAGATTACCTTTATAGGATGTTGAGATAATACTGACATATTTTCTTGGCGAAGAGCTACAAGCATTGCTTTTTCATAAACAGATTCAATAAAACCTGCACCAAGTTCATTAATAACATCAAAGGCACAGCCTATAATAGTCTTTGTTATATTCTCATATTTTAAATTCTTATCTTTTATTTTATCCATGTTGATATTTCCCGTCGAGCAGAAATCCCCTTTATCCCCTTCATCCATGTTAATATTTCCCGTCGAGCAGAAATCCCCTTTATCCTTTTCATCCATGTTGATATTTCCTGTCGAGCAGAAATCCCCTTTATCCTTTTCATCTATGTTAATATTTCCCGTCGAGCAACAATCTCCTTTATCCCCTTCATCCATGTTGATATTTCCTGTCGAGCAGAAATCCCCTTTATCCTTTTCATCCATGTTAATAATTCTTTATATCTTTATCACAATTGAAGATTGATGCAATTAGTGCGGCTCTAATCCACATACCGTTTCGCATTTGTCGCCAGTAAACTGCACGTGGGTCGGAGTCAACGTCGGTTGAGATTTCATTTCTGCGTGGTAGGGGGTGCATTATGACTGCTGTTGATTTCATTAAAGCTAGTTCTTTTGTACCAATACAGAAGTTTGACGTATCTATTTTTGCACTTTCACCACTTGTGGTGTCCCATTCGTCTTGGATACGGGTCATATAGATTGCATCTGCTTGTGGTATTATTGAGCGTAGATTGTTGCTTAAATCGTAAGAGACATTTTTACAAGCAAGTAGTTCCAAAATATCCGGAGTGGCTTGAAGTTGATTGGGTGCGACAAAAGTTATTTTTATATCTTGATAGTTGGTTAGTAGCATTGAAAGTGAACGTACTGTTCGTCCGCGAGCTAGGTCACCTACAAATACTATGTGTTTGCCGTCTATACCGCCGGATTTTTCGAAGCTTCGTTGTAGTGTGTAAATGTCTAACAATGCCTGGGTTGGGTGTTGGTCTTTGCCGGAACCTGCATTGATAATGGGAATAGGTCGTTCTGAGTTAGAGAGTGCCCATGCCATGCGTTCTGCCAGTCCTCCGATTTCGCTACGCATAATGATGATGTCGAAGTATGAACTAAAACTGCGGATGGAGTCTTCTTGTGTTTCGCCTTTAAATTCGCTGGAAGTTGATTTGTTGCGTACTTCGCCGATTTGGAATCCTAGAATCTGACAGGCGGCAGTGAAGGATAGGAATGTACGGGTACTGGGCTGGGTGAAGTATAGCATCGCCCGTTTATGGGCAAGTTGACTGCGTAGAAAGAGTATGCCTTCTTTTGTTTTGGCTATTTTTCGGATTCGTGTTGCCAGCTCGCCAAATTCATCCAGCTGTTTTCTGTTGAATTGTTGTGCGAGTAACATGTGGAATATTTTATTATCAGTAGATAAATATTCTGCTTTATCAATAGGTGTTAGTTCTGAAAAATCAGACCAAGATACTTCATTTAGTTTAGTTGATTTCATTTTTATTTCCTAAGGCTGCTACCATTATGGCTTTTATTGTATGCATACGGTTTTCTGCTAAATCAAAGACTAGTGACAGTTTTGCTTTAAACACTTCATCTGTAACTTCTAGTGCTCCGGTTTCACGGCTTACTTCTGTTTTTGTGTCATGAAATGCCGGTAGGCAATGTAGAAATATGATGTTATTGGATTCTAGGTTATTGGTGTTTTTTATCATTTGCATATCTATTTGATATGGCATAAGAAGTTTTATGCGTTCATCCTTTTTGTCTTCTTCACCCATAGAGACCCAGACGTCGGAGTAGATTACATTTGCTCCTTGTACGGCTGTTGCCGGATTGCTATCTATCGTAACGCTACCGCCATTCTTTGTGGCAATCTCTTTTGCTTCCTCAATAAGTGATGTCTCGGGCATAAGTTCCGGTGGGGTGCAGTTGACAAAGTGCATGCCGGCTTTTACGCAACCGAGCATCAGCGAATTTGCTACATTATTACGGCCATCACCAACATATACTACACGTATGCCTTGTAGTTTTTTAAAATATTCGCGGATTGTCATTAGGTCGGCTAGTGTTTGAGTAGGGTGTGCGTCATCAGTTAGTCCGTTCCATACAGGAATACCGGAAAAGTTTGCGAGGTCATTAACCGTTGATTGTTTGAAACCACGAAATAGTATGCCGTCAAACATACGCCCTAAGACGCGGGCTGTGTCAGGTACGGATTCTTTGCCACCAAGATGGATATCATGTGCGGCGAGATATTCTCCACGTCCGCCTTCGTCGGCAGCAGCTACGGAGGTTGCACAGCGAGTGCGAGTGGATGTTTTTTCAAAAACCATTGCTATATTCATGCGATGGA
>CAMZLY010000012.1 GCA_947311825.1 uncultured bacterium
ATGGAAACAGGTCTACCGTGGGTACGAATTAAATTAGCAATGAGCCTAGATGGTCGCACCGCAATGGCATCAGGAGAAAGCAAATGGATAACCAGCAATGAAGCTCGTCAGGATGTACAAAAATTAAGAGCATCAGCAGATGCCATTCTCACAGGCATAGGCACTGTGCTGGCTGATGACCCATCATTAAATGTACGTTTAAGTACCTCAGAACTTGGCATAGAAAGAGAAGTTAGACAGCCAAAACGGGTTGTTATTGATTCTCAATTAAGAACACCTCTGGATGCCAAGTTATTTAAAATTGAAGGCGAGACTCTGCTAGTTTTTGCCAGTAGCAATGACGAAACCACTGATATTCAAAATAAGAAATTAATCAGTGCATTTCAAGCAATGGGAGCTAGTTTTTTAGAAGTAGACAAGAATGCTGAAAAGAATAAAGATGAAAATCAAGACGAGGCAACTAACACCTCAGAATTTATGCCCTTGAAAATAATCTTACAAGAACTCGCAAAGCAAGAGATCAATGAAATACACGTCGAAGCTGGCGCAACACTTTGCGGCTCACTCATCCAGCAAAAACTGGTTGATGAAATCGTTCTCTATATAGCACCTATTTTTATGGGATCCGATGCAAAAGGCTTGCTCAACCTCCCTGGGTTGGAATATATGAAAGATAAAATTGAATTATCAATTGATGATATTCGCGCAGTAGGTAAAGATTTTAGATTAACTATTCACCCTATTTATTAATAATTCGCTTTACAATTTTTGAACTCGATTATGTCGCCATTTATGGGTGGTAGAAAACGGTAGAGTTAAATCTGTGATTTATGATTTGATGCATTAGTGTCGATTAACCCACTACCAGATTCTTTTAAGTTGAGAAGTCCATTTGATACTCTTCTTCATCAGTTTTATAAAAATCAACTGTAGTCCTACCATACCTAAGAAGGTCTTCTTTTGTAACAAATTCTCCATTTGCTACTCCTAGTCTATTTCTAAAGTACTCCCCCATTAGACTATTATTTGATGGTGTATGTAATGCTTTCCCGTTCTGCTGGGCGCGAGTAAACAGGAGTATTTTCCTATCGTCAGTTTTAACTGTGAAATGCTGTCCAATTTCAGGGAAAAAGTCTGAGCGCCAAACATCTGCCTGCAAAGGTATATAGGCTTGATTTTTCTCCCGACCTTCTCTTTGCCCCCAATTTAATCCACTTAATTGATGAATTTCTCCATTTGTTTGTAATAAAGAAACAGTTAATTTATCTAAACCAACTGGTGCTTCATAATTAGAATTTTCCTCTTCAATAATATCTCTATTAGAAAGAGCTACATTTTGGCTATTATAAAATGCAATTTGTTCTTCAACTTCTTGATGGGTGCAATAAATTGACTTGCTTACAAGTGATTGATAATACTCATAAGCACTTTCAGGGTTGCATTTACTTGCAATTTCTTTTTGAGACTTTAAAACAAATGCTTGTTGAGAATAATTAGCAGACCCAATATATGCATCTACAGGATTTCCATCTTTAAACCATGAATAGACCTTTGAATGTACTGGAGGATATTCCATTATATAAGAGCAACTAAAATTTTGGATGAAATCATTTTCCATCAGACTTTTAAAAGTTTGATGGTTTGTTAATGACAGACCATCACGACTAGTCATACCAACAAGTAAGTTAATTTTAACATCAACTCGTTCTTTTTTTAATTGCTCCATATGATATGAAGCCATAACAGCAGAAGCGTAACCTGATATGATGAACAATTCATCAGCTCCATCTTTAGCAGGATTTAAAAGGACTTCTGAAAATAAATCATCCGAAAGCAAGACTTCGCTCATCTTGATACTCCAATTTTATATTGTTATCGATTGATTCATATTCAATATCAGCAAATGTTTTCAAAAGAGAATCAAAAATTATTTTTACACCTTGGGATGGCACAGCCATTCCAATTTGTTTTCTTACACTTTCTTTAGAACCAAGAAAAACAAAGTCATCAGGGAATGTTTGTAATCTAGCCCTTTCTCTATTTGTTAAAGCTCTATTTTCTGACCAGTGATAAACGTGAGTGCCACCACCTCCGCTACCTGTAACTGTATACGATGGTTTTTCAGGATGTAGCCTTTTATAAATTTGACTTATTTTTGCGCCTTTGACATTTAACTCTAAATCTTTAGGGAGATTAGCATTAAAAGCATTTTCCCCAGCCTTTATATGTTTTAAGCGTTCGATTACTTGTGATGCATGTCTTGTGTGTTCATTATTTGGAGCATCAACAAGAATAGGAGGATTCTCGATAGCTGTCCGCGATGTATTATCAATATCTTTGTAAGGCAAAGGTGATGGTACTTTAAATACTTTTTTTATGTCATTATGAATACCAATTATTATTATTCTATGGCGTGCTTGTGGCACACCATACTCTTCAAACTTGTAAAGATGCGGTGTAATTGTATAACCAGAATCTTCCAACTCTTTTAGTATTGTTTTAAAAGCATTTCCTTCATTTGAGTTTCTTAAGCCTCCTACATTTTCTGCTAAAAACCACATTGGTTTAAATTTCTTTAAAGCTTTCACACCATAACTATATAAAGGACCAAATGTTCCATTTATACCTTTTTGCTCACCTACCATACTAAAGTCATTACAAGGGAAGCCGAAGGCTAACCCATCAATATCGGATATATTTTGAAGCTTGTTAAAATCTAGTTTTCTTATATCTTTACAAATAACAGTATCACTTCTCCCGTTACAAATATTGTGTGCAAAAGTATCACAAGTATCTTTGTCATAATCAGTTGCCCAAGCGTGTTGAATGCTAAATTCTTCACCGTTACTAGTTACTAATTTTGATACCGTAGCGGCATAGCCTATACCCCCAGGACCACTAAAAAGTTCTCCAAGTCTAAATTTCATGTCAAACCTCAATACAATATTTTAGCTTAAGATAGTACATGAACTTCTGATTAAAAGCAGTAATTCATTGTATGCTTTTTGTTTCTTTTTTAGGCTCTTCAGTTATGTTTTCACTCCCATTTTTTCAGAGTATTGAAATAATAAAAAGAGCAAGGTAGCCCATATGGAGCTTTGCAGAATATGGGGAAAACTTGGCATAGATATAAAGCCAAAACAGTATATTACCCATCCCCCCTCTTTTTTGTATTTTTTATAACGGTAGAGAGCCGCCTAAGTAAAAAAGGACATATATGGACACCTCCCTAATTACAAGCACTTTTTGA
>CAMZLY010000013.1 GCA_947311825.1 uncultured bacterium
CAAAACTATGCAGCAGCATAACCCTAGAACAGACGAGAGCAAATCAAGAGACACTCAGAAAACTTTAAGTGATTGAGCCCTGTCATAGTCTGAGTACCAGGAAAAGTGGAAGAGAAAATTAAGCCTATTAGATTAACAATGCAAGACTTTAGTTTTTTTGATTAGGATTACGAAAATTTTATAAAGTTCTACTAAACTGAAATGCGTACAATAATACTAACTAAACAAAAAAGGATTGCATAAAATAAACTAAATACATTATCATATATGATGTTTTTATTACGAAATATGCTTAATAAAGGAGCATAAGATATGAAAAATGTATTATTTGAACTTATTATTGGACTTATGGTTATTGGCAATATTTATGCCGAAATGTTTGATGTAAAGGTTGGCGATGATGTAAAGAGTGTATATAAGGTTATGGGAGAGCCTGAAAGTTATATTATGGTCGGGAATAAGGCGGTTGTTTCTTATGAACGCGGTAAGATTGAGCTTATTAGCAATAAAGTTAGTAAGGTTAGTTTGGTTTCTACGGAGCAGGTGGCAATGTTAAGGGAACAGGAGTCTGAACAACGTGCGAAGGCGATTGAAGCGAAAGCTAAAAAACATGATTATATGGCTAAAGAAGGTAATGCCCTTAAACAGAAGAAATTGGAAGATGTAGAGTTTTTATCATCACCAATAGCTGAGCAATTTGAGTATTGGAAGAAGTTTAGGAGAAGATATCCGATGGTAGATATGACTCCAATTGACCTGGTTGAGATGGCGACAACGATTACTGAAAATGCACGGCAGCGTGCAGAAGCGGCAGAAAAAGCAAAAAACGATGAATTATTGAAAGCCAGATGGAAATTAATGGAAGCACAAGAACGGGCACACCAGGCAGAACTGGAGGCAAGTCGCAGTCGTAGAAGCAGGTATATTTATGGTTCATATTTATATCCACCGCAAATTATTTTACCCGGTTATCCTAATAGACCATGTCCTACGCCGTATGGTACCATTAAACCAGTTTCTCCATTTAGACCTGGTGGAGGAAAAAGTGTTGTTGGTGGCGGTGGCAGTCGTATAATTACACCTGCACCTCATGCCGGAAATTGGCCATCACATACACCGGGGGTTTTTCCCAATACGATACGGTGATGTTACAAAAAAATAAAACTTATGAATGCCTAACCAATAATGGAACATAAAAAGATATGAACTTAGTAACACAAAATATTAATTTATCTAATGGAACGCCAAAACAAAAGCGAGCAGAAATCAGACACTATTTCACGGATACTTACGAACTGTATGAAAAACTATTTGAAACCATCGCCTCTGATGATGCGTATTTTGAACAGGCTCAACCACTACGTCATCCTCTAATATTCTATTATGGACATACAGCTACATTTTTCACCAACAAACTAATTGTTGGTAAAACGCTAACTAAACGTATCAACTCAAAGCTTGAATCTGTCTTTGCTATTGGCGTAGATGAAATGAGCTGGGATGATCTAAACGAACAACATTACGAATGGCCCACCGTTGCAGAAGTTCAGGATTATCGAAATAAGCTTAAAGAAGTTATTCTTGGTCTAATTGATAGACTCGAGCTGACCATGCCAATCTCATGGAACAGCCCATGGTGGACGATTATGATGGGTATCGAACATGAACGGATTCATATTGAGACTTCATCTGTGCTTATCCGGCAACTCCCTATAATTCGGGTAAAATCAAGTCCACTTTTTCCAATATGCCCTACTTGCGGGACTGCTCCAAAAAATGAACTTCTTACCGTTCCCGGCAAAACAGTGCATCTCGGCAAAAATTTTGAGTATGAATTATATGGCTGGGATAACGAATATGGCACTGTTCAGATTGAAGTAGAAAATTTTGAAGCAAGTAAATATCTTGTATCCAATAGTGAATATCTAAATTTTATCAATGATGATGGCTATAAGAGAGATCGTTATTGGACAGAAGAAGGATTAAGATGGCGAAACTATCATAATGCCAAAAAACCCGAATTCTGGGTGGATACCAAAAATGGTTATAAGCTACGTTGCATGACAGAAGAAATTGATCTGCCAATGGACTGGCCGGTAGAAGTATGCTATTTGGAGGCAAAGGCGTTCTGTGCATGGAAAAGTGAACAACTCGGCACTTCTATCCGCCTACCCGATGAGGCTGAGTACCATTGTTTACGTGATGGTGTCGGGATTACTAAAGAGCATTATGTTAAACCGATAAAAGCAAACTGGAATTTTGAACAATTCGCATCATCTACCCCTGTTACCGCTAATATGCACGGAGAATTCGGAGATGTAGTTGGGAATGTCTGGCAATGGAATGAAACCGCAATATACCCTTTTGAAGGATTTAAAGTACATCCGCTTTATGACGACTTTACCGTACCAACCTTTGATAATCGGCACAGCTTAATCAAGGGTGGTTCTTGGGCATCTACTGGTAATGAGATTGCACTACACAGCCGTTATGCATTCCGGCGTCACTTCTATCAACATGCCGGTTTTCGTTATGTTAAGTCAGCCCGCGAACTAAACACTGAGTTTGATGTATATGAAACCGACGAACTTGTCTCAATGTACTGTGAATTTCATTATGGTGACACTTATTATGACACGCCCAACTTTTCAAAAGTAATTGCAGAGATAGCACTACAAGCAGCAACAGACACACCGCACAAAAAAGCTCTTGATATAGGATGTTCAGTTGGACGAACGGCATTTGAGATTGCAGAACAATATGCGGAAGTTGATGCACTTGACTTCTCAACACGCTTTGTTCAGATCGGGGCACGTATGCAAAGAAATGGTATATTACGATATGAGCGTACTGAAGAAGGTGAACTTTGCTCATTGCAGGAACGCTCCCTAAAATCGCTAGGGCTCACCGGAGATTATACAAACATAAATTTCCTACAGCAAGATGCCACCAATATGAAAGATATTTATACCGGCTATGATCTAGTAATAGCAGCCAACCTTATTGACCGATTACGGTATCCGTCAAAGTTCTTAAAAGATATTACCGAATGCATAAATAGTAACGGTATTCTTCTTATTGCCTCTCCTTATACTTGGCTTGAAGATTTTACGCCAAAGGAAAACTGGCTAGGCGGATTCAAAAAGGATGGCGAACCGGTTCATACCATAGACGGGCTGCATGCACATCTAGATAATGCTTTTGAACTAATTGCAGAACCGCAAAAAGTTCCCTTTGTAATTCGCGAAACAAAACACAAATTTCAACATACATTTTCCGAGGTAACCTTATGGAAGAAAAAATAGTTCCAGATTTTGACATTCCGATAAATCGCCTCGGGACAGATGCAGAGAAGTTTGACTCACGCAAAAGAATATTCGGCAACGAGTCTGTGCAACCATTATGGGTTGCGGACATGGATTTACCTTCACCACCATTTCTTCAAGAAGCATTAATAGAGAGAATCAAGCATCCATGCTTTGGCTATACAGAACAAAGTAACAGACTAAAGAATGCCGTTCAATGGTGGATGCAAGATGAACATGATCTTATAATTGATCACGACAGCATTTTATTCTCACCATCAGTAGTAACATCATTCAATAACGCTATTGCAGCCTTTACCAAATGCGGCGATGGCATTGCAGTATTCTCCCCCATTTATGGACCATTCTATTTTGCGATTAAGAATCACAACAGAACACTTGTTGATATCCCACTCCTGTTAAACGAAGGACAATATCTAATTAACTTTAATACTTTTGAAAAAGAATGCATCGCAGGCAATATCAGATTACTTCTTTTTTGTAATCCACAAAACCCCAGCGGTCGCGTGTGGAAAAAGCAGGAACTTGAACAGTTAGCCGTCATCTGTAAAAAACATAATGTAATAATTGTTTCTGACGAGATTCATTCTGATATTATTTATCCAGAAAACAAACATACCTCTATTTTGTCAATCAAAGACGCGACAAGTAATTCCATTGTTGCACATTCTATCGGCAAAACATTTAATACGAGTGCCCTAAATGCATCATTTGTACTTATCCATAATAATGATATGCGTGTACAATTCCGCCAAATAGCAGAGCGATCACATACCAGCGATATTAATTTGCTTGGCAAGATTGCCATGGAAGTGCTTTTCTCGACTCATGGTCAAACATACAAGCATGCACTTATCTCTTATCTTGCCGAAAACCAAAAAGTTATTATTGCACGATTACACAAAATATCCGGCATCGAACCAATGGTTGCAGAGTCAACTTTTCTTTCCTGGATAAATTTTAACGGTACCGGTTTAAGTCATACAGAAATAATGAATAAGCTTATCAATGATGCCGGTCTAGGGCTTGGAGGCGGACTATTCTATGGTCCAACTGGTAACGGTTGGTTTAGGCTTAACTTTGCCGTTGCAAAAAGCAAACTTAAAGAAGCTTTAGATAAAATGATAAGTCTTGATATTATGAGGTGCTTGCAAAACTACTGTGCGAGGCAATTTTTCGTGTTTTAGGCGAGCAAATTCTGCCTTTTGAACAATTGGAGCATACCCGTAGGGTCTGTAAAATTGCGAA
>CAMZLY010000014.1 GCA_947311825.1 uncultured bacterium
AATCACTACCAAAATTTAATAATAAATTAAAAAAATCCTCTGAAAACACGACACACCTTTTTTAATGCAAATTTACTAATTCCACAACAATAAGGGTAGAACCAAAAAATCAATTGCTTTTAATATGGTGGTTTTCCCAGATGCATTTGCACCATAAATTAGAGCGATTTTTAGTAATCGTAATTTTTTTATTTTACTAACATAAAAATCTTCCAAATGCTTTGTATTCTCGGCTTCAAAAGAAAGGGTTTGTTGATTTTTAATTGAACCAAAGTTTTTAATATTGAAATTTATTATCATTTCATCCTCGTATTTGTAATTACATTGCAAATGTAAAACATAAAACTATATAATCAAGAATTATTATTACAATTTTGTAATATGATTTCAGAAATGCTGTATCATTGGCTTACCGCTAACTTGGTTATACACGAACCATTCCGTGACAATTTTTGCTCATCTAATACTATCAATAAGTGGTTCTAGACAATTCCGAGTACCACTTTGTGTTTAGTATATATTAAGACGATAGTTTCTTTATAACGTTAACCGTAGCTTTCACAAGTTCGTCCCCTGCTTCCGGGCTATATTTACTGCCATCAACCTCATAATCACCATCAATAAATTCTTCTTTTGTAGGCATGTATGCATAATAACCATTGGTTAATCCTACCGGTAACGAATTTTTGAATGGTGATTGTTTTTTTATAGCAAGAGCAATCTCTGAAAATATTTCACCTGGAAGTGAAAAGAATACGGTTTCTCCAATTCGGAAAGCTTGAATTTCGGTAGATTCATTTTGGGGTAGTTTACCTAAGTGAAATTCCTTTGCCAAATTAAGTGTCTGGGTTGCAGAAAATACTTGTGTTCTTAGTTTATCTAATGTTTTTGTTCCTTCATATTCAGATCTCTTTTCAAGTTCATTTAATTTTTTTTGAACTTCCGCCAAATGTTTTTCTGCTTCTTCGATAGTTACCGGAAATTCTTTTCTTAATGTAAGATTGTGATATTCATCGATTGCTTGAACTTTTAAATTTGCTTCCGTTTCAATATTCGGGAAAAAATTGATTACCGTTTCTGCCATTTGTTTACCTTTATATTCGATATAAGAATAATCACGTACCGGCATATAAGCGCCAATAGCAGAAAGTAACGAATTATATCCGGTATTAATATTCCCTTCAGCTGCTTGTAAATAGCACACCCAAATATCCTTGCCTACTTCTTCTTTTATCCCCTTAATTGCATAGTAAGGCCAATCTTCGGAATAAAGAGTATTTCTCCAATCCAAAGTTGCCGGATGACATCCGTAATTAAATAGAATTCCTCTAAGCTTACCCGATAAATCTTCTATTTTGATAATAATAAGTTCAGGATCGGGATGAAGCCCGCCATATAATAGTCGCCTTCTATTTTTACCTACTTCCAATTGCACGGTACTACCAACACCAATTCGACCGGGAGCAAGATTTTGCATTGCCTGCTTAGCACTTTTGGCAATTTGACTTACAAAATATTCCTTATATTCAATAGGTGCATTTTCAACATCGGGTCCGGCATGTGTATGTGTATTGGAAAGCATTATTGATTCCTTTGCAACACCAGACACTTTGCTAACTGCTTCACGTACTTTGTCGGCAGTTTCTCTAAAAAGTAATTCACATATTGAAACCGAAAGTAAAACAATTCTGTTACCATCGGTATCTTCAACTATTAAGCATCTGGAATGAAGTTCATCATGCACGCCGGTAGCAACTTGACTACGAGCGAAACCAAACATTTGAATGTTTTCCGTAGGTGTTATAACAGTTTCACCTAAACCAATTTTAATATTTTTTTGATTCATATTTATTCTCATTATTTGTTCATATGAAATTCTTTTTTATTTTTTAGTATCACGTATAATAGCATAATTAAGCATGAAAAACGGTGCTCCCGTGGTAGATTCCGAAGTGGCGGTATTGTATATTGTTAGAATATTGTTCCGAAGTAATTTATCTGCGGGAATTTTAAATTCGTGAATATTCCAATCTTTATTTGAAAAAGGATTGGGTCCTTCAAAAATATTATTTTTGTTCAGAACAATTTTAATCGGACATTTTTCGGGTGAATCGTCATCCACCCCTGAAACAATTAATTTGTAATCTCCTGACGGAGGAAAGGGACTTATTTCAAACTTAGTACTTATATAAGGTTTAATGCTTTCTGCACCATAGACCCAAGTACAAAAACGTTTTTTTATGTCTATACCTTTCTTTCTTTGTATATACCTGTAGAACTCAGGTCCCATTCCTCCGCTAAATTCCATTGCTGAGCGAAAAATATCCGTTTTAGGATTAAATCCTGCTTCTTTTTCTGCTATATCTCGTGAAACTTCGGCATATTTTACAAATTTGTTTGCTGCGGGGTCTTCTAATGCTTTCGGTAATTCTGTTCCCGCAAAATTCATTACGGCATCTTTATAAAGTCCCACCCAATAATTATATGGACTATAGCGAATGGATTTTTTAAGTTCCGCAAGTGCTTGCTTGAGTTTCACGTATGCCAATTCTATTTCCTCCGCATGCTCTATAGCATAAGGATTCACCGGAGCAGAATAGTATTTATCAAAGAACGACAGTCTTTTGTTTACTTCAACCATTTTGTGATACGCTTTAGAACCCAATAGTTTCTTTACTGCTTCAACAATTATTATCTCAGGATTATATGCTTTCTCATTCCACGTCCATTCGGCAATTGATACAAGAACTCCACTTGTAGCATAATTGCCTCCATTAAGAAAATATCCTTTTATATCAGTCTGGTAACCATCGTAATACCATTTTTTCAGATTGTAAACCGGATCTGTAGCATAGTGATAGTGATAGATATGGGGAATCCCTAATGTGTTCTGAAAAATGAAAGGTTTTCTTTTAATCAGATTTGTAATCCATTTAACATCCGATGGTTCTGTTTTGCGTCCTTTCACGCTGGGTCCAGTCCAATAAAAATCTATTGCTTTAGGTAATTTCCCAACCGTCTTCAAATATTCTTCACGATCCTCAGGATAATTGGATTCCGATTTAGGTCCAAAATAAAACGGTGGACAGAATAAAATTCGAATATCAGGTTTAATTTTTTTGAGTTTATTATACATTTTAAGAACAAAACTGTAATCAGCTTTGGCTGAGGAACCGAATTTTTTTATATCGTCTGGATGAACAGGAAAACGGAAATCATCAAGTTGGATTGATGCATTACCTCCGGCTTCGGCAACTTTTTTATAGATGGTTTTATAAAAAAAGTTAAAATGAGAATCATTTGAAAAATTTACTTGTAGTTTAGCATTCTTTTTAATGAATGCCGTTTGAGATTCCGGCCAGGTTCCGACATACCATCGAATTTTAAGTGGAGTTAAAATTTTTTTTGCAATATCAAGGCTTTGATAAAACTTTTTTTTATTGAATTTATTGGTTTTACTGTTCTCTTTATCAAGAAGATATTCGGCTCCCCCCGGTATGTATCCGCAGAAATCAACTACATTGAACTTAAAAGCAACCATAAAGTGAGCATACCATTTAAGACCAACACTTCTGGCATCCCCGAGCATACCGCGAATTTTGTACTTCGGCCAATCCGTAACATTTAATAAACGTAATCGTGTATTTCCATTTTTAATAAAAATCATTTGATTAAGTGAACTTACAGCCCAGAGTAACCCTTGAAAGTCGCTGCCCCGTATAGATATGGTTTTACCTGATGATTTAATAGCATATCCCTGTACATGTTCCGGTATTTTTATTTCCGGATCATTTATTTTGATTATACAAGAATGTTCAGCTCTTGGTATTTCCACAATTTCATATTTCCCTCCATATCTAATTATTCTGTCCAGTAAATATTTAAGTCTCGGATCATCTTGCTTTATCTCATGTAGAATAATTGCCGTATTATTTAACGATATGTATTCATCTTTATACTCAACATTTTGCGGCGAGGGCACAATTACGCCGGTATAATATGGTATCATATATAAATCATCCGAATTACCGACAACATTTGTATTAACGGCAAACAAATTGTTGCAAAAGACAAGTATGATATATAACCTAAAAACGATTTTTTTTTTCATTTTTTATTTTTTTTTATTTAATAAGTATCCTGTTAAACCCAAAAGTAAAGTGATTTATACTAGTTTAGATTTGGTTTTCCCAAATGGAACTGCTATCGGAAAACAAAACTTAGTATAAGTCATTTTTCTCAATACGTTTGTGAGATTAGTGTTGAGGGGAAGACAATTTTGTAAAATCCGATTGCAGATTCTCACAGAAAAACCAATTTGTTTTATCTATATGTTAATATATACTTATTTCCATTGTTAATATATTATTCCGATTTAACCGAATTAGATAACAAACCGATTTTACTTAATTCACAAGTAACAATATCTCCGTCAACAATTTCGGAAATTCCTGACGGTGTACCGGTACAAATAATATCACCGGCTTTTAAGGTCATAATTTCGGATGCGAAATTAATTAGTTTGGGAATTTTAAAAATCATTAGCGAAGTGTTAGATTGTTGTTTAACTTCACCATTTATTTTTAATGTCAAGTCTATATTATGAGGATCGGATATTGAATCTTTGGGAATAAGATAAGGACCTACAGGACAAAACGTATCGTAACTTTTTGAACGTAACCAAGGATGACTTTTTTCCAGATCATCTATTTGCATTTTCCTGGCACTAATATCATTTATAATTGTATATCCGGCAACGTATTTCATTGCATCATTTTCATGAATATTTTTCCCTTCTTTACCAATTACAACACCTAGCTCAATTTCATGGTCAACTCTACCAATCTTTTTGGGGAACGTAATAACCCCTTTGTGAGGTAATAATGTATTTTGTGTTTTAGCAAATAAAATTGGTTCATCGGGTATAGGGTTATCTCCTTCTTCGGCATGTGCTACATAATTTACACCGTAACATAATATTTTTTGTGGATTTAATATTGGTACATCAAATTTGATATTACCTTGAATTTCATAATTACTTAATGAACCATCTTTTTTTACTGTTTCAATTACACTGTTTAAGTATTCTAAATTGAAGATATCTTTTTCTATTAGTTCTTGTAATGATGCGATGAAACCGTTATGACTCATCCTTGTAAAATTGTAGAATTTGCCATCCAAATCAATTCCTATTTGTAAGTTACTATCATCCGAAATAAATTGGAATAATTTCATTTTAACTCCTATTAATTATCAATAAAAATATT
This sequence comes from uncultured bacterium, assembly GCA_947311825.1. Classification (GTDB taxonomy): domain Bacteria; phylum Verrucomicrobiota; class Kiritimatiellia; order UBA8416; family CAMZLY01; genus CAMZLY01. The sequence goes on from CAMZLY010000014.1 coordinate 5,268, forward strand.
TTGAATTATCTTTTATAAAATCATTTTCTGATTTCAATATTATAAAAACGGTTTGCTCCCTCACAACCCGTAATGCCAATATAAAATTCATTTGGTAATGAATTATCTACATATCCAAACTCATAACCGTCAACCAAAACAACAAGTATTTTATCTGTTTTTCTTTTTAAGTATTTTACTTCAAGTTCATATTCTGTATTCGCTTTGAGAGGGAAACGATTATATGCAACAAGTTTCCATGAAGGTTTATTATCCTCAAAATAGTGATGCCAAATATTACTTCCATTATCCCAAAGAACAATTTCGAAATGCTCACGATATTCGGAATAACCATATTTATTTTTACCAAGTTCCTGAGAAATAACTATCAAAGGTGCCATTCTATCGGCAAATTCCATTTTCACTTTTATTGAAATTCCTACGGTAAACTTATTTTTTAATACCATACTTGTAAAAGAAATAGGATTTTCTTTTGACATAGTTGATTCGGGAATTTTATTTTCAATAAAAGAATATTTCTGTATCCATTTGCCCAAATAATACCATCTCGGACTTTTTAACCATAATCCACTCGTTTTGATTCCATTTACCTTTTGCAAATGAAGTTTCAAATAGAGATTGTGCCGAAAGCTCGAAGCAATTGAAACTTATAACAACAAAAACTAAAATTATTCTTATAGTTCGCAACTGGTTTCCTATTAACAATTCCCAAACCGAGATAAATTACTTCAAAATGTTTTTTTTATTTAATTAAATGTAATTTCGAAATGAATGTTTTTTTTCCGCTACAGTTAATTAGATGTAATAAATTTAAAATCCAAAACCAAATCGGGTTCAACATATTTACCCAGTATTATTTATTCTAACTTAAATATTACGTTGTCTTTCAGTTAACTAGTTTATTATATAGTCTTTTTATCTAAACTATCTTATTACAATATTTCCCTCTCCCTTTGGTAGTGTGATTTTTATAATGTTTTCTTTATCATCATATTTCCAATCTGTTACTTCTTTGCTATCCAATAAAATTTTTACAGGTTTTTGATCAACTCCAATCAAAACGTCTGCTTTCTTAGTATGAAAATATTTAACCGACTTATCTGATATTTCACATGTTACCGGTATTTCCGATGAAACTAAAAGTTTACCATTTTTTTTCAGTAACTTTATTATTCCGGCAAATATTTTTTCTGCATTCCACGTTAATGTTAAAGCATCGGTTTCAAAACCATTACTTTTATAGATATTTCCAGGATTAGTTGAAAAAATAAAATTTCTACCTTCAACCTTTCCGGAAACATAAGATTGATTATCTTTATAAATAATATCCGGTTCTTTTCCATTATTGGCCGTAAGCAAATTTGCCATAACTAATGTTTTTCCGTTTGTATTAGCAGTAACAGTAAGCATTCCTTCTTTCTTTAATGGTTTTTCAGTTAATAATGTATGCATATAATGAGGTGTTTGTACGGTTTTAGTAACATGCTCTCCCGGATATAAATGTTTAATAACAAGCCTTTTCCCATTTTTATTAATTTTTGATTCGGAATAACCTCCTTCAAGATCTTCCAGCAATCTTGTTTGATATAACAATGTTACATCTACATCTTTGTCAGCCGGTTCAATAACATCAACCATTAGAATTGTCCGTGGTTTTAAGTAAAGAACATTTCTAGTTATTCTCTTTACTTTACCCCAATATAGTTTTCCAATATCTCCCGAACTAAATGCGGTATTACTGCCATCCAAATGATGATATAAAAAAGCATGGTCATCAAATCCTTCGGCAAATACACGAGGATCACCTACACGTTGACTTTGGTGATTATGATTAACCAAAATGGTAGAATGGGCTACAGATTGAGTGTACCATGATTGAAAATATGGGTCCGCATAATACATACCTCCATGACGTTCTTCAATGAATTTTTCTCCATAATCCGAAAGCCAGAAGCTTCCTTGGTCATGATGCTGATGATTATAAAATGCACCGGTACGCATTACAAAAATAAAATCATCTTTTTCCCACCCGCTTTTGAATACCGTTGTACCAACTTCGTTAAAAAATTTAACCGGATTTTCTTTAAAAGGATTTCGCTTAGGAACATCTTTTGTTTCATAAAGTATATCCATTAATGTTTCGTTTTCCTTTAAGTGGTTATATAGCCAACCTAATAATGGATCTTTATATTTAGGCAGCAACCAAGCAAAAAAAGGAATCGGGCGAAGTTTCTCATAGGAATCTCCGAAATAATAAACTTTTTTATCTTCAATATTTCCTGCCCAAATAAGTTCTTTGTAAGAACCATTAATTTTAGCAGACATATCAATATTAAAAACATTTTCCATTGCCGGAAGACTTTTTGAAAATGATTCCATTGTAAAAAGGTAGTAACTTGAGCCTTCGCCGTAGGCTCCTTCTTCGGTAAAACTTTTCCGAATCATATCAAATGTTTTGATAATTGCACCGGTAAAATATGGTTCTACTTCCATTTCTTTATCGTCATCATATATAGCAGCTTGGCACATCATAGAGCCACTTGTTATATGAGCAACCCAATTTGACGTATTATTGGTAACAAAATTAGCATCTACGTAGCTTTTTTGACATGGGACAATAACTTGTTTTAGGAAAGCATTTCTAACTTGTTCCAATTCATTTTTATTCATTAAATTATATAATAAATCGTAACCTGTTGCAAGTTTCATACCCAATAAGGCAATTGGATAATAAATATACTGACCTCGTTCTAGCCACCAAGGATGAATCCAAAAAGGAAACCCACTTATTTTTACCATTAAATTTTTTGCATATTCTCCGGCTTTTTTATCACCTAGCAATTTATAAGCAAGAGCATTGTAATAAATACCTTCACGCCAACTCCTAATTCGGTCTTCCCAAGATGATAGATTTTCCGCTCCCATAACCGGTAAAACATCTGCAGGATATTGATCGATATCATATACAATACTATTAATAGGATTTTCATTTCTATATTTTTTTGCATTCGATAAAATGTCTTCTTTTACATCTTTAAATCGATTGCTATTTAATTTAGATATTACTCTTTTTTCTCCTTTTTCGTCAAACCACAACCTTGGATGTTTTCCTTTTATGTTTTCCGGTTTTATAAAAATTGTAAATTCCGTATCGGTTATTTTTTTCCCTCCTTTATAAGCTTCTAATTTAGCCAAAAATAATCCTTCGGGAAATGATAGTCTGAATTCAGTATTCCATTCATTATTATTTTTATTTAGAGATTTAGCTAAAAGTATTTTTTCCCTTTTGGTAAAAGATGATAATTTTATTGAGACTCTATCGGCATTAACCTTCCAAGAACCTTTTAATGAAAATAATTCATTTTTTTGATAATGCTTTCTCGGTATAAATTGTTTCCATTCGGATAGTTTTATCATTTCCGGTGTATTAAAACTAAATTGGATTTTTCTTAAAGCATTAATTTCAACATCATCTATTCCAAAATAGATCGGCATTGCCGGATCGGCTTTTGGAAATTTTGCTAGAATTGCTAACGCATTAACTTTAATTTTTTTATTTATTAATCCTGTATTTTGTTTAATGAAATCATTATATCCAACTTCTACATTTACCCATTTATTTGTTTTGGGTTTGGATATTATATAATCGACTTTACCATCTTTGCCTGCGGCTAACCTAATTTTAAGAAATTCCGGTTTTAATTGACTTTTTAGATAATACTTAAGTTTTACTGATGATCCATTCGTTAAATATGCATCAAATAATTTTTGAGCACCTGTATAATTATCTACATTAGTATATGGTGTTACTTTTTGGACTACTGATAAATTCGAATCACCTGGTACTATTTTGCCTACTCTAAAATTAGGATCAAATGCAGTGTCTTGCCACAATGGATATGAAGCCCATGCATTTAATTCATTTTTTTCAAAATTTTCTCTATACTTAAAATTTTCGAATAATGAACTATCTTTTGAGATATTGTTACATGAAAATAATGTGAACATAATCAGAATATAGAATAATATATTTTGTCGAGTAGACATAATATGACTCCTTAATTTAATTTTTATAATTAAAGTGAGGAGTTTCAATGCCCCTCACAGAACCGTACTTGTAGATTTCCCACATACG
>CAMZLY010000015.1 GCA_947311825.1 uncultured bacterium
AATTTTACAGACCCTACGGGTATGCTCCAATTGTTCAAAAGGCAGAATTTGCTCGCCTAAAACACGAAAAATTGCCTCGCACAGTAGTTTTGCAAGCATCTCTATTAGTAATTGATTAAACATACATAATATCTTATAAAATTGAAGAAATGAAAGCAAATCTAAAAATATTATTACCTTTTCTAATTGTCTTGTTGGGACTGCTGGCTTATTTAAATAGCTTTAGTGGCATGTTTATGCTTGATGATATGACGTGGATTGTTAATAACAGCGACATTACATCTGTCGAAAAATATCTTTACCATTCTACAAGACCATTAACAGCACTTTCTTTTGCTTTAAATTATGCTATAAGTAGAGAAACAGCTACTGATTATCATGCTATTAACTTGATTATTCATTTGTTGGCTGGGTTGTTGCTATATGGGGTGGTGAGGAGAACGCTAGAGTTACCGCTGTTTAGAAATGGCTATGACAAATATAGTAATCTGATAGCATTTTTTTCTACTACATTATGGGTTATTCATCCTTTGCAGACGGAAAGCGTTACTTATATTATTCAGCGTGGCGAGTCTTTGATGGGCTTCTTTTATCTCGCAACACTTTATTGTGCTGTTCGTGGTTTTGCTTCTGGTAAATCGAAGTCGTGGTTTGTTTGTTCAATAATTGTGTGTGCTTTAGGTATGACTGCTAAGCCTATAATGGTAACAGCCCCGTTACTTGTTTTGTTATATGATTACGTTTTTATTTCTAAAAGCTGGCGTGCGGCATTACGGTCAAATTTATTGCTTTATATTGGTCTGTTGTTGACCTGGATAATTTTGGCATTTTTAGTTTTGATGCCGAATGAATCATCGGGAACCACGGGGTTATCTATAAAAGAGATAACACCTTTGGGTTATTTGGCAACGCAACAGGGGGTTATCGTTCATTATATTAAGTTGATTTTCTGGCCACAGACGTTATGTTTTGATTATGCGTGGCCGGCGGCAATAACCGTTCAGGGGATGGTTTTTCCGGCGTTATTTATAGCATTTCTTGTTGTGATGACGGTTGTTCTTGTGTTGAAAAAGAGATCTGCCGGATTTTGTCTTGCTTGGTTTTTTGTTATTTTAGCACCGACGTCCAGTATTGTGCCAATTGCAGATTATGCAGTAGAGCATCGTGTTTATCTTTCGCTTGCTGGTATTACAGTTTTGTTTACTGTTTCGGTTGTAATGGCTATCGAAAAATTATCATCTCGCTTTAAATTGCAAAGAAAAAGTGGTGTTATAGCTTCTGCTTTGCTTATGATTATTGTCGTTTTGCTAATGTTAAGAACGGTTGCTCGCAATAGAGATTATTCATCATCAGTAGTTCTTACACGAAAAACAGTTGCGGCAAGTCCGTATAATTTTCGTGCGAGATCAATATTGATTAACTCATATATGGATGAATACAAATTTGCCGAAGCGGAAAATGAGGCTCGGAAAGCTCTTGTTGTTATTGAGAAATTGTTAGATGAAGAGGTGGATAGTAGCCGTTTGGTTATGGCGGCAAACCCTTATGTGCATTATCCTGATATGAATTTTCAGGTTGGTAGTGCATTGCTTTGTCAGAACAAAAATGATGAGGCGATTCATTTCTTTATGCGGGCATTAGCTTTAGATCCGAAATTGGTCATTGCTAGGTATAATTTGGCAGTAGCACTACATGGGGTTGGACGTGATGATGATTCTCTTCGTGAGGTTTTAAATGTTATTGAAACTGATGCGAATTTTACTCAGTCATATTTTCTGGCTGGAATGTTGCTACATAAGGATGGCAGATATAAAGAAGCTATTAATTATTTTAATAAAGCCATTGAATTAGGTGATGTCAATATTATTGCTAAGATGGAGTTGGCGTGGTTACTGGCTTCAGTTGATGATGAAAATGGGCGGGATGAAAAAAGAGCTTTGTCGCTTGCGTTGGAAGTATGTGAAATATCCGGCGGTGGCAATTATCGGGCGTTAGATGTGCTTGCTGCCGCATACGCCGCGAATGGTGATTTTGTATCTGCGGAGAAGACTGCAGAGAAGGCTCTTGCTCTTGCCGAATTGGTTGAAAAAAATAGCCCAGAAACCTTTGCGAATGTGAATATTGAGGTTAGTTCATCACCTGATAATATTAGAAAAAGGTTGGAGCTTTATCGGGTTGGTAAGAATTTTTCAATTACTAATTAGATACAAAAAAAGACCCGAAATTTTAGTTTCGGGTCTTTTTGTTTTTATAAGTTCATTATTTACTACCTAAAGCGACAATATTTGCAAGCTCTTCATCACTTAAGTTTTTTGCAAATGTGGGGTCAGCTTCAGAAACAATATCACGTATTTTGGCAATATCACCAGCCGCATTTTTGATATCATTCCATTCGGATGGCATAAGATCAACTTTATCAGTGCCGGATCTCATAATTGAGCACATACCGGTTTCTGAACATACTGATACATTTAATTCACTCATATTTATCTATCTCAGTTTTATGCGTTGTGTTCAGCGAGGTAAGATGCAACACCAGCTGCATCCGGCTCCATTCCATCGTCACCTTCAGACCAGTTTGCAGGGCATACTTCGCCGTTTGCTTCAGTGAATTGCAGGGCATCTAACATACGGATAGCCTCTGGTACACTGCGACCAAGCGGTAAATCATTGATAACACAGTGACGAACAATACCTTCTTTATCAATTAGGAATAGGCCGCGTAGTGCAACTGCTTCATCAAATAGTACTCCGTAAGAACGAGAGATGTTTTTGTCAAGGTCAGCTACCAGTGGGAAGGTTACTTCGCCAATTCCACCTTTGTCAACTGGAGTATTGCGCCATGCAGCGTGTGTGAATTGTGAATCAATAGAAACGCCAATTACTTCTGCGTTTTTAGCCTTGAATGTTTCAACAGCTTTATCAAATGCTAATATTTCTGTTGGACATACAAATGTGAAGTCTAATGGGTAGAAGAATAGAACGACATATTTTCCGCGGTAAGACGAAAGCGTAAAATCTTCCTTGATTGCGTTGTCCGGCATTACTGCTTGGGCTGTAAAATCCGGGGCTTCTTTAGTTACTAGTGTTGTACACATAATTTAACTCTCCTTAGTTTAGTGTTTTACTCATCATTGGTAAAAAGCTAAATTAACATGGTTAGCTATATTGTGCAAGTGTCTGAATTACTTTTTTTTATAAAAGTCTAAGAGTCACTTTTTTTCTTTGTATTTTGTCGGGTTTTGTGTGAAATTTATATTAGTAAGAAATAGTTGCAAAACTATTTATCTGCCTGATTGCGAAGCTTTCGGTATGATCTGCAAGCACCTTTGTTAATTAAGGAATAGAATGTTGGAAGAAAAATTAAAGCAGTATTTTGGTTTTGAGTCGTTTAAGAAAGGGCAGAAAGAGGTCATCTCTAGAGTTCTTGATAGAAAATCGGCTATCGCAATTTTTCCGACGGGAGCTGGCAAATCTCTCTGTTATCAATTGCCGGCACTGATGTTGCCTGGGATAACGCTAGTGGTGTCACCTTTATTGTCTCTAATGAAGGATCAGCTTGATTTTCTGCTTGAACATAATATCCCTGCCGCACGTTTGGATTCCACTCTTGGTCGTGAGGAGTATAATCGAGTTATTGAAAAGGCTAAAAGTGGCGAGTTGAAGATTCTTATGATCTCGGTTGAGAGGTTTAAGAATGAACGGTTTAGGTCTAATTTGCAACAGATGGATGTTTCTTTGTTGGTTGTTGATGAGGCACATTGTATTTCTGAGTGGGGTCATAATTTTCGACCGGAGTATTTGAAGTTGCCGGCATATCAAAAGGAGTTTGCGATACCGCAGGTTTTATTGCTTACAGCAACTGCTACCGAGCAGGTGATTGATGATATGTGTGTTAAGCTGGAGGTCTTACGTGATAATGTTGTGGCAACGGGGTTTTACCGTAAGAATCTTTTTTTGCAGGTGACGCCGGCAACTGCTTCAGGAAAGATGGGTAAATTACTTGAAAGAATAAAAGGGGCTCCGAGTCAATCTACGATTGTCTACGTTACTTTGCAGAAGACAGCAGAGGCAGTTGCGGAATTTCTTTGTGGCAATGGTATTGATGCGAGTTTTTATCATGCAGGCATGAAAAGTGAGGATCGTGAATTGTTGCAGAATCAGTTTATGGCGGGCGAAAAAGTTTGCATTGTTGCTACTATTGCTTTTGGTATGGGTATTGATAAGAAGGATATTAGGCGAGTTTTTCATTTTGATCTACCAAAATCAATTGAGAATTATAGTCAGGAAATTGGGCGTTCGGGAAGAGATGATGAATTTGCTTGGTGCGAGGTTTTGGCTGGTAGAGATAATGTGAATATTTTGGAGAATTTTATTTATGGTGATACGCCGGAGAAAGATGCTATCGTAGAATTATTACAGAACATTAAAGATAATGATGGTTTGTTATGGGAATGTAAGGTATTAGCTCTTTCTCGCGAGCTTAATATTAGGCCGCTACCTTTAAAAACGTTGTTGGTTTATCTTGATATGGAGGGCATTATCCGCCCTAAGTTGACATATTTTGAGGAGTATGCATTTAAGAATGGTGTCGAGCAAGGTGCTATTATCAATAAGTTTAAAGATGAGAGGAAGCGGTTTGTTTCAGCGATTTTTGATAATTGTGTGGCAAAGAAGACTTGGACTTCTGTTGATATAGATGGCGTGATTGCTAGATATCCTACTGACCGGCAACGGATTGTTACCGCATTGAATTATTTTGAAGAACAAGGATGGTTTGAGTTACAAGCTAAGCAGGCTGTTGATGTATATGATATACGTGATTTGGAATTTAATGTTGATTGTCTAGCTGATAAGATGTATGACTTATTTGCAAAAAAGGAAACCAATGAGATTCAGAGAATTTATAATATGTTAGCTTTTTTTGAAAGTGATTCATGTATTAGTAAAGGGCTAGCAGAATATTTTGGTGAGCATATTGAGGCGGAATTGTGCGGGCACTGTTCGTACTGCAAGGACGGAAAGGCTGTTCTTGCTGAGTCGCCCAAATTGAGACCGTTAGAGGTATTTGATTTTGAAGAGGTTGCCGGAGAATTTATAAACGTTATTGGAGAGAAATTTTCTGAGGGGAATCTCACAAAGTTTCTTTGTGGAATATTTACGCCCTGTTTTTATAGGTTGGGGATAAAGCAGTTGGAGTTTTTTGGTAAGTTTGAGAATTATCCATTTGGTGAAGTAAAAAAATGGGTAAAGTTTAAGTTATGTAGTTAGTAGTTGCCTATCTCCGAGAGGCAACAATCCTGTTGGTTTGTGGTCTACCTCTCGTAGATAGGTAGATACTTTAAAAAGGAGTAATAAATTATGTTTGAAAATGGACAACGTTTGGTGATGATAGGTGACTCAATTACTGATTGTGGCAGAGATAGACCGGTTGGTAGTTTCGCCGGTTTGGGCGGGGGGTATGTGAGCCTTGTTAATGCCTTGCTTGCTGTACGCAATCCTGATGTGAAGTTGGATATTCTTAATACCGGTATTAGCGGTAATCGTGTTACAGACTTACGTGATAGATGGCAGGCTGATGTGTTGGATCTTAAGCCTGAATGGCTCTCCATTATGATTGGCATTAATGATGTGTGGCGGCATTTTGACAGGGCTATTGGTGATCAGGTTGAGGTTGATGAGTATGAGGAGATTCTTGATTCATTGATAGTGCAAACAGAGCCGGCAATAAAGGGACTTATCTTGATGACCCCGTATTTTATTGAGACTAATATTAATGATCCTATGCGTAAAATGATGGATGAGTATAGTGCAGTTGTTAAAAAGTTGGCTGATAAGTATGATGCAGTATTTGTTGATGTGCAGGCTGCTTTTGATGCTTATTTGCGGCATAGACCGACGCAGAGTTTGTGTGGCGATAGAGTGCATCCGAATCTTACCGGGCATATGATTATTGCTAGAGCATTTGTGCGTGCTATTAGTTGATTTATGAATAAAGGAGATGATTATGATAGGACAATTTGCTCCATTGGCATTTTGGACACCAGGACCATTTGAAATGGTTGTTATATTAATTGTGGCTGTACTTGTTTTTGGACGCCGGTTGCCTGAAATTGCTCGCAATATGGGCAAAAGTGTATCTGAATTTAAGAAGGGTGTAAAGGAAGCCGACAAAGTCAAAGATGAGTTTCTTGATGATGTGCGTGACGTGGACGCAGAAGTAGCTGCCACTATTTGCGATACAGACGCATCTGATAACGACAAGAAAAGCTAAGACAATGTTATCATCTGAACAAGAGAATCATCATGACTATGCTATGAGCCTAGAGGACCATTTGGAGGAGTTGCGGTTCCGGCTTATTCGTATGATTATCGGAGTTGCTGTTGGGTTGGTTATATGTTTGTCTCTTGGCTCGCACATAATTAATTTTATTCAGCGTCCATACTTTGATGCTATGCATTCTTTGCATAGTACGGAGGTTGGTACTGGTGGTTCTGGCCAGCAAGTTAAATATCAACTTCAAACGCTTGCTCCGGCTGATGGGCTTCTCAGTTATATGAAAATCTCGTTAGTTTCCGGCGTTTTGCTCTCTTCACCGTGGGTTTTCTATCATATATGGATGTTTATTGCCGCTGGCTTGTATCCAAAAGAAAAAAAGTTTGTTTATAAAGCGGCACCTGCTTCTGCCGTTTTATTTGTTTGTGGGGCATTATTCTTTATTTTGGCTGTTGCACCGTTATCTTTGATATTTCTTGTTCAATTTAATGATAGGGTTTTGGGGTTAAAATCAGCATTTGCGTTTTCTGAATATGTATCGTTCGTTACTACCTTAACTTTTATTTTTGGGATAGCTTTTCAGATGCCCTTGGCTATTTTCTTTTTGAATAAAACTGGTCTGGTTTCGTTGGTTAGTCTGCAAAACTCACGTAAATATGTTCTGTTTGGAATTGTAATAGTTGCGGCAATGGCAACACCACCAGATGTTATTTCGCAACTTACGCTTGCTGGACCATTGTATCTGCTTTATGAACTGGGAATTATCTTTTGTAAGTTTTCTAAATCAGAAAAAATGATATAGTGCAGAGAAAATAATTATGAGTGTGCAAAATAAAAGCAAATGGGAGAATCGCAGTATTACATATACGATATTTCTTTCGATGTTGTTGGTTGCTTTGGTGCCGCTACTGATTATGGCGATACAGGGGTATCATTGTGCATCTATGGCGGTGGTTCAGTTGCAGTCTTCGCATTTGGATTCTGTACTTCATGCACGTAAATCGAGAATTGTCGATTGGTTGAATGATAGGAATAATGATATTGCAACTATTGCCGCCGCACCGTGCACTAAGTTTGTGTGCCGAGAAATCACGTCTGGTAGGGGTGATGTTGAAAAGCGGAAAATATGTGCACTGCTTGATCAATCGCACCAGCAGGAACCGGCCTATGAAAGTTTGGTGCTTTATTCTGCCAATTGGAAAAGGTTGGAAACGTCAAAGCAAACTGTACATAACGATAAAGAACTTCTTTCATCTAATTTTAAAGAAAAGCTAATGACAGCAACAAATGCTATTGTTGCTTCACCCCATATTCATGATAATGGTGTTGTGGCTATTCACATTGGGATACCTGTGTTTGAAGATGAAATGCGAGTGGGGTATGTGGTTGCCGCACTTGACCTCTCTATTCGTTTATATTCCATATTGGAGGATCGTGCTGGGTTCGGTAAAACTACCCGTACGTATATGCTTTATCAGGGCGGACATTATCTAAGTATGTCAGATCATAATATGGAAATGCAAGAGGAGATGGTTTTGCCTCCTTTGGCTATTAGAGAAGGAACGAATGGTAAAGCCGAGTTTTATAAAAACTGTAAGGGCATGGATGTTATAGGTGTTTCGTCTAGTATCAATGACTTAAATTGGATGTTAGTTGCCGAGATTGATAAAAAAGAAGCTTTTGCCTGGTTGTATTCGTTAAGATTACGTGCCGCTGTTACGGGCGTGATTGCATTAATGTTAGTCGTATTGATGTCGATGAAATATTCCAGAAAAATTACTTCGCCGCTATTGAAGTTGGCGAAAGTTGCCAATCAAATTTCTGATGGAAATTTTGATAAGCGTCTGCCTCCATTAAAAGGCAAAGAGCCTAAAGATGTTGCAGTGGCCTTTAATAGTATGTTAGATGAATTGGAAAAGGTGCAGACCGCACTAGTGCAAACGGCCGCTCTCGCAGCTGTTGGGGAACTTACATCTAGTATTGTGCATGAAATGCGTAATCCTTTGTCGTCGGTAAAAATGAATCTAACAGCATTGCAAAAGAAGGTTGCTGATGATGAAGTTTACTCGGAGTTGTCAGAAATTGCAATTGAGCAGGCGGGTAGATTGGAACAGATGCTATATGATTTGCTGCAATATGGAAAGACGGTAGAGCTTAACTGGCAGTTGTTGACCTTTGGGGGGGGCATGCTGTTATAGATGCAGTTGCCGGTTTAGATGAAAGTACCGGCGTGGAGTTATGTGTCGAGAATAATACAGATGGCTTATCATTTGTGGGGGATAAAGAACAGCTATGTAGAGCTTTGACAAATTTGGTTGATAATGCTATTTGTGTATCGAAAAAGGAAGATAAAGTAGTAATGTCCGCTGAAATTATACATATTAATAATAAAACGAACCTAGTGATAAAGGTGATTGATGATGGATGTGGGATTCCTGAAAATGCATTAAAGACATTATTTGATCCTTTTTTTACTACAAAAAGTAACGGTACCGGACTGGGGCTTGCAAATGTTCGTAAAATTATTGAATTGCATAATGGTACAGTTGAAGTAGATAATAGGCTTGAGCAGGGGGCGGTGTTTACGATTGTTCTCCCGATTTCCGGTTAATCCGTTGTATGCCAGGTGAAAACAGATGAATATGATAAGAAAACTTTTAATTATAGATGATGATATAGCTTTATGTCGTTCTATTGAATTGCAACTAAAGTTACAAAATATAGAGACTGAAGTGACTAATACTGCGGAAGCAGGGCTTGCCATATTGCAAGAGTATGTTCCTGATTTAGTTTTATTGGATGTTAATCTGCCTGATGCAGATGGGTTATCTGTATTGCAAAAGATAAGAGATATAAATAGCTCCATTCCGGTTGTGATTATAACTGCACGTCAAGATATGGGCATTACGATTACCGCCATGAAGTCCGGTGCATTTGATTATATTCGTAAGCCTTTTGATATTGATGATGTATTGTTGGTTATTGGAAAAGCCAGGCGGGTAAATAATGCTTCTGCCAGCATGAGTAATTGTGGCTCATTAGAGGAAGATATTAGTTCTCGCGAGATTATAGGATCGCACTCGTCAATAATAGAAGTTTTGAAGCAGATAGGAATGTTTGCTGGTAGCAATGTTTCTGTCTTGATTCGTGGTGAGAGCGGTACCGGTAAAGAATTGGTGGCACGGGCGATACATGAAGCCGCATCGCCGCAAAAGCCGTTTGTTGCCGTGAACTGTTCTGCCATAGTTTCAACTTTATTAGAAAGTGAGCTTTTTGGACATGAAAAAGGATCTTTTACTGGCGCTGATAAGCAGAAAATAGGGAAGCTAGAGCTGGCAGGGGATGGAACAATTTTCTTTGATGAAATAGGGGATATGGCCCTTGATTTGCAGGCAAAACTATTGCGCGTATTGCAGGAACGTGAGTTTGAGCGTGTAGGTGGTACAAAAACTGTGCGGTTTAAGGCTCGAGTATTATTTGCTACACATCGTGATTTACAGGCAATGGTGGCAGATAAAGCATTTAGAGAGGATTTGCTCTATAGAATAACGGTATCTGAGATTGTTATACCGCCATTACGAGATAGACGTTCTGATATTACAGTACTGGTTAATTATTTTATAAGTAAACTTGGAATACAGCTACATAAGAATGTTGATGGTATAGAAGAAGCGGCAATGAGGCGATTAGAATTATATGATTGGCCTGGCAATGTGCGGGAGTTAGAAAACATACTGACAAGAGCTATCGCTTTATCGCGCACGCATACAATAGGGGTAGATGATATTAAACTGCCCTTAGGGGGTATTAGTGATGATGTTAATGATGATATTATGCCTCTATCTATCGTGGAAAAAGATTATATAGCAAAAGCATTACTATTTACGAATTGGAACATAACAAAAACAGCAAAATTACTTGAAATTTCTCCTACCACATTGCGTAAAAAAATAAATGACTATGGGATTGCTGATAAACTTAAAAAAAAGCAGTTGAAAAGTTCATAGTCATAGTTTCTAAGAAATATATGTTAACTAGATCAAATCACTGAATAGAATGCTGTTGGGTTAGGTTGAACTGCCGAACTTAGGTTTATCATAAAATTATTATTTTTAATTTATTTTTCCTTGACGTAATAGGGCTATTCCTGTAATAATTGCGTTATAAATGTAAAAGGTTTGTAGTTTTTAATTAATATATTAACAGGAGATGTAGATATGAGTGGGTTAGTTCGTCGTATGAAACGTGGTTTTACTTTGATTGAGTTGTTGGTTGTTATTGCTATTATCGGGATTTTGGCTGGTATGTTATTGCCTGCTGTATCTGCTGCCCGTGAGCGAGCACGTCGTACACGCTGTATGTCCAATTTGAAGCAGATTGGATTGGCATCAAAAATGTATTCAACAGATAATAATGAGTCTTTCCCAACTAACTTTAATCCTGGTCTTTCAGGATATGCTGATAACCCTAAACTTTATAAATGCCCGAGTGACGCTAATAGTGTTGGTCGTGCTGCTGGGGCAACAGACTTTTCTCAAATGACAGCTTCTGACTGTAGTTATGCTTTAGCTGTAACATATAAAAGTGGTAAACCTATTTCGGAAAGTAGTCCTTCAACGTTGATACAGGCGTGTGATAAAGACGAATCTGATAATTTTACCGGAACAACTTTTGGTGGTAATCATGCTGGTGATGGTGGTAATATCCTTTATGTTGATGGCTCGGTTACATGGATTAAGTCAGGACCAACTACTTCATCTTCAGTCTGGGGTAGCGGTGGTAGTGCACCTAGTGCGGGCTTAGCTCCGTGGGGAACATCTAATGCCGTTTCTACTATTGATTTTAATGATTATTAATCTTGAATTTTGTTTTGCCGAGACGTAACACGTCTCGGCTTTTTTTTTGAGAAAGGATTTGAAATGAGTCGCATAGCGGCGGTAATTGTTGATATATCACTTGATCGTGAGTTTGATTATCTGGTGCCGGATGAATTGGCGGCAGAGGTTCAAATTGGATCGCGGGTTAATGTGCCGTTTGGGCATAGACAGATTCAGGGGTATGTTATAGGCTTTCCGGCGAAGCAGCGTCACCCTTCTCTTAAACCAATATCATCTATTGTAGGTGGCAAAGCTTATCTTGATGAGACGATGTTACGGCTTGCTCGCTGGATGGGTAACTATTATTGTGCTTCATTTGAGGCTGCTGTACGAACTGAATTGCCTGGTGCGGTTCGGCGTAAAGGTGCAAAATTTAAAGAGCGTAATTCTGTTGAATTATTGCAGTATGATGCGGCTGAGGTTGGGAAAATAAGCCCTAAACAACAGTTGGTGTTGGATTATCTGAAGAAACATGGTGATTCATTTGTGGAGGATTTGATTGCTGAGTTGGGTATTACGCAAAGTCCGATAAAGTCTCTTGAGAAAAAGAATATTGTTAAGATTAGTCGGCAACAGCAGGCTCGGCATCCATTGTCTAAACATAAAATCCTGTCAAGTGAACCACTCGATTTGATGCCGGAACAGGCAGTGGCACTTAAGCAAGTTATAGATAGCATTGATGCTATACCGCAGAATAATCCTTCTTGTAACGCTAAAGGGGATAAGGTAAATGAAGAACGAAGTCGGGTTATTCTTCTGCATGGCGTAACCGGAAGCGGTAAGACTGAAGTCTATTTGCAGGCAATTGCACATGTGTTGGAAAAGAATCAGGGGGCAATTGTGTTGGTGCCGGAGATTTCTCTTACTCCGCAGACGGTGGAACGCTTTGTGTCACGGTTTGGCGATCAAATTGCGGTGTTGCATAGTCATCTGTCTGATGGGGAGAGGCATGATGAGTGGCATCGGATTCAGGAAGGAAAAGCAAAAGTTGTAGTGGGGGCACGTTCCGCTGTTTTTGCACCTGTTGTTAATCTTGGACTGATTGTGGTTGATGAGGAGCATGAGCCTAGTTATAAACAGGAAGAGATCCCTCGTTATAATGCAAGGGATGTTGCGGTTGTGCGAGGTATGATGACAGACTGCGTTGTGTTGTTGGGCTCTGCCACACCTGCACTTGAATCTTGGCAAAATGTTCAGCTTGGAAAATATACTCTTGCGACCTTGGCTCATAGAGTTGATCACCGTTCGATGCCGACAATGCGGGTTATTGATATGCGGGCAGAGATGCAAAAAACGGGTAAGCCGGTAGTGTTCTCCCGCATATTAATTGATGCAATTCACGGTCGACTTAATAAAGCAGAGCAGGTGATTCTATTTTTAAATAGGCGCGGCTATTCAACTTCGCTTATTTGCCAGAAATGTGGTTATGTTGCAAGTTGTGATGAATGTAGTGTTTCATATACATATCACCGTAGTGACAAACGTATACGGTGTCATATTTGTGGAGCGGATAAAGGTGTACCAAGTCTTTGTCCTGAATGTCATGATCCTTCATTTCGTTATGCCGGTATGGGAACGCAACGGGTAGAGAAAATAATGAAACAGATGTTCCCTAAAGCAAATATTCAGCGTATGGATGCTGATGTGACGACTAAAAAAGATTCTTATGAACGTATTCTTGGTGATTTCAGAGTGGGAAAGACTGATATTCTTATAGGTACGCAGATGATTGCAAAAGGATTGCATTTTCCTAATGTGACCTTGGTAGGGGTTGTTTATGCTGATTTGAGCCTGCATATCCCTGATTTTAGGGCAGGCGAGCGAACATTTCAGTTGTTGGCACAGGTTGCGGGGCGTGCCGGGCGTGGCGATGTAGCGGGGGAGGTTATTGTGCAGACCTATACACCGTTTCATCCGGCAGTACAGGCGGCACGGCGACTAGATTATGAGGGCTTATGTGATCAGGAACTTGAATTCAGGAAAGAATTGAGCTATCCGCCATTTGCACATTTAGTATGTATTACGTTACGGGGTAAAGATGAAGAGAAGGTTTCTTTTATTGCGGAGACACTTGCTAAAAGAATTGGAGAGAAGGTGGGGAGTAGCGTGATGTTATCTGAAGCAACACCGGCACCTTTAGCGAAGGCAAAGGGGTTTTATAGATATCAGATTGTTATGCGGGCTGAGAAAACGCGGACAATGACCATACCATTAAAGGTGGTTATGGCTGATTTCAGATTTCCGGTAGGGGTTAGGCATTCGGTTGATGTTGATGCGTTGAATCTGATGTAGATCCGCAGATTTCGCAGATTTCCGCAGATTAAAAAAGGGGGTGATCCGCAGATTTCCGCAGATTAAAGATCCGACAGATCTGACTGATAGGTATAATCTGTCAGGTTTTTGGTTATTTCTTGACCAAAAGATACTGGCAGGATAGGTTTTAAGAAGTGAATTTAAAAAACAGGAGAAAAATGTGAATAGATTAATGGCATTAAGCCCTTTAGATGGAAGATATGCGGATAAAGTTTCTGACTTACAGGAGGTGTTTTCTGAGTTTGGGTTGATCCGTTGTAGAGTTGAAGTTGAAATTGTTTGGTTGCAGGCACTTTGTGCGGAACCGAATATTAAGGAAGTGCGTGTACTTGCCGAAGCTGAAAATGAGTTGTTAGCTGAAGTATTGAATAATTTTAATGTTGATGAAGCCCAGAAAGTCAAAGATATTGAGAAGACCACGAATCATGATGTTAAGGCAATTGAATATTACCTTAAAGAGAAGATTGCTGGGACTTCGATTGCTGATTTAAGTGAATTTATTCATTTTGGTTGTACATCTGAGGATATCAATAACCTTTCGCATGCACTTATGCTGAAAGATGGTTTAGAGGTGTTAACCTCTGTTCAGGGTGAGCTTATGGTGCAGTTGAATGATATGGCTGTTGAATATAGAGATATTTCTATGCTTGCCCGTACGCATGGTCAGACGGCATCACCTACTACGGTAGGCAAAGAGTTGGCAGTATTTGTACTTCGTTTTCAGAAACAGTTACAATCTATAGAGGCTTGTATTCTTGAAGGTAAAATGAATGGTGCGGTAGGCAATTATAATGCTCATTTATCGGCATACCCGGATGTTGACTGGTCGGAGTTGTCGCGTGGAGTGGTAGAGGATAGACTTGGCTTAACGCAAAATATACTAACGACACAGATTGAGCCGCATGATTATATGGCGGAGCTTTTTGATGCAATAGCACGCTGGAATAATATTCTTGTAGATTTGGATAGAGATATATGGAGTTATATCTCACGTGGATATTTTGGGCAGAAAACGATAAAGGGAGAAATTGGATCGTCCACAATGCCGCACAAAGTTAATCCGATTGATTTTGAAAATAGTGAAGGTAACCTTGGGCTTGCAAATGCATTATTACATCATTTATCAGCGAAGTTACCGATTTCTCGCTTGCAGCGTGACCTTACTGATTCTACCGTTTTGCGTAATATGGGGGTGGCGTTTGGTTATTCGCTACTGGCATATAAATCAACATTAAAGGGGCTTTCTAAGGTTAAGGTGAATAAGGATATCATATCTACCGATCTTGATTCTGCTTGGGAAGTAATGGCAGAGCCTATTCAAACGGTGATGCGTAAAGCAGGAATTGCTAATCCGTACGAAAAACTGAAAGATTTGACTCGTGGTACTGTTGTCAGCAGCGAAACAATAAAGGATTTTGTTGAGACACTTGATATTCCGGCTGATGACAAACAAAGGTTACTTGATATGAGTCCGGCAACATACATCGGTATGGCAGGAGAATTAGTGAATAACTAATAGTGAATAGTGAATAACTGCGAAGCTGTTGGCTGGGTGAATAGTGTGCCTATAGGTTTATTAATGATTCTATATCTGTTTTTCTTTTGGAATTGGCAATTTGTCTGCGGTAGGCGGCATGTGTATCTATTATGTTAATAATATATATAATCATTGCAGTACCGAATGCAAAAAGTGCTGGCTTTATTGGGGGGCTCGCATTAACTTGAGCATTGTCGAAGTTTAGCCCCAAGGAGTAGAAATCAATAATTATACTTCCCATAAGAAATAGAAATGCAATAAACATAATGGTAAAAGTAGCAATAAAAAATATACCAGCTAGCCAACGTTTTTGAAATATTTGTCCGGCACCGGGGTAAACTACAGCAGAAAGAAAAATCGGGTACTTTGCTGGACGTTCATGGGTGATCTTGTTTTCTGAATTACGATATGGTTTGTCGGATCTTTTTAAGCTACCTCTTTCTGTATTCATAAATCTCCTAGTAATAAAATAAGAAGAGTAAGTGTCTGTTGTTGTGAAGTATATGTCAATATCAATTTGAGTTATGTTTTTTCTTCGTGACTTCTCAAAAACTAACTTGGTCGGGAAGGTTTCCCAAGCTACTTTTATTAGTTTCACATGTAGGTTGGGAAATCGTATCTTCTCAAAACACCAATTATGTAACGTCACCACTGGGCTTGCCCCAGTGGTGGCATAATTCTAAATCTAAATTACGGGAAATCTTCGCCGACCACAAAATATTTTTTGAGAAGCTTCTCTTCTTCTTGTATTTCAAGTGTATATGATCTTATAATTATTTTAGTGAGGTGCTTGCAAAACTACTGTGCGAGGCAATTTTTTGTGTTTTAGGCGAGCAGATTCTGCCTTTTGAGAAATTGGAGCATACCCGTAGGGTCTGTAAAATTGCGAAAAAGCGGAATATGCCGCATAAAATCAAAAAGTGCCCGCAGATAGTTTTGCAAGTGCCTTTAC
>CAMZLY010000016.1 GCA_947311825.1 uncultured bacterium
CTGTCACAAAATGATTCTGTCATAAAATAATTCTGTCACAAAATGATTCTGTCACAAAATGATTCTGTCATAAAATAGTCCTGTCACAAAATGATTCTGTCAAAATTAATTCCCTGCCGGCGACTCAACTTTATTTGCCCTCAAAGGATATCTCAATTTCAGATCATCATCCAATAAAATCTCAATCCAGTAGGTCCCCGGAATCTCAAACTTAACATTCATAAAAAACTCAACACTAGTAGCAGAAGCTTCACTACCAGAAAGTTTAACAGTAACAACCTTTCCTTCAACTACAGGTGTAACTCCATCCGGTTGTAATATTCTACTACGCTGTTGAAATTCGCCATCTCCACAACACCATCGATTAACAAGACACAATCGCTGAAAAACCATCGGAAATTTAGGAACACCAATCACGTCAAAAAGACCGATTAACATAAATTTTCCATTCCGTTCCTGCCTCACATCATCGCATATCAAACTCGATTGTAAATCCGGTATCATATCATTCTCCAATTTTTTATTAATTTACAAAAAACACGCTTTTCGATTACCCTTAGCATTCTAATTCTTCACATTTAGACGAATCAAAAACTATTGCTATGTCAAAAATAGATAAATCGTCAAAAACAACACCAGCAACACAAAGATACACATAATTATTGCTTTATTACGTTGGATGTTACGTTCACGTCGCAAAAGTCGTGCCGGAGGTTGCATATTTGCTGACAAATATCCTGGTAATTTATTACGCCCTGCATCTCCATCTTTGGCAAGTCGTAATGCATCCCCCGTCATATTACTCTCTTTTTTTACACCGTCCAAGGTATCAACTACAGAACGAACGCTATGTGTGCCCTCATCTTCTATAGACTGAATATCATTATTTAGAACAGAAAGCTCTTTCTTAATTTTCTTTAGTCGTTTAGTAAGCTCTGTCATTATTAAAACCTATCCAATAATCCATTAAGAAACATATAAATAACAAATAATACTACCATCATGGTCATTAACGGTAAGCAAAAAGCCAACCCAGCTTTCAGCCAATAACCGAAGCCACGATCAGCCTCACGACTAGCAATAATATTGTCAGCCGTGTCAGCTATAGCACGGATGCTTCTGCTCTTTTTCCGGTCAGAAATAACATCAACTTTAGATAATCCCCTTTTATGTATCATAAAAGCATTTTCTACCCGTACAACAGCTTTATTCAAATCTTCCTCAAAATCAGTATCACTCCAGTTTTCTTCCTTTATTGATTTAATTTCAACAAGTGTATCTTTAAAACGTGTTTTTGTATCAACAAGTAAATCAACTAAACGAGAAGCCTGTAACTCTTCTTTTTCAAGTAAAATTAAACTTTTATCAAGCTGAACAATAATCTCGCGTTTATTTTTTTCATATTCAGACTGCTTAAGAGCAATCTCTTCCATATGCTTTTTCCGTGCCTCAAGTTCATTCTGGCGTCTTTTAAGAAGATCAATCTCTTTAGCCGCCACGACTACACGCCCATCAATTTCCTCCTTCTGCCGCATTAATCTATTTTTATCAATACTCGAAGTAGATTCCAGACTTATTGCATTATCACCAATACTGCTACTGTTCATATTTTCAATAAAATCAGCAGAGTCTTTATTTTCATCATCAAAAAAATCGTTACTCATTTTTTACCTCACTAATGAGGTGCCCGCAGATAGTTTTGCAAGTACCTCTAATAAATTAGAAATATTTATCCTACGGAATAATTAGAACTTGACCAATCTTAATTTTCTGACTGCCTTTTAATTTTCCTTTATTTGCTTTAAGAACTCTGTGCCACTGTTTTTCATCACCATAAACATCAGTTGCTATACTTGATAGTGTGTCACCACGCCTCACTCGATAAGTTCTGGCTATTTGCTTTTTCTGTTTAGGCTTTGGCTTCGATTTTGGTTTCACCTGTCTCTCCACCGAAGATAAACCAATAACAGCACGATACTGGTCAAGTTCACCTTCACAATCTTCCACTTTACTCACTAATTTTTTGTTAGCTTTCTCCAGTTCGGCAACACGCAAGATTAGACTTTTTTCACTACCCTCTGCTCGTTTCAGTTTCTGCAACGTCGTTGCAAAATCATTATTTGATGAATTTTTATTAGTTCTTTTGCTTGTACGCAAACTGCTATCAGGTGTTTGAATAGCTATAAAGGACTGTATTGCACTTTGTAACCGCTCCTCTATCATTTCTCTTTTTTCTGTATCAGGACGCATTGCGAGATAACGTTGATAATGGCAAATAGCATTAAGGTAATCATTTTTATCACTCAGTAATAATGCTAAATCAAGATGAGCCCGTGCCTGACGAAACTTGTCATTCAACACCTTACGATAAAGCTTAATTGCCGCATCAATATCACCTTCATTAACCTTAGCACGAGCTCGCTTCATTTTAGAATCTACTGAATCACGATAATCAAGAACACTGACATTCTGCGAACATCCACATAAAAAAATGCCACCGATACATAAAATATAGGTCAAACCAAATAATCTCAATCTCATAAAACTCTCCGCCATTAAATCATTAACATTCACTTTACCAACATCCACGATTCTCTCAAGAATAATCTGCCTAAAAAGATATTCATACCACCAGTTCAGCCGGAATCCACTTTCTAACTGAATTTATCAACCATATTTTATCAGCATTTTTCACATCCTCAACAGTTATAACACTTTTTTCAATCTCGCCATGATCGAGTAGAAAACCACGAAAAACACCGGCTAACAAGCCACATTTTACTGATGGTGTGACCTTTTTTCCGTCACGCTCAATAACAACATTGGCAATAGTACTCTCCGTAACTTCCCCATTCTCATTCCATAACAAAACATCATCACTCCACCTAACCGCATCTTTGGCCTCTTCGTAAACATCCCTCATGGTAGTTTTATGATATAGAAAAATGTTTTTCTTATCAATAGGATTCAACGCTAATGTAAGCTTCCACGGTTTACCTATAGCAGAACTATCAAAATCATGTACACCGAGAGTTATTTCGCCATTTGCTGCTAAAAGTAGCCTAATTCTACCTACTTTATCACCCAACTCTCTGCCGCATTTTCCCAACTTCAAGCGGCAGTCATTATTACTAAAAGGAACTCCAAAGTAGCGAGCTGCCCCACTTAAACGCCCAAGATGACGATCTAATAAAAAGTATCCTGCTTCACCGTCCCACAAAATAGTCTCAAGCAATTCAAACTCAGGTCTATCCAATGTTAATATTGCCGCCTTGGTTAACGATTCTTCATATTCATTTTCTGCCGTAGAATCCCACACAATCCCGCCACCTATCCCGTACTCAGCCGTCGCCAACTGCTTATCAATCATTACTGTACGAATAGCGACATTGAACCATGCATTTCGCCCCGGCTCAAGATACCCAATACTACCTGTATAAATACCTCGCAGAGCCGTCTCCAATTCATTTATAATCTGCATAGTCCGAACTTTTGGTGCACCGGTAATTGATGCACAGGGAAATAATGCCCGCATAATTTCTGATATAGATGCTGTAGTTTTACAATCGACTGTCGAAACCATTTGCAATACAGTAGGAAAACGCTCAATCTCGAACAAATCACTTGCCTCTACCGTTCCAGGACTAGCAATACGCCCCATATCATTGCGAATCATATCTACTATCATAATATTTTCAGACTGATTCTTTATAGATCGACGCAAATCAACAGCAGCCTGATCATCTTCCACAACAGTTAAACCCCGCCTAGCAGTTCCCTTCATCGGCCGAGAGGACAAGCGTTCTCCTTGTAGAGAGAAAAACCCGGCGACGCAGAACAAATAGCGAAATCTTCAGTTTCAATATAAGCGGCATAAGAACCTCTCTGTGCACGTTGCATTTCAACAAACAACGTCCAAGCATCTCCAGTAAAATCAGAATTCATCCGAAAAGTATAATTCACCTGATAAGTATCGCCTGATTGCAAGTAGGAATGAATACTACCTATAGAACTATCATACTTTTCTCTAGAAATATCCGGCAACCAATCATATTTAGCATAAGTAGATTTATTGTTAAGATCAAGCTCATACGGTTCCGCATCGTTAAATATACCAAACCATAATAAAGGCAAGGTACCGGCATCCGATGTCTCAAGCGAAGAATCAAAGCCGGATGCAGCCTCATAACCAATAAAACCAGCGGCAAACAACCCCTCATTAATAGCTTTTTCAACTTCTCCCATACACGGAAAAACCTCTTCCGGTGTCCAGGCAATAATTATCCGCAATGGGTTTTGCAATAAAACCCATTCATCAGATCCAGCCATACGCGGAAGAATTATTCTAGGCAATTTTATCTTCATTTTACGCCCTCGTACAACGGTGCTATATGCCGTTACCGTCCCACACGCTAGATTCAATCTTACCATCAGCGACCTGTGTTACCAGCAATTCTCCAGATTTAACATCACTAACAGATTTAACAATATTCCCCTTAGAATTTCGTGCCACACTATAACCGCGTTTTAATACTGCCAGTGGATTAAGAGCACTTAACTGCCCTTCAAATCGAAGTAATTTCTGATGGTAATTCTCTTGTCGTTGTTCCATCTGTTTAATCATACGTGATTCAACATCATCAATACGTCGCACACCATTTTGTAAGCCAGACTTCAACTCATGTTCCATCCGCATGGATACCGTATCAAGTCGTTGATATCCATCACGCAAAGATGATGTCAACCGATGTTGCATCTGCATTAAAACAGTATCCAGGCGTCTCCGATATTGCTTAGCAAGGTTTCCAGGTTCGCGAAAAACATAACTACCCTCAACCACTTTTAAACGAGAACGTGCTGAACTAAGAGAATTTTCTAGTCCTCTCCCAATGCGTCTTTCCAAAACATCCAATTGCTGAATAAACTCATCTTTTATCCCCACCACAAGCTCAGCCGCTGCCGAAGGTGTCGGAGCACGCAAGTCGGCAACAAAGTCACTGATGGTAAAATCAATCTCATGCCCAACGGCAGATATAATCGGTATTCTTGATCTCGCAATAGCCCTAGCCACAACCTCTTCATTAAAACAGTATAAATCCTCAAAGCTACCACCACCACGCCCTATTATCATAACATCCAGACCACCTCGCTCATTAAGAAGATCAATCGCCGCCGCAATTTCTTTTGCCGCCATCTCTCCTTGCACACGTGCAGGTGCTAAAACAATATGCAAATTAGGGAAACGCCGTGAAGTCACATTCAATATATCTCTGATTGCAGCACCTGTATCAGATGTTACAATTCCAATATGCTGTGCTAAGGTGGGAATTCGTTTTTTTCTAGCAGGATCAAAAAGACCTTCAAGCCTAAGTTTTTCCTTTAACGCCTCAAACTGTGCCTGCAACGACCCCTGCCCCGCTTCCTCAATAGTTCTTAAGATAATCTGATAACTACCACTACGCTCATATACACTAACCTGACCATAGGCACGAACATGAACACCATCTTTTATCTTGAATTTTAATCCAGCCTGATTGCCACGAAACAAAACAGCACTAATTTGTGCACTAGAATCTTTAATGGTTAAATAATAATGCCCTGATGCCGGCTGGCGAACATTAGATAACTCACCCTCAATCCAAACATTACCAAACTGCCGTTCAAGAGAACTCTTAATCATTCTGGTTAATTCAATAACCTTATATATTTTACGCCTATTATCAATATTTTGATCGTTATTATTCATAATCATAGACTACCGCCATCTACTAAATGAATCAAGAGTAACTTAACTGCTAACTGCTAACTGTCAACTGTGCAACCACAAACCTATCATGGCCAGCCATATCTTGTTTAACAGATATATTATAAAAGCCTAACTGCTCAAGTAACTCAGATATAGCCACACCCTGACGATGATCCATCTCAAGAAAAATATAACCATTATTTTTTAAAACCATTGATGCATCTTCCACTACTGCACGTATTATATTAAGACCGTCTTCTCCGCCATCAAGAGCTATAGCAGGCTCATAATTTTTTATATGAAGTGGTAAAGCCTCATAATCCGCAGTCGGAATATATGGCAGATTAGCAACCACGACACTAACTGAATCAGGTTCAATTAAATCACAAAGCTCTTTATCGCTAAATGCAAGATTATTCCCCACCTTTAAACGACCAGCATTTTCCTGTGCTAATGCCAATGCATCACGACTAACATCTATACCAAGATAGCGGCTATTAGGCTTTGCTAGCGCCAAGCAAATAGCAATACAGCCGGAGCCAGTTCCTATATCAATAATAAAAGCAGGCTCTTCAGCCCAGATATCCTCACATTCCAGAATCAACTGAACAAGTTCCTCTGTTTCCGGTCGTGGAATTAAAGCTCGTTTATCAGTTTTGAATGTATGCGACATAAAATCCCACTCACCGAGGATATACTGTACCGGTTCATTTTCAGCAAGGCGTTTCACGCCGCGCCGCATTGCATCAAGAAGATTATTGCTCAAAACCTGATCCAGCTTAAAGAAAAGGTCAAGCGGTTTACACTTCAGCATAAGCGACATCAATAAATCACACGAACGACGTGCTTCAGCAACACCCTTGGCCTCAAGGTATCTACGAGAAGATTTAAGAACCTCAAAAACTGTTTTTTCAGAGTCAGCCATTTTTTCCTTTGCGATCATTAAACGGAATCACCCCACGCATTAATAATTATCTCTATTAGCTAAAGCCGCCCTTTCGCTAAAGCCGCCCTTCCGCCCTTTCGCCCTTTCGCCCTTTCGCTAAAGCCGCCCTTCCGCCCTTTCGCCCTTCCGCCCTTCCGCCCTTCCGCCCTTCCGCCCTTTCGCTAAAGCCGCCCTTCCGCCCTTCCGCC
>CAMZLY010000017.1 GCA_947311825.1 uncultured bacterium
AAATGATATATTTAAGACTTTTGAAGAAGATGCTGGCTGTATTTACCTTCATTTTCAAACCGGCTGTTTTATAGCAGTTTCAGATCGGCGATGACACTTCGTGCTTATCTCCATTTTTCTCCCAATATTTTATATGGTCAATAAGAGGAAGTTTTCTTTCAATAGATATTTTCGAACAACATTCATATAATCATTAAAATATGGTTCTTGATCAGTTGCATTGCTTTGTATAAGCCATCTGAATATTTTTCATTGCCTAATAAACTAAAAGAACATATCCATTCTTAATGTACTTCTTTTTCGGTGCCGGTAAATCAACACCAAATTTCCGATACCGATGGTCGCCAACAAATAAAACAACTGGATTTTCAGCCCCATTGACCTCAATTAGCTCCTTAAATGTCTCAAAAGTTAAATACCTATATTTTGCATCCTCATAGCTAAGTCCATATTTCAATTCCCCTTTGCTTTCTAATATATATATATCATCTCGCTTTAAATACCAACATACTGCTGGGCCCATATAATTATCAGAAACAACGATGCTATTATTATCTATTTCATCAATATGCTCAGCAATAAACCTTGAAGGATCATGGTTTAAAATATGTGCCTGTGACGCACCTACAGCTATTGCCAGAAAGAAAAAAACCGGTGCTAAACAACAATATGCCAAACTTTTTATAGTAGTTTCACTTTTAATCGCCTTGATCATCATAATCAGCCAAAATAAAAGAGAACCGCACATTAATATTCTAACTAACAGAATATATTTAGAAAAACTAACATCCTCTATCTTTTCTAGTGGTAAAAATAAGAATACGAAAAATAAAACTGCCGCTAATAGACCGGAGAAAACAACACCTGTATTAAATAATTTGCGGCCCTGTCCTTCAAAATACTTCCAAATCCCAATCGCAAATAAAAGCATTAGCGGTACATATAACGGCAATATATACGTACCTAACTTTCCACTAGCTGCTGAAAAAAACAAGAAAGGAAAAATCAACCAACAAAGCGCATATTTAACTAACAAATCTTTTGACCACGATCTAACAAGACCAGATATAGCCGCAGGAAAAAGCAATACCCAAGGAGCGGCACCGCCAAAAATAACCGGTATATAATACCAAAACGGTTCCCTGTGATCGGCTGTCTTGGACATGAACCTTGCCACATGCTCTTCCCAAAAGAAATAGTTCCAGAAATCACTCTCCTGCAAATGAATAGCAATCCCCCACGGAACAGCAATAAGAACCACTACCACTAACGGCAACCATGGCAAAACCACTATATCTTTCCACTTTTTCTCTAACAACAAAAATGGACCGATAACAATTATAGGAATAACAAATGCCAAAAAACCTTTTATTAAAAAGGCAAATGCACAAAACAATCCAAACAAAACCAAAAATATTATTTTCTTTTTACGCTCTTCTGCTCGATAAAAAAAGAAAAAACTTGTCATCGCACCTGTCAACATTACCGCTAGCATCCCGTCTAATACAGAGTATATCCCCAACAGAAAAACTAATATGCTTGTAAGAAATGCAGAAGTTCCAATAAATGCCTGCTTACGTCCTCCACCAAATTTCATCAACAAAAAAAACAACATCAATGCCGATAATCCGGCAGCCAATACCGTGGGAAATCGTACGGCAAAAGCATTCTCACCAAAAGTCTTAATCGATATCGCATTAAGCCAATATCCCATTGACGGTTTCTCAAAATATCGCAAACCAGCTAAATGCGGAACAACCCAATTCCCAGATGCAATCATCTCTCTCGGTATTTCTGCATACCTCGTTTCATCAGGCACATGCAATCCGCGCATCCCGAGTGGCAGTATATACACCAAAATGTAGCCAATAACTAAAAAAAGTAATATTTTCTTAAGACTCAAAGTTGAAACCTTCCATAACCCCTACTGCACCATCTCTACCGTTAATCTCTTTTTGCAACATCTTTGCACTACCTATCTCAACGTCATCCGACAGCAAATCACCTAATGGAATAAACTCATATCCATTATTTTTTGCTAGCTTAACAAAATCTCTGAACATTTCATAGTGTAAAATCCCCTCTACTTCCGCATGAATAGTAAAAACATTCAATTCATCAGGCTTTAATAACGAAATAATATAGGCATTATAATTCTCATCAGTAATATCAGACTTACCAACAACTTCATCATAGGTAGGCAAAGTAACAGGTATTTGCGGTTGTGATAATACTTTTCCATCAACTATCGGATAAAATATACGATCACCACGGCAATCACTATTATAAATAAAATCAAAGTTATCTTGTACCGCCAGCACAGTATCATTACAACGCCAACCAGGTACTGCCGAACATGTAACTCTACACCCTGCAACCTCTTCAAGCAGATTAACACCCTTTTCTGTTGCTTCACGGATATCTTCAGCACTCATATTATCAACATGTGCCTGCCAAGAATAATGATCCCACGCATGAAACCCTATATCATGCCCCGCACTTGCAGCATTCTTCATCACCGCCCCCAGTTTCTTTCCTATAATCGGCCCCGGTCCAAAAGTACCACGCAACAAAATATCCCAGCCATATAGACTAGCCGCCTTAGTGCGCAACATTTTCCACAGAAACACCGGTTTCAAAAGCCGCCAAAGATTACGCCCCATGTTATCAGGACCAACAGAAAAGAAAAATGATGCCAATATGGAATATTCAGCAAGCAATGCACAAAGATTAGGCACACCAACATGTGTGCCCCTAAAAGTATCTACATCTATCCGTAAGCCAATCTGTCTCATAGTAGTAATTCGTCAATTTCATCAATACTCATACCTGAGGCTTGCAAGCGTTCCCGAATTTCAAGGTCACGTTGTCGCACTCCCTGTTCCAGCCCCTGTTCCAGCCCCTGCTCCAGCCCCTGCTCCAGCCCCTTCGCAATCCCCTGTTCAGTAGCTTTTTCTACCGCAGATTTCTGCAACCAAATAAAATCCCAATGTTTATGTTGGATTTCCAGCTCCTCAGGCGTCATAGATGCCTCATTTACATAATCAAAGGCTGTGCAAATCTCCGGCTCCATATTTTCAGGTACAAAATTTAATTCTCCGGCATGTTTAACAAAATACAACCAGCGATCAGTAATAGTCTCCAACTCCTCAACTGTTTTTGTAAATTTAGGTAACTCAACAAAAACCAACTCAATATCATCGCTATAACTGATCATCTCAGACTTATCCCGCAACCTAAAATTAGTTATCATCTGCTCAGTCTCAGGAAACATCTCGAAGTCAGTAATAGTCAAAGCTATCACTGGGTTCAGCAAATTGTAAGCATCTCCCCGAACTAACTGCGTTGAATATGCCTTTGCCGCATTATAGAGTATTCGTTTTTCAAACGATTGAACGTTAAGCACCTGCATCTCAATAATAACAGAAGTACCATCATCTAAAACAGCCTTAACATCAACATAAGTATCCTTCATTCCTTTAAGCATCGGAATACTATACGGATCAACTATCTTAAGATCTTTAATATTTTGCCTACCCGGAAAAGTAAGCAAAGCATTCAGAAAACTAATAAGTTGCGGTTTTGATTTCTCGGAACCAAAAACTTTCTTGAATGCATAATCTGTTTTAACATCTAAAAACTTCATAATAACCTATCTTTCTACTAAATAAATATCCCCATCGCAAATACAACATGAAATAAATAGTAAATAAATGCAATAAAAAAGCACCAATCAGCTTAGTAGAACTATTGTAACCGTTCACGCCAAAAGAAATACAGCCGCAACAGTATAGAATTTCTGCTTCAAACATAAGGAAATCGGCTATTTCTACGCTTACCGGCACGAAGATATAATTTTACCGTCATTGATGGACAAATCTGAAAATAAAAAATGTTGCAAGCACCTCGACTATATATCTTTCTCCATTATCATAGAGCAAATCTTACGTGCCATAACGGGTAACTGCTGGTCACGTGCACCAAGTGTCAATACAGTGTCGCCCGGTACAGCTTCATTTGAAACCATTTCTGCCAGCACATCCCAACCTTTAATAAACTCAGTCGCCAAACCTTTAGCCTTTAACCTATCAACCAACACATCGGAGTTCACTCTTCTATCAGTTGTTCCGCCAGCATCATAAACCGGCAATATATACAACTTATCATCAGGTCGCATAACTTTAAAAAACATTGCTTCCATCTCATCCATCAATAGCCGTAAAGGGCCATAACCATGCGGACGCCAGACAACCAATAACCGCTGGCAATAAGGAGATAACGCCAAACAGGCAGCTTTAATTTTGGCAGGATTATGTGCATAATCATCAATCACCGTTACCCCACTAGCCTCTCCTACTTTTTCTAATCTACGCTCAATGCCTGCAAATGATTTTAATGAACCAGCAATATCAAGCAATGAATACCCCAAAAGCTCACACAACAATACAGCACAAAATGCATTTTCTGCATTGTGCCTTCCGGGAACATTAACCTCAAACTCTACACCTTTGTAATCAAAACAACTAGATGTTGACGTTACTCTCGGAGAAAAGTTTGCCATGATTGACGGATTATCTATCAAGCTAAGGATTCCCTGTGAAGCCTGTGCCGCAAACTTATGAAACAACTCTTTACTTTCTTCTAGATCAAAATGATCTTTTGAAACATTAGTAATAACCGCCCAGTCGGGATAAATATTCAACAAAGACTTGTCACTCTCATCAGCCTCAATCACCCATCCTCCATCACCAAGCCTTACATTTCCAATATGCTCACTATCTTTCCAATTCAGTACAGGTGCACCATTTACCACCACCGGGTTCTCATCAAGTTGATCCAGAATCCACCCTATCATGCCCGTAACGGTACTCTTACCTGATGTTCCACTTATCGCAATACAGGACTTGTTTTTTATTAACATCGCCAATGCTTCTGAACGATGTAATATTTTCACACCACGAGAAACAGCAGATTTATAATCAGGATTATCTTTTTCTATGGCAGTACTTACAACAACAGCAGTTGTCTCATTAGATATCACAACTCCATCTTGTGGAACAATTTTAACACCAACTAAACGTAATTTGGAAAATATTTCTAAATCATTACCTGTATCAAGAAATCTATCAGAACCGGTAACTTTAAAACCTTCGGCAACCAGCATCTGCGCAACGGCACTCATCCCTACCCCAGCAACCCCGACAACATGATAATGCTTTACTGTTGAAAGTTGATTATTGGAAGTTGAGCTGTTCATAGTTAGATATTCATTTTTTAGTTAGACTGACAATGTTATTTTCTCTGCAAAGAGGTGTTGCGTAAATAAAACAGGTGGATTCCCTAGACTTTTCTATAAATTTGCACGGCAACACTTTTTGTATTTTCTAAAGCAGCAGGTTTATCAATAGTAACTTCTACTGCCGCAACCTGTGCTTCATTCAAACAAATCTCGGCAACGGACTCCGCCATCTTTTCCAGCAAAAAATATTTTGACTGTTCTAAGTGTTTAACTACTTTGTTTTTTAACACAAAGTAGTCCAACGCATCTTTAAGATTATCACTTATTCCGGCTACCGATAAATCAGTCTCAACAACGATATTAAGCACTACATCCTGTTTATTTACACGTTCATCAGGATTAGTTCCAATAATACAGTTAACCAATAAATCACGAATAAAAATCTTATCGCTATTTGTCGATTTCATATTTATATATTCTGATTTCTGATTTTATTACCCTAAGCTTATGACACTTGTCGGGCAACTATCGACCGCATCATGACAAGCGTCAACGGCTTCATCCGGGACATGCTCAACAATAACCTTCGCAACATTCTGACTTTCATACATAGCAAAAACTTCTGGACATGTATCAACACAAAGACCGCATCCAATACATTCCGATTCATTTATAGTAGCAACTAAAGCTGACATAATATTTTCCTTGTTCAGTATCTACCTATCTCCGAGAGGTAGACAGTATAGCAAAAAAACAATAGTAATGTTACCTCTCGGAGATAGGTAACTACCCAACTATTTTATCCTTATAACAAATAACTTTCTGTGCAACTGTATCTGCATTAATTCTTACTCTAACATCATTAGAAATATCTGCAACATTAATAAGACGTACAGCACCTAAATTTCTAGCTTCATCAATAAAATCACTAGTTTTATCATTCACTTCATTCTCAAGAAACTCACGATTCAAGTAATTATTCTCTTTATCTGGAAATAACGCCATATAGAGCATATTGTTTTCAACTAATTCATTAAAGAAATGAGTACCAAGCGATACATCAGGCACAAGATTATCATGCATTTCCACAAGCTCGCAAATAACATTTACCGGACTAATATCCATAAATGAAACAGGAACCCCCAATGCTGGTATTGATGTACCCCATCGGCCAGGACCAATGACCATAATATTGCCATCAGTAATACGTTCATCGTGTGCAAGTGTGGCAATTAGATTTGCAATATTATGACGTTCAGATTCTGTAAGTTCCCCATATAAATTTGGTACAACATATATTATCCAATCAAGGTCAATGACTATATTTCTGCCAATAACAGCACCATTTGATTCCACTATAATATCTTTCGGTTTAATATTATCCGGCAGAAAAACCCTTTCTGTATTTGCTATAACCTCCAAGGGGCGGCATTGTACAATATTGATCTTGTAATTTTCAGAATTAAAGAAATTTACAGTAAACTCAACATCTACAGCATTATCATAAGCACTTTGGATTGTATGGAGAATATCACGCATATCTCTGACAAAATTTGTTTCTTTTAACAATTTATCAAAAGTTAAAACCCATGGGAACATTTTTGATGAATGACTATGTTGCCTCAATTCTCGTTCGCGTTTACGATCACGAGAAGCAAACATCTCCAAATTAAGGTTAGTACCTTTATCCACAACGTCTTCAAACTCACATGACGAAAGTTGGTTAGCTTCCATATCAAGCACATCTACCCGTCTCTGTGCATACTCTCGAACTTCATCAAAACTAGATTCAGGCCTGCGCTCCGGTGCATTAAGAGCAACAATTCTGGTATAATCATCATCACAACGATCAACAGCCCTTGTACCCATACCATATACAAGCCGTAACATTCCGGCTTTGGGATCTATTGTTTCATGCCAAACATAAGGATTAAAAGAAAAACCAACACCTGCTGCTTGGGGAAAGAAATAATTGCCATTACTGGCACCTGACACACGCTGAATTAATAACGCCATCTGCTCATCATGCCCAAGCAGTCCACGCTCTTTACGGTAAAATAGTGCTTCTTCACTCATCATACTGGCATAAACAGCTCTAATAGCACTCATAAAATCTTCAAGACGTTTGTGAGGCCCCCCTTGATTGGCACAAAAAACACTTTCATATTTACCAGCAAAGGCATTACCAAAATTATCCTCTAGCAAACTACTAGAACGAACAATTATTGGCGATTGCCCGAAATAATCAAGCATATCAGAAAATTGTTTCTGTATATATTCAGGAAATTCACCGGCCAGAATTCGGCGTCTAGCCTCATTTGATTGAGATTCGTTACCGGCGACTTCATGAGCCATCCACCAACATCCATTCTGTACAAGATATGTATAGAAGACATCTGATCCAACATAAAAAGAATCATGTTTTTCCAATACTTTACCCCAATGCTCATCAGCAGTAGTAAGAATTGCACGCGCCAGCAACATCCCCACAGCTTTACCACCAATAAGCCCAGTACCAATCATTCGTTTTCTAATATCTACAATATCTTTTAAGGTAAAAAACTTCTTTGCCAAAGCCAAAACCCTATCATCATGCGAGATAACCATTTTTATTAGTCGATCCACATATAACGAACACTCCTCTACACTAGCCTTACCGACCATATAATCATTACAAAGCTTTTCGGCATCAATAAAAGACTTGCTCCAATAACCCAACATATAACTTGATGCATCCAACCGTGACCACGGTACGTCCGAAATAACTTCTGTAATAACACAACTTTCAGTCACCGGAATAAATTCACTATCGCGCCATGCATGAAGCATATACATTGATACAGAATGCCGATGTTGAACTTTTTTAGGATGAATATAAAGTTCACCATCACGACGGTATACATCTATTAATAATTGCGTCGTATTGGTTATTGGCCACAATGCATGAAACGAGTGTCGATTACGTAATACCGCAAAATATGCCACTGCCGCATGATCGTATAAGTAGGGACATGTCAAAACAAAAAAGTTTCCCAACATCCTATCACTACACCAATCAGGTGCGAGTTCAGACAAACAATCAAAGACATACATACAACCACGCCCAAAATCACTTATCGTCTGATGAATTTTTTTCAAGAATGGCTCAAAACCATCTGCAGGACTCAACTGACAAACAGTAACTCCCGCCCCCTCTTCCAATAAGGGAGCATGATCCGCAAATCTGAAATATATCAATTCCTGACCTGTAGCAAGTGCGTGTTCACTATACGGTTTAACAAAGGCAACATAATC
The DNA here is from genome assembly GCA_947311825.1 of uncultured bacterium. Classification (GTDB taxonomy): domain Bacteria; phylum Verrucomicrobiota; class Kiritimatiellia; order UBA8416; family CAMZLY01; genus CAMZLY01. The sequence continues at coordinate 8,534 of CAMZLY010000017.1, forward strand.
ACCAACAGAATCAATCTGCCATACAATATTATCACCAGGCAGAAGTCCACGAAAAACCTTATCCAAACTAGGCAATCCAGTGCTTAATTGTGATCGTATTCTAGCCATATCTAAAACAGGATTCAGTAATCAGAAATCGGTAGTTAGAAATTTATTCTAACTACCAACTCCTCAATAGTTACTTTATTCTTTATCGTACTAAACAATCCCCTGATCCAACATTGAGTCCGCAACTTTAATAAATGATGCAATATTAGCACCAACAACCAAATTGCCGGCAGCCCCATATTCCTCAGCTGTTTCGTAACACTGTGTATGAACAGCAGTCATAATATCTTTTAAACGCTGATCAACTTCTTCCCGTGTCCAAGATAAACGCAATGAGTTTTGCGACATTTCCAATCCCGATGTGGCTACCCCACCAGCATTAGCCGCCTTACCAGGTCCATACAAAATACCAGCATCAATAAATTTATGTACGGCATCAACAGCACTTGGCATATTTGCACCTTCCGAAACCAGCTTACAACCATTCGCAAGAAGTGTTGCGGCATCATCGGCATCAATCTCATTTTGAGTAGCACTAGGGAATGCACAATCACATGCGATACTCCAAGGACGCTTACCTTCCAAATATTCAACGCCAAACTTATCGGCATACTCTTTGATTCTACCCCGTTTAACATTTTTAAGATCCATTACATACTGAAGTTTCTCAGCATCAATACCATCTTTATCATAAATTGAGCCTGAAGAATCAGAAAGCGTTACAACTCTACCACCCAACTCTAGGATTTTCTCAACAGTATATTGTGCTACATTTCCCGAACCGGAAACACAACATGTTTTACCTTCAAAACCATCATCACGGCTTTTCAACATTTCATTGGCAAAATAGACGGAACCGTAACCGGTAGCTTCCGGACGAATCAATGACCCACCCCAGTTCAACGCCTTACCGGTTAAGACACCGGTAAACTCATTTCTAATTCTTTTGTACTGCCCAAACATAAACCCTATTTCGCGACCACCAACACCTATATCCCCTGCCGGAATATCCGTATTTGGCCCAATATGACGACAAAGTTCTGTCATGAACGACTGGCAAAAACGCATAACTTCATTGTCTGACTTGCCTTTAGGGTCAAAATCACATCCACCTTTACCTCCACCCATAGGAAGCGTAGTAAGTGCATTCTTAAAAATCTGCTCGAACCCAAGAAATTTTAGAATACTCTGATTCACACTAGGATGAAACCTAAGTCCACCTTTATACGGTCCGATAGCACTATTAAACTCAATTCTAAAACCACGATTAACCTGCACCATACCATTATCATCAACCCACGGCACACGAAACATAATTTGACGCTCCGGCTCAACTAAGCGTTCAAGAATACACGCCTCCCGATATTCAGGATTACGTTCCACCACAACATCCAACGTCTCCAAAACCTCACGAGCCGCCTGTTGAAATTCCTTTTCACCAGGATTACGACGATTAACAATATCAATGACACTCTCAGTATACTTCATCACTTACTCCTTTTTAGTAATTAGAATTAATAAAACATATCTATAATCCAAAAAAACATCAACAAAAAACGTTCACTATTCACTATTCACTGTTCACTATTTTATATCCCTGCACCAAAATCTGCTTTTGGACCATTTACCATCGACCAGCGACCGTCTTGCTTAATCATAGGATGTGGCTGTTGATTATAAACAATTGAACCTGGTGGTATCGAATGTGTCAACCAGACATTACCACCAATAGTAGAATCACTACCTATAACTGTATTCCCGCCAAGAATGGTCGCACCAGCATAAATAACAACATTTTCGCCTACATCTGGATGCCGCTTAATCCCTTTTACAGGATTACCGTCCTCATCCTTCTCAAAACTTTTAGCACCAAGAGTAACGCCCTGATATATCTTTACGTTCTTCCCTATTTCACAAGTCTCGCCAATAACAACTCCGGTACCATGGTCAATGAAAAAACCCTTATCTATAGTAGCACCAGGATGAATATCTATGCCGGTTAATGAATGAGCATACTCAGCCATAATTCGAGGAATAAGTGGAACCTTTTGCATATATAACGCATGTGCTATGCGATGCACAATTATTGCATAAACACCAGGATAACTCATCACAACTTCCATTGTCGATCTCGCTGCCGGATCTCCTTCATAAGCCGCAACAATATCATGTTCAAGTACATTCTTTATTTCAGATAAACCATCAAATAGAAATTTAACAGCTTCTGCAGCCTTCGCATCACAATCTTCACAGTTTTCGCAAACCTCAACAGTACATTGATACTGCCAAGCAAGTGCTATCTGATTCTGTAACCGCTTCTCTGTACCAGTCAATTGCGTCTCTAAATGTTTATGCATTTCACATGGTGATACAGTCCTGCTACCGTGGCAACCAGGAAACAAAACAGAAACCAAATCATCTACAACCGATCGCACAGCCTGCTGCCCCGCCAAATCATGCCCCTTATGAATGTTTAATCCCATAGGACACTCCTGACATTTTTTTAAAGATGCGACTGTCTTAGGTATATATCCATCATTTACTTTATCAGTATTCATATTTATCCTTCCGTCTAATAAATCATCTTTGTAAACAGTATAGAAGACGGTTAAAAAACTCGCCTTCAATCGAGCTATAATTGAAAAATATTGTGAATAGCGGCATATTATTGGAATACTAATTAGATAGACATGCATCAAGTGAAGTGTTCAACATACCTGTTCGCACTTTATTTTGCTCTCTATTTGTATATCACATTTTTAGCCATTTTGTTTATTTTGAGCTTTTCTAGTTCAATCAACAATGCTTTTCAGCCGTGATAAGGCAGATCCTTCGCCAAAAAGCTTCAAAATATCTTTATTTGTAATTTCCAAGAAAATAATCTAACACAAGGAGTACTGAACGCAAAGAAAAATTGTTGAAAAACCTGCGGGTCGACTTGCAAAACTATTTATCTGCTTGCTTGCGAAGCTTGCAGCATGATTCGTTCTGAGAACGAACACTACAAGTTTTATGCTCATTTAACACGTTGGCTCTACCTGTCACGCCGTGGAGGCGAAGTCCGAAGGCGGATGAGCCAAAATTTTTAGTTTTGCAAAAAGCTCCATGGACTGAAAGGTCGACGCAAATACTATATATTTTTTGCACAATATACATAACCTCCAAAGTTTATTAAAAAAATCATTTCGGCACAATTTATGCTTGAACACTCAAGATATACCTATAGACTGTCTTTTATTAACAATTTTTTGGAGTTTTATAAATGGCAGGATTAACACTATCTTTATCACAGTCACAGCAAATGCAAATGGTGATGGCACCACAATTGCGTCAATCTCTTGAAATGTTGCAACTCCCCATACTGGAGCTTCGTGCACTTATCCAGCAGGAAATTGAACAAAACCCTACTATCGAACAAGCTCCTACTGAAGATCCAAACATAGAAATAGAGCAAGAGCGTGAAGGTATAGACGATAAAAAAGAACTTGAGTTCGATAAGGATTTCGAAATGCTGGCTCGACTGGATGATGAATGGCGAGATTACTTCTTTCAAAATCTTCAAAACCGTCCATATACTTGCGAAGATGCTGATAAACACCAATTTGCGTTTGATTCAATAACACAAAAGGAATCACTACAAGAACACTTATTCAATCAATTAAATATCTCAGGATTATCCGATGCTGACCACCTAATAGGCGAAATGATACTCGGCAACATCAATGATGATGGTTACTTAACAACAACTATAGAAGAACTTGCCTCTTCATCAAGCTGTGATCCAGAACATCTAGAAGATATACTAACACTTATTCAGGATTTTCATCCAACCGGTATTGCGGCACGAGATTTGAGTGAGTGCCTACTTTTGCAACTAGACCGTTTAGGAAAAGCAGATGGACTTGCGGGAGATATAGTACGAGACCATATCAAAAAACTTGGCAAACGAAAATATCGAGATATTGCAAAAGCATTAAAGGTCTCCGTCGATGATATAATGGCAGAATTAAAATTTATAACTACACTAGATCCAACCCCCGGTCGGTTATATTCCATGGATGCGACAACATATATAACTCCTGAAATTCTGGTAAAAAAAATTAATGGCAAATATGTCGTAATACTTAACGATCAACACTTACCACATGTAAGAATCAATACACACTACAAGAGAATGCTTAACGATCCAAATCTTAAACCGGAAGCTAAATCATATATCAGAGAAAAAATACGTGCCGGTATGTTTTTAATGAAAAGTATTGATCAACGTCAATCAACAATTGAAAGAATCGCCAATGAAATAGTCAACAAACAAGTAGAATTTCTTGATCATGGCATAACAAAACTTCGCCCCATGACTATGGCAACTGTAGCTGACACCGTAAAAGTACATGAAACAACTGTCAGCCGTGCTGTATCAGGCAAATATATGCGGACACCAAACGGCATATTTGAGCTAAAATACTTCTTCACACCAGCTATAAAAAACAGCAACGGCAATGAATTGTCCAATAAAACTGTAAAGCATATCATTAAAGAAATGATTGATAATGAAGACAAGAGTAAACCTCTTTCCGATCAGTATATCGTTGAAAAACTAAAAGAACAGGGAATTGATATTGCCCGCCGCACAGTTGCCAAATATCGATTAGTACTGCACATCCCATCATCACATATGCGCAAAGAGTATTAAGCTGAAGAATAAGCCATGTTACCAAAAGGTATGATCAATAGAATAGCCAAGCATCTAGATACTTTATTTAGCAATGGCTCTATTGCCCATATTAGTACAATGCCGCCATCTGCATCCGCCCTACTGGCTTGGGCTTTACAAAATCATTTTGACCGTACAGTAGTATTTATCACAGATGGTCGTCAGGCACTTGACCCTGTCCATCGCGATATAGAAACCCTAGCACCGAACAACAAAAAAAACTCACCTCCATTAATATATTACCCAGCCAGAGAAAATGTTTTAGATAAAGACTCTACAACTGATCCTGAAATCACCGGCTATCGTCTACATGCTCTACAGCAAATAAACACTCACGAAAATAATGTTGGTATAATTTCCACATCTATTCAGGCTCTAATGCAACCAACATTAACCGCCCTGGCATTATCAGACAATTCAATAACCTTAAAGAAAAACGACGAAATAGAAATTGATGACCTAATGTATAAGCTTGCAAAGTTTGGTTATGATATTTCGTTTGAAGTAGCAAGCAAAGGAGAGGCATGTGCCAAAGGAGGATTAATTGACATATGGCCGGCAACCAGCCTGTGGCCAATACGACTGGAGTTCTTTGGTCCCGAACTGGAATCAATAAGAATGTTTGATCCCTCTACGCAACGCTCGGTAGGAATAATTGACGAAATATCAATCCCTATTCTTAACGAATCTATACTCTTAAACAATGACAAAGAATCTTCCACTTGCTTTCTAAACCATGTACCAGACAACGCAATTTTCTTTTGGGCAGATTATGACCTCATAAGAATGCACGCCGAACTATTGGCGGAATCGGCAAATATTGACAACAATCAAACAGAACTTTTTACTCTTCAGTATATCAAAGATGAAATATGTAATAACCACAATTCTCGCCAACTATTCACATCAATAGAAACAACACCACCCGAAGAAACAGCCCCCCTAAATTTTGATCCATTACCGGCTATTCCTGCAATAAAAAATGGTATGTTCTCGCCAGATGTGCAAGAGGCCTCACGCCAAAAACTATTAAACAGTATTTGCAAGCCATCAAAGAAATCACATGCAACAACCATATATATGGAAACAAGTGGTAGCACCGAACATTTCAAAAAAGATATTTCCATATATAACAACCCAAAACTAGATATACATACGGGCACCATAACCAGCGGATTCATAGCCAGAAACCTAGACTTTACCCTCGTTGCCGAATCAGACATATACGGCAAACGCGATACAGCCGGACAACGGTACACTCCGACCTTCGCCCAAAACGGACCCTCAAAACTATCATCAACCCGTATTACAGAACTATCTGATATAGAGCCGGGCGATTTAGTTATTCATGTCGAGCATGGTCTTGGTAAATATCTAGGACTATTTAACATAAAGATGCGCAGTAAAGAACAAGAAGTATTATCGGTTGAATATGCAGATAACACAAAACTTCATATCCCCGTTGGACAGGCTCACCTTCTTAGCCGCTACGTTGGTGTCGCATCGCATAACACAAGACTACATACAATCGGCGGCAAACGCTGGATAAAAGAAAAAAAGAACGCTCAGGAGGCTGTAATTGATATAGCCTCATCTCTAATAGAGCTACAGGCAGAGCGATCAATGCTAAACGGTGTTCCATTTCCAGAAGATACCAGTTGGCAGCATGAATTTGAAGCGTCATTTCCATACCGTGAAACTGATGATCAAATAAAAGTTATTGCTGACACAAAACATGATATGGAATCCTCACGTCCCATGGATCGCCTAATCTGTGGCGATGCAGGTTATGGCAAAACCGAAGTTGCAATACGAGCAGCCTTTAAAGCTGTTATGAGCGATAAACAAGTTGCAATTCTAGTTCCCACAACTATTCTGGCACAACAGCATTATGATACTTTTAGAGAGCGCATGGCAGGCTATCCCATTCAGATAGAAATGCTCAGTCGCTTCCGCACAGCAAAAGAAAAAACAAGAATTATTGCTGAAATGCAAACCGGCTCACTTGACATAGTTATTGGCACGCACTCTTTACTACAAAAAAACATAAAATTCTTTGACTTAGGACTAGTTATCATTGACGAAGAACAGCGTTTTGGTGTTATACATAAAGAAAAATTAAAAGGACTTCGCCGTATGGTAGATGTACTTACAATGACGGCTACCCCTATCCCACGCACAATGTATATGAGCATGACCGGAGCCAGAGACATCAGTCTTATGCAAACGCCACCAAAAGAGCGTATGTCAATAGAGACCATTGTAACGAAAGATAATGACAATGTTATACGAAAGGCACTAATGCGGGAATTAAATCGTGAAGGCCAAGCATTTTTTCTACATAACCGTGTAGCAACCATAAAAAAAGCAGAAGAAAGACTAAAAAAACTACTTCCTGAAGCCTCCATTGAAATAGCACATGGTCAAATGCCTACAGCAGAACTGGCAACAATTATGCACAATTTCACCTCTGGTAAATTTGATATTTTGATCTGCACAACCATTATTGAAAGCGGCATGGATATCCCACGCGTAAACACAATTATTATTGACCGTGCTGATCGATTTGGGATAGCCGAACTATATCAACTACGAGGCAGAGTTGGACGTGCAAACCGAAAAGCTTATGCATATCTTCTTTTGCCCCAACATGGACACATTGAGCCAGATGCTCAACGACGCATAGCCGCTGTACGTAAGTTTTCAGGCCTAAGTGCCGGATATAATCTGGCAATGAGAGATTTAGAAATCAGAGGTGCTGGCAACTTATTGGGAGCTTCACAAAGCGGGCACATCAACGCTATCGGCTTTGGATTATATTGCCAACTATTAAATCGCACTGTTGCCCAGTTAAAAAACAAACCACTACCCCCATTAATCACCGTTACTATCAACCTAGACTTTATTGATTTCAGTGCAATCCCCGCAGATAAAGCCGTTGCCGCAACTATTACATACGGATACATCGAAGATGAAAGACTTCGAATTGACACATACCGAAGAATAGCTGAAGCCGCTACCGCTAACGAGATAAAAGAACTACGTGCTGAAATAATTGATCGCTTTGGTAAACCACCAGAAAGCATCATCCGGCTATTCAAACTTGCCGAACTACGCATGCTTGCCGCCAGCAGAGGGATTCTCTCCATCGAAACACGGGGGACAAAACTAATACTCAAAAATCGAGAAAAAACTCTCATGGAAAACGGTCGCTACCCACGCTTAACCTCAACCACGCCAGACGCTAAAACAAAAGAAATATCTGTCCGCATACAAACAATCGGAGAATGGAACACAACTTGAGCTATTACCGATTCCTGATATTACTTAAACTCATATTCGTAGTCTCTACAATTCCCACCCCCCGTACAACGGTGCTCTGCACCGTTCCACTTTTACCGTTTATTTCTTAGATTTAAGTTGACGATTAGACCATTGTAAAATACTTTATAGCAAAACAATAAGGAAATATATAATTATGCAAAAATCACCAAAAGGAATGCGATTACATATAGGAATATTTGGACGCCGGAATGTTGGAAAATCATCATTTCTTAACGCCTTTACCGGACAAAACGTATCTATTGTTTCTGAAGTAGCCGGCACCACCACCGATCCCGTTGAAAAAGCTATGGAAATACTCCCTGTCGGCCCAGTTCTATTTATAGATACAGCCGGAATTGACGACATTGGAGCACTAGGAGAAATGCGTATTGAAAAAAGCCGTAAAGTAATTCAACGTACTGATGTAGCTGTGCTAATAACCGATGCCGGACAATGGGACGATTTTGAAACAGAAATGCTTGACTGGTTCGCCAACGAAAATCTTCCAACAATCGTGATTTTCAATAAAACAGATCTATCAACACCTCCGGCAAAGGCTTTAGAACTACTGGCATCCAGAAAAATACCGTGGATAAAAACAGTTGCCAACCAAGGTATAGGTCAAACGGATTTTAGGCAAGTGCTTATAGACACTATTCCCGACGAATTTATTGCACCAGGCTCCATTATCGGCGATCTAGTAGAACCGGGAGAAGTTATAATACTCGTAGTACCTATTGACCTCGAAGCTCCCAAAGGGAGACTAATACTACCACAAGTGCAAACTATCCGTGATATTCTTGATAGCGATGCCTGCTGTGCTGTCGTAAAAGAGCGAGAATTACGTGAAATGCTGAATAATCTAAAGAAAAAACCGGCATTGGTTGTCACAGATTCACAAGCATTCCTTAAAGTTGACGGAGATACCCCACCCGATATACCACTAACATCATTCTCAATCTTATTTGCCCGTTTCAAAGGCGATCTTGTCTCATTTGCTAAAGGTGCAAAAGCTATTGAAAACCTTCAACCGGGAGACAAAATATTAATGGCAGAAGGCTGTACGCATCACCCTATTGGTGAAGATATCGGACGAGTAAAGATCCCACGCTGGCTAACGCAATATGTAGGAGGAAAACTTGCATTTGATACTCATAGCGGTAGAGACTTTCCTGATAATCTTTCAGAATATAAAATGGTAATCCACTGTGGATCATGCACCTTCAACCGTCGGCAACTATTATCAAGAATAATGCAGTGCAACAAAGCAGGTGTACCAATCACAAACTACGGAATGGCAATTTCATATTCACTAGGAATCTTTGACCGCGCCCTAGCTCCTTTCCCAGAAACGCAAACATAAATGACTATATTTCTATTTGTATATTAAACATAATTATGCCATATTTAAAATCATAACCATTAGAGGTGCTTGCAAAACTACTGTGCGAGGCAATTTTTTGTATTTTAGGCGAGCAGATTCTGCCTTTTGAGCAATTGGAGCATACCCGTAGGGTCTGTAAAATTGCGAAAAAGCGGAATATGCCGCATAAAATCAAAAAGTGCCCGCAGATAGTTTTGCAAGTGCCTCAGAAATATGAATTAATGCTGGAGAAACTGATAGCTGCTAACTGTTAACTGATATGGCGTTCTCTTTTTTAGGAGAATGATTCTGTCGATAATGATTCTATATAAACTTTTTCCCTGGCACTAATTCAGCGTTGAATGAAAAGACATTTCATTTCTTATTTCATCTTTCCTATTTCTTATTTTTTAATAGAACCCTTTTTAGAACCCTCTTAGAACCCTTTTTAGAACCCTTTTTATCCTTTATTTTCTATGTGTTCTTTGTGTTCTCTGTGGTGAATATTTTATTTTGCTTCGATTTAGTGGGTTTTTATTGTAGCATGTGGTTATGAATAATTCGTATTTACATTGGTTACCAGGTTATGTTGGCTCAATTATGCGTCGGCCGTCTCTGCCCGGTGGATTAAAGCATCTTCTGTTTTGTGTGGTAGATCATTTTGAGCCGTTTGGCTATCCGCAAGCCCGCAAGAAAAATATGCAGCGGCTGGATCAAT
>CAMZLY010000018.1 GCA_947311825.1 uncultured bacterium
AGTGGTGACGTTACATAAATGGTATTTTTGAGGAGATACAATTTTTGTTGTCCGGCAGGTTTTGTATTAATATAAAGCTCGTCCTATCTTTCCGGCTCGCTAGGGACAGCTCGCCCTACCGTTCGCATCGCGACACGGTGGGGGAGTTGTGTGTTGTTTTAGTCTTCGTTGAGGTTGCAGGCCTGGGTAAGTGCCTGTTCAAAGTCGGCTTTGATGTCATCTATATTTTCTAGTCCAACGGCTACACGAATAAATTCCGGTGTTACACCTGCGGCCGCTTGTGCGGCTTCACTCATTTGTTGATGACTTGTTGAGGCTGGGTGCAGTACGAGTGTTTTTGCATCACCTACATTTGCAAGGTGGCTTGCGAGTTTAACGGAGTTGATGAATTTCTCTCCGGCTTTACTACCGCCTTTTATGCCGAAGCCTAGAACAGCACCGAATCCGCCTGTAAGATATTTTTTTCCTAATTCATGCCACGGGCTTTCTTCAAGTCCGGTGTATGTTACCCATTCGACTTTTTGATTTTCTTTGAGCCATTTTGCGAGTTTAAGGGTGTTTTCGCATTGTGTTTTTATGCGTAGTGGTAATGTTTCTAATCCTTGTAGAAATAGAAATGCATTAAATGGGCTGGGGCACATTCCGATATTTCTCATGCCCTGTACTCTTGCTTTAATGATGTATGCAACGTTGCCCATGTCCGGTACATTGCTAAGTGCATCCCAGTAAACGAGTCCATGATAGCTTTCGTCGGGGGTGGTGAACTCCGGGAATCTGCCGGATGACCAGTCGAATTTTCCGCTATCTATAATTACACCGCCAATAGATGTACCGTGTCCACCAATCCATTTTGTGCAGGAATGTACGACAATATCGGCTCCATGTTCTATTGGCTTGCAAAGAATGGGAGCAAAAGTATTATCAACAATAAGTGGAAGTCCTTCTGCGTGAGCTGCTTTTGCCGATTTCGCAATGTCAATAACATCGCCTTTTGGGTTACCGATAGATTCGATATAAACTGCTTTGGTGTTTTCTTTTACGGCAGCTTTAATTTTTTCGTCTGTGATGTCTTCGATAAATGTGACTTCTATTCCTATACGTGGGAGGGTGTAGCGGAAGCATGTTTCTGTGCCGCCATAAAGTGAAGTGGAGGCAATGATATGATCGCCGGAACTTGCTAGATTATGGATGGAAAGGAATATGGCTGCCATTCCACTGGATGTTAGAAGGGCTCCGGTTCCGCCTTCTAGTGCCGCCAGCCGTTTTTCGACAACATCTGATGTTGGGTTCATTAGACGGGTATAGATATTGCCAAATTCTTTTAGGGCAAAAAGGTTGGCTGCATGCTCGGCATCTTTAAATACAAAGCTGCTGGTTTGATAAATTGGGACTGCTCTGGCTCCTGTGGTGGGGTCTGCTTCTTGTCCTGCGTGTAGTGCAAGAGTTTCCGGTTTAAGTGTGTTCATTTTTTATTCCTTTAATTTATATTTCAAATGAGAGTGCGTTTGCTGAATTCTTTTTTTCAGATTTTTTTGCTAGTTCTGTAAGTGTGTAGTTTGAAAATATTTTATTTACTGCAAGGCTGGCTTCGTTCCATATTTCACTGGATACACAGTAAGATGAACGGCCGCATTTTTCGCTTGCACAGTCCACAAGTATGATAGGCCCTTCAGTCGCTTCGATGATATCTTTTACACTAATATTAGCGGCATTTTTAGCTAGGATGAACCCTCCGTGTTTGCCTCTTTGGCTATGAACTAGATTTGCAGTTTTTAACTTTGTTAAGATTTGTTCTACATAATCAGCTGATAATCCTTCAGCTTTTGCAACTTCCTTTTTGCGAACTGGTTTTTTTACGCCATGTATAGCAAGATAAATCATTATTCTGGTTGCATATCTGCCTTTTGTTGATACTCTCATCATTAGATTGTCCTCCGGTATGTATTGTTACTATTACAGTCAACTTACTCACATATTAGAATATGCATTGTAGAAGGCAAGAGGAAAATAAACATTTTTTATTTTTTTTCGTTCCAGAGTTTTGAGCATTCGTCCAGAGTGATGGTATAAGGAGTGTTGCAGAATTGGCATTTTATTACTAAGTCGTTATTTTTATTTACGATGTCTATTCTTTCTGGGATAGGGATAGTTTTTATAATTGTAGCGATTTTTTCTTGAGTACAGGTACATTTGAAGTTTGGAGTAGGTCCCCAGTCCATTTTTATTTCAGCTGTTGTTCCTGTTCCGTGTAGTAGGGAGTTTGCAAGCTCTTCGAAGTGACCGTCTGCTAAACTATTTTTTGTCATAAGGTTACGGAATTCTTCGCTATTCATTCTATTGCGGATTTTTGTGAATAGTTCTAAGTCGGTGTTTGGCAGAGCTTGTAGCATCCAGCCTTGACATAGTTTAACGGGGTGTTTTGGGTCGGGGGTGAAGCCGACCATAACGGTCATTTCTGTTTCTATTTGATTGCTCATGCAGTAGAAAAATGCAAAGTCTTTGATTGCATCATGTAGTGCTGTTTCACTTGTTCCTGAGTTGAGGATTTTACCTTTTTTACTCGTGAATATTTGGATAGTCCCTGTTTTGCCGTATAGTTCTTCCAGGTTGGTGGCGGTATTGTCGAGCTGTGATGGAGATACGAAGCCGCGGACAGTTCCGTCGGAGCCAGCGTCGACAACTATGGTGCGCAGTGTACCGTCATATTTCCAACATGCATTTAATCTTTGCTTTTCCGGAAGAAGTGCAGCGGCTAGTAGTCCGGCAGTTAATGAGCGGCTTAGAATATGGGCGGCAATGGGGTCGCAGTTGTGTGTTATAACGCTGGCATTGACTGTTTCTGTGGTGACGGCGTAGGTGAACGCAATGTCAATATTTTTAAAGTGTCCTTTGTATAGTAAGTCGGGCATGGTGTTTCTTTCTGTTTATGGTATATTGCTTTTTACGGGCTACCTCTCGGAGATAGGTAGTTCCTTTTACCACGTGTGTCGAATGGGGATTCCTTGTTCTATTAGTTCTTGTTTTATTTGTGGGATAGTGTAGTCGCCGGTATGTATCATGCCGGCAATAATTGCGGCATCTGCATGGGCTTCGTTGAATACTGTTGCTAGGTGTGCAGATGAGCCTGCACCGCCGGATGCTACTACAGGGATTCCTACATTTTGTGCAATTAGTCCGGTAAGCTTAAGTTCAAAACCTTCTCGTGTACCGTCGGCATCGACGGAGTTTACTACAATTTCTCCAGCGCCGAGTGCTTCGGCTTTTTTTGCCCATTCCAGAGCATCTATGCCGGTATGGTTGCGGAAGCCGCGAGTTGTTATTTCGTATCCACTTGGGAATTTTTCCAGGTCGTTAACTGCAAGCGGATCCATGCCGAGGACAATGCATTGGTTGCCGAATGCTTTGGCTCCTTGTGTAATTATATTCGGGTTTACTACGGCTAGGGAATTGACGGAAACTTTTTCGGCTCCTGCGAGTAGTACTCGTGACATATCTTCTATTGATCGGATACCTCCTCCGACGGCAAATGGTATGCGTACGGCTTTTGCTACTTCTTTGACCATTTCGATATCTATTGGGCGACCTTGGGCAGAGGCTGTGATGTCGTAGAATACGAGTTCATCGCAACCGTCTTCATAGTAGCGTGCGGCCATTTCTACGGGATCACCTAGTATGACGTTGTTTTGGAATTTGACACCTTTTGTGACTTTTTTGTCATGAATATCTAGGCATGGAATTATTCGTTTTGTTAGCATTTTCTTTTCCGTTTTTTAGTTTTTAATCATTACTTCCACTGGGGCAAGCCCAGTGGTGAGTATGTGGATGTCTTTATCGTTCAACATATTCTTTTCCGTTTTTTAGTGGTTAGTGTCGTTTATGTCTGGGTTCCAGTCGATAAAGTTTTGCAGGAGTTTAAGTCCTATTTTTCCTGATTTTTCCGGATGAAATTGTGTGGCAACGAGTGAATTTTTGGTTATTGCTGATGCAAAAGTGGTGTCGGCATAGTCTGTAGTGCCGATGATCATTGATTTATCCGACGGTTCAGGGTAATAGCTGTGCACAAAATAGAATTCGCTGTTATCTTCTATGCCGTTAAAAATCTGGTGTTTTTTTGTTTGTTTGACGGCGTTCCAGCCCATTTGAGGGACTTTGTCAAATTTTGATGAGGGATTAAAGCGTGGGACGTTGCCAGGGATGATTCCAATTCCGTTTACTCCGTTATTTTCTTCCAGATTGTCAAAAATTATTTGTGTTCCAAGGCAGATGCCTAGGAATGGTATATATTTTTTAACAACAGTTTTTATAATGTCAACTAAGCCTAGTTGGTTTAGTGACTGCATGGCTGAACCGGCGGCACCGACGCCGGGAAAAATAACTTTATCAGCGTTTAGAATTTTTTCTGGTGAATCGGTTATCTCGACATTAATACCGAGTGTGTTAAATGCCAGTTCTACGCTTGTAAGGTTTCCGGCTTTATAATCTATAATAGCAATCATTTATTTCTCTTTCTTGCAAACATCTCTTGCTTTATGTAATTTACTGTCAGGTGAAAAGTCTCATTTCCTGCTGGAAAACACAAGATATTATTGTATCTAGATATTCAAAATCACGTAAATAGTTTTTGGCATTTTGGGCAGTGAAACGTTGAACGTCCGCCGATGGTTGTTAGCACTATTATTGTTTTGCATTTTGTGCATTGTTCACCGGCACGTCCGTAAACTAGTAATTCTCTTGTGAATTTTCCTTCGTCGCCATTAACGTCTTTGTAGTCGCTTATGGTTGTGCCACCTGCATTAATTGCATCCTGCAAAATAATTACGGTGTATTTTACCAGTTTGCGACAGTCGGGTAGTGAAAGGCTGTTTGCCGGGCGGCTTGGATTTATTTTCGCACGAAAAAGGATTTCACTAGCGTAAATGTTTCCTATGCCGGCAACTATTTTTTGATTGAGGAGTATTTCTTTAATTTTTGATTTTCTCTTTTTGGTGAGATTAAATAGGTACTTAGCTGAGAAGTCATTTGAAAATGGTTCAGGCCCAACATTTATAAGAAATATTGGAAGGTTTTCTTTGTTGTTGGGTGAATATGATTCGACCATGCCGAATCGGCGTGGATCTTCATAGCGCCAGCTTTTGTTGCCTGATAGGTTAAATAGAATATGTTCGTGTTTTCGTGGTTTCTCTTTTGTGGGGCATAGGCGGCATGAGCCTGTCATGCCGAGCTGTATAATAATGGATTTTTCGTTAGACAGTTCTATTATTATAGCTTTGCCGCGTCTTGTGACTGAAGTGATTGTAGTGTTTTTGCAGTCGTTGTTAAGTTTTTTTTGTGATAGTGGTCTTCGTAGTGATTTTGTCCGGCATACTACTTTATTTATTTTTTTGCCAACTAGGCATTTGCGCAAACCTGCGGCAATGGTTTCTGCTTCCGGTAGTTCAGGCATTGTTTTGTCCTTGTGTTTAGGCAGTAGGCTATAGGTGTTTAGGCTGTAGGTGTTATCTTTTTTCCATGAATGCGATGTAGATTTCACGTAATATTGCAGGAACATCGTATGTGAGTTTCCATTGTGCATAGTGTGATTTAAATTTTTCAACAGAGCTTATCCACCATATATGATCACCAACTCTATTATCGTTAACATAAGTAGTGTTCATTTTCTTGCCTGTGATTTCTTCGCATATTGTTATGGCTTCTTGCATGGAACAGTTGCTAAATTGGCTACCGCCCATGTTGTAAACTTCCCCTTGTCGGGGAGCTTGGTGGAATGCGTCAAAAGCGGAAATTAGGTCTGCACTGTGTATATTGTCTCGCACTTGTTTGCCGTTATAGCCGAAAATATTGTATTGTTTGCCGGTGATGGCACATTTCATTAGGTAAGAAAGGAATCCGTGTAGTTCTGCGCCGGAATGTCCTGGACCTGTAAGGCAGCCGCCTCTAAAAACTGCGGTATTCATATTGAAATATTTTCCGTATTCCTGAACAAGTACATCGGCGGCAACTTTGGAGGCACCGAATAAGCTATGTTTAGTGTTGTCGATAGACATTGTTTCGTCAATACCACATTTGGCGTAAGGGTGTGTTTGATCGATTTCCCAGCGGGTATCCAGTTCGATCAATGGCAATCTGTTGGGGGTATCGCCATAAACTTTGTTGGTGGATGTGAATATGAAAGTGGCGTTTGGGGCGTGTAGTCGGGTTGTTTCCAGCATTACTGACGTGCCGTTGGCATTGACGGTGAAGTCCATTATTGGGTCTTTGGCGGCCCAGTCGTGAGAAGGTTGGGCGGCGGTATGGATTACAAGGGCAATATCAGAGTTGAACCGTTCAAAAACTTTAGAGACAGCAGCTTGGTCTCTAATGTCGATATTGAAATGGTAGTAGTTGTCTGAAATGGTTGCTAGTCTGGCACTTTGCCATTTTGTGGATGCTTCGGTACCAAAGAACTCTGCCCGCATATCATTGTCGATGCCAGCTACTAGATAACCTTTGTCCAGGTAAAAACGTGCGGCTTCTGAGCCAACTAGTCCACCGGACCCCGTGATGATTGCTACTTTCATATTTTCTCCTGAGAAAAGTTGATTTTTATTTAAACTAATAGATTACAGATATGTTCATAATGTATCAAGCATGAAAAAATAATTATTGCTATATTTAAGCAATATAGTTTACAAGTTGGCTCTATGCGTGATATAGATGGGCAGTTTATTCAGTATTTTAACTTATTAATAGGGGTGTTTTGTGCATCTTAAGTCGGTAGAAATTGTTGGTTTTAAGAGCTTTGCAGATAAAGTTAAGCTTATGTTTGAGCCGGGGATGACGGCTATTGTCGGTCCTAATGGTTGCGGAAAGAGCAATGTTTCTGATGCAATCCGTTGGGTTATTGGCGAGCAGAGTCCTAAGGCTATGCGTAGCACAAAAATGACCGATGTTATTTTTAATGGTACAGATAAACGTAAACCATTGGGAATGGCAGAGGTTAGCGTTACTTTTACTGGTTGCGAAGAGACTTTGGATGTTGAATATGATGAAGTTACTATTACGCGACGTGTGTTTCAGTCTGGTGAAGGGCAATATTTTATTAATAAGACTCCTTGTCGTCTAAAGGATATTCAACGGCTACTAATGGATACCGGTATTGGCTCTTCTTCTTATTCGTTTATGATGCAGGGTAGAATTGATCAGATATTAAGTTCGCGTCCGGAAGATCGGCGTAGTGTTTTTGAAGAGGCTAGTGGTATTACGAAGTTTAAAGCCGACAAAAAAGAAGCAATTCGTAAGCTGGATCATACGGAAGCAAATCTGATAAGGCTGGCAGATGTTATTCGTGAGGTTAAACGTCAGATTGGCTCCTTGCAACGGCAGGCAGGAAAGGCGAGGCGCTATAAAACTTTAAGTGCAGAATTAAGGCAGCTTGATATTTATGCAACTCGCGAGAATCTTAAAGTTATTGACGAGCAGATTGTTCAATTTCAAGCTTATCTGGCTAAAGCTGAGCAGACTTTAGCTGTTGTTCGTCGTGAAGTTGAAGAAATAGAGAGTAGCAATACTGAAAATCGTGAGGCTCTGGTAAGGGTTGAGCGTGAAATAGCAACGACACAAGAACATGCAGTAGAGTTTCGTAGTAAGCTTGATCACACGAAAGAGTTAATCACTGTGAATTTACGGCAGATAGAAGAATATCGTATTCTTGCCCAGCGGGATTCCAGAGAAATAGAAGATTCAACGCGTTTAATTGATGAACAGAATAAGCGTTTTTCTGAACTTGGATCTCAAATTGAGTTGATGCGCGAAAAAAAGATTGTATCTGAACAGGAGTTGAAGTGTTGGAGTGAGATGTTTTCAGCTCATCAAGAACAGATTGATAATGGGCGTGCAGGAATTCATAAGTTACGTAGTGAGTCTGTTGAACTTGAAATGTCGGGTTCTCGTTTACATAATCAGTTGGTGGAGATGGAGTCGCGTGAACGGTCTGCAGTAATTAAACGCGAGCGCCTTGCTGCCGAAAAAGCACAGTTAGAACGAATTGTTAAAAACCATGATGATCGTCAAGGTTCCATGAAGCAAGAACTTGGCAAGTTACAGGAGGATGTTGCGGCTTTTGCTGATAAACTGAATATATTAATGCGTGAAAAGAGCTCTGTTTCAGATCAGATAAATACAGCACAACAGAAGCTGGCTAATTTGCAGTCTAATATGGCATCTCTCAAAATGAAATCTGACATGTTGTTGGCACAGGATACAGATAAAGAAGATATGCCAGCCGGAACTAAGGTGCTGTTGAGTTCCGATAGTTCGCTTGACTTGGAAAATGATAGCGTCATAGGGACTTTGGCTTCGATTATTGATGTTGAGAGTGGGTATGATATTGCGGTTGAGGCTGCGTTAAGAACAAAGCTTGATGCGGTAGTGATGCGTAATGATGAGCAGGCAATGAAGGCTTTGCGTTGTTTAAGTGAACAGAAAATCGGTGCTGCGGTTTTATTGGCATCAAATATTATTGCCGATACGGTTACATTGCCGATAAATGCTGATTTGTTAGTTTCGCACGTAAATTGTGTTCCGGAACTTAAAGGTTTGATAAAAACATTGATAGGCCATGTGATTATTGTTGAATCCCTTGATACTGTACCTTCTGGTTTGTCAAATAATGTGGCAACTGTTACTTTAGATGGAACTATTATGCATGGCAATGGCTGTTATGAGTATTGGATGCGGGATCAGAATGATGGCTCTACTGCACTTGCTAGAAAACAGCTTATTAAAGAAGCCAACGAAGGTGTGGCAAATCTACAGTCTCAAATTGACCAGAATCAATCGGCATTATTGGAAGCACGTGCTTCAAGGGATTCAATTGATGAGGTTATTGCTGAATCGCGTCAGGAAATGGATGGGCTAAAAAGAGATTTGGCACGAAAAGAAGGCGAAGCCCAGGTTATTAAAAGAGAGGCCGCAGAATCCCGTGACCGTCACGAAACTGTAACGTGGGAACTTGAATCACTTATTTCCGAGAATGAATCCGGTGATAACAGTAAAGACAAACTTATAGAAAATATCGCAGAAGTTAAACAGCGCCGGGTTGATATTATGGAGAACATTGCGTCTCAAAGCAGAGAACTACAGGCAATTGAGAATCGTCATGCGGAGTTACAGACTAATTTAACCGAACATCGCATAAACCATTCTGAAGTATGTCATAGATTCACCAGTTTGGAACAGCAGTATACAGCCTCGCAGCGTCGCCTAGAAGAGTTGAAAGCTATTGTATCCGGTCGCTCTGAAGGCATCAAATCATATCAAGATAATATAGCATCTTTAACTGAATCGGTTGAAGACGATCAGAGTCAAATAGGGGCACTGGAAGCTAGCGTTGCTGAATATAATAAGAAGATAGAAGATCTTAAAATTGACCGTGATAAACAGTATATTGCTGTACGGCACATGGAAAGTACCTTGGTTGAAAAGCGGGAGAGCTTGGAAGAAATTCGGGAGCAACGCTCAAAGTTGGAGGTTAAATTGGCTGAATGTCAAGTACAACGAGAGAATCAGCTTGAACGTACGACATCTGAATACAACATTAATTTAGATCAATTGATTGAAGAACCGGATCCTGAGTGGGATGGCGAGCCGATGGATCTTGATGCTGTGGAAAATAGAGTTGCAGAATTACGGACAAAGCTTGAAGCGATGGGTCCTGTGAACTTAGTTGCTATAGAAGAGTATAAGGAACATGAAGAGCGATATGTCTTTTTGACAACACAGGAACATGATTTGGTTACTGCTAAACAGCAGTTGATGGATATGATTAGAAAAATCAACCAGACAACAACCGAATTATTTAGTAATACATTCCACAAGGTAAATGAAAATTTCCAGAATATATATAAAACTCTATTTAATGGAGGGAATGCTAATTTAATATTGGTTAATGAAGAAGATATTCTTGAATGTGGTATTGAGATTATTGCACGTCCTCCCGGAAAAAGGTTACAGAATGTGTCGCTACTGTCAGGTGGAGAACGCACTATGACTGCTGTAGCATTGTTGTTTGCCGTGTATATGATAAAGCCAAGTCCTTTTTGTATGTTAGATGAGCTTGATGCGGCATTAGATGATTCAAATATAGGACGATTTATCGGTATTTTGGAAGGATTTCTTGAGCAGTCGCAGTTTGTCGTTATCACACATAGCCGTCAGACTATTGCTGCGGCCAATGTCATTTATGGTGTTACAATGCCTGAGCGTGGGGTTTCTAAAATAGTTTCTATGAAATTTAGTAACTATGAGAAGGAACTGTTACCGCAAGAAAAGAAAAAATAGCGTTTATTCGTATGCGGACTAGCATGGACTTACACGGACGAATATGGACTTTTGGTAAATCTTAGGAGTAGATAATGATGAATACGCACGACTTATTAGCTTGTGCAGTTGATGCGGTGCAGATTGCGACGACCCATGCAATGGATAATATTTCTAGGCGGACAGAAATGGTTAAGCTTTCTGAGCATGATGTGAAGCTCTGTCTTGATATTGAATGTCAGGCAAAAGCCGAAGAGGTGATAAAGAAGCATTTTCCGACCCATGCCACATTGGGTGAGGAGGATGTTATTGCTGAAATACATAACAGTTCTGATTACGAATGGGTGATCGATCCTATAGATGGAACTGTTAACTTTAGTCATGGTATACCGTATTGGGGGTGTTCAATTGCTGTACGGTATAATGGTGAAACTTTGGCAGGTGCTATTCTTGCACCGGAGATTAATAAATTGTTCACGGCGACAATTGATTCCCCATCATTATGTAATGGCAAGCCGATAGAGGTATCTGCAATACCGACTTTAGGAGAATCTATTATTTATACCGGTGCGGATATGAATAAAGGGTTTGATTGTCAACCGCTCTCATTTTTTAATAAAATTGCAGAGAAATGTCAGCGGCCACGAACAATGGGCTGTGCTTCAGTTGATTTATGTCGTGTTGCTTGCGGGGAAGGTGACGGTTATTTTGAGGCGGGAATATATATTTGGGATATAATCGCAGCAGGGCTAATTGTCCGACAGGCAGGTGGAGCTGCTGAGGTGATAGGCACAGGGGCAGGGGGACGTTTAATGTTTATTGGTACGAACGGACTAATTCATGATGAACTGAAAGATGCAATGTTGAGTGTAATATGAATACAAAAACTGAGATTGATAAATTACTAGATGTGGTTGCCACGCTTCGTGGTGAGGGCGGATGTCCGTGGGATCGCGAGCAGACGTTGGAGACTCTTAAACCATATTTAGTGGAAGAAGCTTACGAAGTTATTGATGCAATTGAGCAGGGGAGTGTTGCTGAACATCAGGAGGAACTGGGGGATTTGTTGTTGCAGATTGTGATGCAGTCGCAAATACAAACGGAGTCAGGAGAATTTGGCTTTTCTGATGTGGCAAGAAGCATTAGAAAAAAAATGGTGAGTCGTCATCCGCATGTTTTTGGCGATGTCAAAGTTGTTGATTCTGATGAGGTGCTACGTAATTGGGAAAAGAATAAGGCGAAAGATAAAGATGGTGAGCATCGGTCAATACTTGCTGGTGTACCAAAGCATTTGCCGGCATTGCAAAAGGCACAGCGTGTTCAGTCAAGAGCGGCGTTAGTTGGTTTCGACTGGAAAGATGTTAAAGATGTTTTAGCCAAAGTGGAAGAGGAACTGGCTGAAACTAAAGAGGCCATGAACGAAGAAGATGAAGCACATATTTGTGAGGAAATAGGGGATTTACTTTTTTCCGTGGTTAATCTAGCTCGATTTTATGGGATGTCGGCAGAGGATGCGTTAAATAAAACAACATTGAAGTTTACTAGTCGTTTTGCTGAGATTGAGCGGTGTATGCATGAACAGAAACGCGAGCTTAAAGATTGTAGCCTTGAGGAGATGGATGCTATTTGGGAAGGGGCGAAGGACGCGAAGGGATAAAATGGAACGGCACAGAGCACCGTTGTACGGGGGTGTACTTGGGGGCACCTATTTGTGAACGTTCTTAAAGGAAGGTTTGGCGGATATGGTTTTGGCTCTATTTATGATATTTCTAATTGTTTTTTTCTGTTTTCTTCTGAAGCTCCATATATTGTTTGTGGAGTTCAATAAATTGCGGGGTTAGGATCTTATCGGCAGTTGTTGTTTCTCCTGTTTTGGTGTTACTTATTATAGCATCGTAAGATGCCTCACCATCGAGTATTAGGTGCTGTACTGCAAATATGTTTACTGGTCCAAGAATATTACCATTTGGAAGTGTTATAAGCCAATGAATACCAAGTTCAGCGACTTTTGTGACGATGGTCCACTTCTTTTGATCTTCTGAAATATGGTCTTTAGGAGATATTCGGCATCGTGATGCCCAATCATATAGCGTTATCATTGAAACAGGTTCAAAAACACGACCATTTTGTACTTTTAGGAAATATCTTTTTGGGTCAGATTCTTTTTTTATTTGCTTGTCTGTGTTGATGTCTGTTTTGTGTGTTGCTAATAGTTTGTTGGCATTAGCGAGTTCTTTTTGTAGTTTGAAAATTTCTTCCATAGATTTTTCGATAAGCTCATTTGAGCTTTCGGCATTTATTTCTAAATGATCAATTTTCTGGATTAGCTTTGCCTGCTCTTTGGTTACTGTTTTTAGTTCAGATGATACATGAGATTTGGCTTTATTTGTTTCTTCGTGGGCTTGCTTTATTTTATCGTTTAATTTTTCTTTGTCGACTGTTAGTTTTTTTATTTTTCGCTGTAGCTGTTGTTCGACTTTTGTTGCATTTTTGGTAATGGCTCGATTTTCTTGTTTTTCGAATTTAAGTTGCTCTTTTGCTTCTACCAGTTGAACTTTTAGTGAAATTATCTCTTTTTGAAGCTTTTTTACTTCTCGGGGTAGCGGGGGATCTTTTTTTTCACTTTTCTTTTGAGATTTGCTCAGTCGTTCAATGGGAACATCATCTAGGATTTTGTGAGCCTCGTGAAGTATATCTTCTATTTTCTTAGAAAGTGGATTGCCTTTTAGTTGTTGTGGAAGTTTGTCTAAACCTTCTTTTGTTACTTTTTGACCAGGAAACCAGTGATTGGCATTTCCGAGTAGGTTATAGCGGAATTTTCCGAAATCAATCATGTCGAATGCTTTGGCAAGATTATAAATCCGCAAAATATGATATAAGCATAATTTGTCTTCTTGGTCTTCTGGGGCGGGTAGTCCATCATTCCAGTGTTCAACCCAGTATGCACCAAGTGTATTTACAAGTTCGGTGTGTAAGCGTTCTACTATAGGTCTGATTAATGTATCGTGAACGTTGCCTAATGATTCAATGATTTCTGCATGTTCATCAAGGTCTGATGGTTTGGATGCACCTATGCTTAAGGTATGGATGGCGTCATGTTGAAGGCAGAAAAGGTCATTAAACTCCATTGGCGTTAATGGTTTACAGAGTTCAGTCAGTTTCTGTGGCGGTTTATATAGCTGTCCGCCTTTATCGCAAGGGCTGATAATAAATACTCCAATGTCTCGTTTATCTGCTTCTTGGATGGCTGCCCAGTTTCTTTGATCAATGTAGTACCAGTGTAGATTTACAAAGGCGAATTCATCGGTTTCGAGTGCTTTTATAATTGTTTCTGGGCCGGCATGAGTGGAAAAACCAATATGTTTTATTAGACCGCGTTTTTTGAGTTTTTTACAGGCTGATAGACTGCCGTTATTTAATACTTTGTTTAAAAGTTCTGAATTATTAATGCCATGTATAGCTAGTAGGTCAATATAGTCAACCTGAAGATTTTTAAGGCTAACCTCGAATGCGGTGATGAAGTCTTCTTCAGAGTCTTTAACGCCTATTTTTGTCTGTATAATAATTTCATCACGGGGAAACTTTGGAAGAATTAGACCTAGCTGATATTCACTTGAGCCGTAACCGCGCGCAGTTTCAAAATGATTGATACCAAGCTCAAATGCATGTTTTACTGTAGACTCTAAGTTTTCTTGATTTTTCTGGTCAAGACCTGATTTTTCGAAGTCATCCCAACTTTGTTGGAATCGCATTCCACCGCAGGTTATAACGGGCATTTGTATTTCTGTTTTTCCAAAGCGTCTATATTTCATGTTATTCACTCTGTTTAAGCATTTCTTCAGCATGGCACATTATAACACTGGTTAGGTCTTTACCACCGAGCATACGTGCTATTTCAGGTATGCGTTCCTCTTGTGATAGTGCTGAAATTAGGGTTTTTGTTCTGTTATCTTCTGTTTGTTTTGAAACAACGAAATGATTAGCACCATGAACTGCAACTTGCGGTAGATGAGTAATGCAGATGACTTGATGTATGGCTGCAACACCAGCTAGTTTTTTGCCTACGGCATTGGCTGTTTCTCCGCCTACATTAGCATCAATCTCGTCAAAAACCATTATGGGAATCATGTCATGGTTGGCGAGAATAGTTTTTATTGCGAGCATTACTCTAGAAATCTCTCCACTGGAGGCAATGGCTCGTAATGGGCGCATTGATTCGCCAAGGTTAGGGGCAAAGCCAAATTCGATTTCATCCATTCCTGTCGGGCCAAGTGTGCATAGTTCTAAATTGACGGTGAATATGCCATGTTCAAAACCTAAATCACGTAATTCGGAGGTGACATCATTTGCCATAGATTGTGCAGCTTTACTTCTACTGGAGTGAAGTTTTTTACCGATAGTTGTTAGTGAATTTTTGGCTGATTCTAGTTTTTTGGATATTTCTGCAATTTTTTCTTCTCGGTTTTGTAGTTCGTGTAATCTTGCAGCGGCGTTTTGACCAAAAATGAGTATTTCTTCAATTGTCGTGCCGTATTTTCGTTTTAGTGCATGTATGAGCGTGATGCGGTCATCCAGCCATTGCAGTCTTTCCGGATCGGCATCAATACTCTGTACGGTGTTACTGACTGAGCTGGCTAGTTCCTGTAATTGAATTGATATTGATTCTGCTTCATTTTTCCAGTCTTCTGCATCGTCAATAATGGCAGAAAGTTCCATTAAGGCATTTTGTGCTCCGGTCATCGCATTGAATGCCGAGAATTCATCTTCTGAGATTGCGTTGTATACAACACCTGAAAGCTCAATAATTCGTTGCGCATTGGCTACTCTGGCGTGTTCTTTTGCTAGATTTTCTTCGTCATCATTTGATAATTTGGCAGATTCGATTTCGGATACCTGATACGACAGCAAATCTATTTGTTGAGAAACTTGTGAGTCATCTCCATCAAGATTTCTTAGTTCAGCTTCAATATCGAGCATTTTTCGGTATGAAATTTTGTATTTTTGTTTTAATTCAGTAAGTTGGGCAAAAGAATCAAGCATTTCAAGTTGGAAATCGCAATTTAATAATGATTGGTGATCATGCGGGCCATGCATATCGACTAGCAGGTTGCCGAGCTTCTTAAGCATTTGCACGGTGGCAGAGCATCCGTTTATGAGGTTTTTGCCGTTGCCAGATTCTGATATTATACGTTGTACAATAAGCTGTCCGTCCTCACAGAGGTCTATGCCGAGGTCATCAAGGAGAAAATTAATAGGTGAGATGTCTTTTAAAAAGAATGATGCTTCGACACCGCATTTATCTTCGCCGGTACGGATCATATTCTTGTCGGCACGTCCACCTAAAACAAGGGTTAGGGCACCGATTAATATTGATTTACCGGCACCGGTTTCACCGGTAATAACATTAAGACCATCAAGGAATTCAACCTTGATGTTTTCCACAATAGCTAAGTTTTTGATACGAAGAGTAGTAAGCATGAAAGGAAGATATAGTTTGAGCATTCAAAGTTCAAGGTTTTAAAAAAGTTTTACGTAGCAATTGTTAAGTAGAGATCGGTAAAATTAAGTAATATAGTAGAATGATAGGCAACCGCATATTTCTGTTCTTTGCGATAGAATCATTTTGTGACAGAATCATTTTATGACAGAATCATTTTATGACAGAATCATTTTATGACAGAATCATTTTATGACAGAATCATTTTATGATAGAATCATTTTGTGACAG
>CAMZLY010000019.1 GCA_947311825.1 uncultured bacterium
ATTACTGGAATCTATCCCCAAGAGCTTAGCAGTTCACAATCAACCCGCCTGCAACGCTGTAGCACTGCGGGCAGGTTGGACAGGGCTTCGACATCCATACCATTGACTATTGCAGAGGGAAATGGGAAATATACAACTGCCGAACCTAGGATAAAGGAAGCGGATTCAGGAAAAATAATTTTAATTCCGATTGTTTCCATGCTTGTGGGACTTATTCGTAGCACATCACAATCCCGTGTTTACGAAGATTCTGCTGAGTACTATACCAAAAGAACTGAATCTGACGATTACGATTACGATTATGATTAGGATTAAAAAATCTCTACCGTAAACTGAAATGCACCCCCCTATAGTTATGGCTTGCAAATGCTGTCTTTTAATGGCAGTCTTTTTTTATGTTTGAGTTTTTAATAAATGGAGTATTTTCAATGAGATTATTATTTGTTGTGTTAGTTGCCGTTATGTTGAGTGGTTGTAGTAATTATCATAGACCTGAGGAAAAGGCGGGGTATCGTTTGGCTTGTGAGGCTTTACAGGCAGATAAAAGTGTACCGGATTCTGTTGAGGTTTTGTCGATTGATGATGCTGAAATATATATTGCAAAGAATGCTGGATATGTAGTTTTACATTATGCGACTAACTCCAAGACCAATGCAAAATATGTTGTTCACTTAAAGCGTGTTGCCAGGACTTGGCTGTTGGATTCAAAATAGTAAAAGCGGCAAAATAAATAACAGTTTTAGTGACCGATGTAGCTTATGAGGTCGTAAAGAACAAAATCGAGCGGAACAGTTTTTGCTTTACAATTTGAATTATGACTGAAGATTCAGGAAATAAATTTGGCACTTTTGCGGGTGTGTTTACGCCGAGTATTCTTACTATACTTGGTGCAATTATGTTTTTGCGTGCGAATTTTATTATTGGTCATGCCGGTATTATTGGTGCACTGCTTATTCTTGTTATAGCAAAATCTATTACCGGACTTACTTCTCTCTCTGTAAGTGCGGTAAGCACTAATATGGAAGTGCGTGGTGGTGGTGCGTATTTTATGATTAGCCGTGTACTTGGTCCTCAGTTTGGCGGGGCAATAGGTGTGGCTTTATTCTTTGCCCAAGCACTTTCTGTTCCCTTTTATATTCTGGCTTTTACGGAGGCGTTAACGAGTTCTTTCCCCGCCTTGGCGCCGCATAGTTTTTTGATTATGATGATTGCGGCATCGGCACTGTTTGCTGTTAGTTATGTTGGTACATCTTGGGCTATTAAGGCTCAGTATATTATTATGGCTATACTGGTTATCGCAATTATTGCTTTTATGGGGGGTGGTCTAAGAGATTTTTCTGCTGAAACATTTAGGATGAACCTGGCTCCGTCCGGTGATCCCAAGTATTCGTTTTGGGTTGTATTTGCTATTTATTTTCCGGCGGTAACAGGGATTTTGGCCGGGATAAATATGTCTGGTGATCTGGCGGAGCCGTCAAAAAGTATACCGCGCGGGACTTTTCTTGCCATTGGCGTTGGTTTTCTTGTTTATATGATTCAGATAGTTATTTCTGGTGGTGCGTATGATCGTAATACTTTGATTGAACAGCCTTATGCAAGTTTACAGAATGGTGCTTTGTTTGGTGCTGGTTTTTTGGTGGCGGCTGGTGTGGTCGCTGCTACGTTATCAAGTGCGTTAGGTAGTTATCTTGGTGCGCCACGTATTCTGCAGGCTTTGGCAAAGGATAAAATTCTGCCGGCAATAGGTTTTTTCGCTAAGGGTAAGACGGGTACTGATGAACCGCAGCGTGGGCTGGTATTGACGGCGGGGATTACATTTTCAGTTTTACTGTTTGCGTCGCAGGCGGGGGATAAGGCTCTTAACTTGGTTGCACCAGTTATTTCGATGTTTTTTCTTTATACTTATGGGATGATTAATTTGGCGGCATTTATTGAAGGCATGGGGCATAACCCATCGTTTCGTCCGCGCTTTAAACTGTTCCATTGGTCAGCGGCATTGTTGGGTGCATTTGGCTGTTTAGCGGTAACGCTGCTGATAAATGTCGTGGCTGCGGTTATATCTGGTTTGTTGATGGCATTACTGTATTGGTATATCACTAGCCGGAGGTTGCTGGCTGGGTTTGGTGATGCCCGCCGTGGATATGTTTATACGGCCGCAATGCGTAATCTGCAACTATTATCAGATATGGATGAAGATAGCCGTAACTGGCGTCCGGCAGCATTGGTTTTTTGTGGTAACCCGAATTCTCGCGAGTTGCTGGTGCGGTATGCAAATTGGCTTGAAGGCGGGCATGGGGTTGTTTATATGGCAAATATTTTGGTTGGTTCAATTGAGGAGTATGCGTCGCATCGTAAAATGGCAATTAGGCAGATGAAGGAGTTTTGTCGAGAAAATGATATTGATGCCTTTCCGGTGGTGGTGGTGGCAGATAATGTTAATCAAGGGGTCGTGATGTTGTTACAGACGGCAACACTTGGTTCTGTTAGTCCTAATTTGGCTATATTTGGTTGGACAGCAGGGGGGGGGGCTTTGGCGGAAGGGCGGAAGGGCGACTTTAGTGTGAGGGCGGAAGGGCGGAAGGGCGACTTTAGCGTGAGGGCGGAAGGGCGGAAGGGCGACTTTAGCGGGGGGGCGGATTATATTGGACACTTGCGGATTGCAAAAAGTCTTGATATGAGTTTGGTATTATTGTCGGTAACGGCTTTACCGGTTATTGATAGTGATAAGCGTATTGATATCTGGTGGCGTGGTGAAAGTAATGGTGGGCTGATGGTGTTATTGGCATATTTGCTTGTTCAGAACAAGGGGTGGTTGCGGGCAAAGATACGAATTCTCCGATTAGTGCAGAGTGAGGCGGGGCGTAAACCGTCAGAAGGGGCGTTATTAGGCCTTATTGATGCGGCACGAGTTGATGCGATACCTGAGGTTATTGTGGATGAACGTCCGTTTGTTAAGGTTTTTCATGAGAACTCTGCTGATGCTACCTGTGTGTTGGTTGGCTTTGAGCTACCAGATGAGGACAAGGAGCAGCAGTGGTTCTCTTATCAGGAAGAGATTATTAAGAATATGGGTACAGTTATCTTTGTTAATTCGTCGGGGCGTGAGGATCTTTTAGCGTAGGCTGATTTGCTTTGAAAGCTCTGTTAACAGAAAAAAAGATAATTTTTAATAAATAGGTTGACGTTTGGTTATTATAAAATATATAGTGCTTCTATTATGACAAGTATGCGAACAATTTTAGATGGTTCAAAGTTACCTTTTGTGGTGGCATTATTCTTATTTAGCTTTTCGTTATGCGGATATTCTGCTGATGCTAAAAATAAGATTAAGCAGGATATTGAGTATGCAAAAACCCTGAACGCTTGGGGATTGCCAGACTATGCAAAAGTGGTGCTAGATGGAATTGACGATCCTGCGGCAAGTGCGATTATCAAGACTCTTCGTATACAGGCATTGGTGGCAAAAGGTGAGTGGGCTGAAGTTAAGTCTATAATAGCTAAAGAGCCTAAGCAGGATAGTCTTGACACTTGGGCTATGAAGTTGGGTCTTGCCGACGGTTATTATGCGTGGAGGATGTATCCAGAAGCTCAGGGGATTTATGAAAGTTTTTTGAACAAATATCCAGATGGTCCACCGGAAGCATTAAATGATTTTTACCGTGAGTCAGCTTATCATTATGCACAGATGTTGTTGTTGATGGGTAATCAGAAAAAAGCGATTAAGGTTTACCAAGGGCTGGCAAAGGCTAAGATGCCGAAACATGAACGCCGTCAAATTATCTCAGAAACAGCTGAATTAATGGTTAAGGAGGCAGAGGTTACTTCTGGGGAAGAACAGAAAAAGTTATTTGAGGAAATTGACAAGATCACTACCGAGATTTTATGGATACAGGATGTATGGTTTGGTAAGGCTATTGTTATTCTTGCACATGTAAAAGAGATTCAAGGCGATATTGATGGTGCTGCAAAGCTTATTGATGAATATTGGGATAGTCTTTTGGCATTGGATGAAGATCTTAAATCTATTGAAGAAGAAACTGGCGAAAATATGACGAAACTGAGTCCGATGGCTGAATGTCGCTATTTGCTGGCGGTTATGATGCAAAAGGAGGCGGGTAAGCTAATTGCCGAAGATGTTAATAAAAATAAGGCTAAAATAGTAGATTTATTGGTTGGAGCAAAAAAGAAAGGCTCTAAAAAACGCGGTAATGGTGCATATAAGCATTTTATGAATGTTTTTGTTAAGTATCCCACTACTGCTTGGGCGCCGGAAGCCGGTGTACGAGCCAAACAGGTACGCAAGATTTTGGTTAATCCTCCCTTTAATGCAGGTATCAAAGAAACAATTACTGATAAAATGCTGGAGAAAGTTGAGGCAGCACAGTTTAAGAATGCAGAAATGCTTTTTAATCAGAATCAATATAAAGAAGCGGCAGAGGCTTATGTTAAGGTTTTAAATTTATTTCCAGAATCTAAGGCGGCAATTTCGGCTTTGGGTAATTTAGCTCGGTGTTATATTGAGTTGGATGATGAACTTATGGCAATGACGACGGTACGTTATTTGGCCGAGCGCTTTAGTAACTATAAAGACCTTTCAAATTTTGCTGGTGATCAGGTTATACGTGTGGCAATGAAGTTTACTGAACGGAATCAAAGTAAATTAAGTGATGAGGTATATGACACTTTCTTTGACAATTTCCCAAACCATCCAAGTGCAGTGTCAATGCTTTATCGTTCGGCAGACATAAGGTTTAAGAATGCAGATTATGATGGTGCGCTGGTCTATTATAATAAGATAAAAGAGCGATATAATGGCGTTCCGTTATGGTATGCGGCGTTAAGTCGTATCACTACCTGTTATTCAAAGCTAGGTGATTCTACAAAAGAAATAAAAGCCTTACAGAATTATATTAAAGCCTTGGAAGCACGTTCGCGGCCAGGTCAAGAGCTGGTTGGGGCACGTTACAGTGAAGCACTTGCATATAAAAAACTGGGGCCTAAATATATCACTGCAGCATTTAATAGGTTTTCCAAGCTTGAAAAAATATTAAGTAGTTCCAATCGCAGTAAATATGAAGAAAACTCAGAGCAAAAAGAAAAGAACAACGAAATTTTGCAGGGCACTTTATATAATAAGGCATCGTGCTATATGAAGATGAAGGCACCAAAGGGTAAAGATGATAATTATCGTAAAAAGCAGGCTATAACTACGCTGGAAAAACTGATTAAAGATTATCCGAAGTCAAATTTCGCTGCCAGTGCATTAAGCCAGGTTGGTACATTATGGACGGTGCTGGATGATCCTAAAAAAGCTGGAGAGACTTTAAAGAGGCTCACAAAAGAATATCCAGATTCAGCAGAAGCAAAAAATGCATCATTTATGCTTGGTATGAATCTGCTTAAGATGGGGCGTAAACAGCAGGCGATATTGGTATTCAGGAAAATGTTTGCATCTACCGGTAAGTATAGTGATTATCAGATATTTACTGCTGGTTCTGAACTACATAAAGCTGGAGTGATAGATATTGCATTAACTGCTTATGAACAAGTGCTGGCTAATACAAAAGAGCGGTCAATACGTGAACCGGCGTTAATTGCACAGGGTGAATGCTTAGTTGAGCAGGGGGAATATAAATCTGGTGCAAAATCGTTGGAAACATTGCTTAAAGATTATCCTAAGTCAGGCTATACAACTAAGGCAACATTACTTTTAAGTGAGGCATATTCAGAAATGGCCAAAGATGAGACTGATAGTGATAAGCGTATTGCTATTTTTAATAAAGCTGTTAAGGCTCTTAATAAATCGCGTAACTTTGAGAAAAAGCCGGAAGGTAATGCCCGCCTTGATATAGAATTGGCTAGAATTTACAAACGTAAGGCTGACGCTGAAAAACAGTATGGAGATAAGTCTTTAGTTCCAAAATATTTAGATGATTCTATTGCGTCTTACCAGAAGTTGATCCTGTTTGGTAATCCTGATGAGGTTGGGGTTAAAAAAAATATTGAAACAGCTTATGCTGAATGTTTGCCGTTACTTCTTGAAACAGAGCGGTGGGCTGATGTAGTTGATGATTGTAATAGCTATATAGAAGCATTTCCTAATGGTAAAGATATAAGGGAAGTACGTAGTTTGCGTGGCAAAGCTAAAGTAAAGCTTGCTGCTAAAGGAAATTTTTCTAGCGAAGCTTCAGCCGAAAAGTCTGGGGAATAAGGAGATCAATAATGACAGATAAACAAAAAATATGTAATATTCGGTCGGTGAAGACTGTTTTAACAATGGTGGTGATATTATTTGCTGCAGTAAGTCAGAGTTTAGCCATACAGGGTATTGTGGTGAAATCTGCAAATAATGAACGTATGAAAGGTGATATTCGCTGGCATCAGTCAAAGAAAGAATATCTTATTACCGGGAAAAATAATGTTACAATGACATTTAAACCCTCGCAGGTGGCTAAAGTTATTGTTTCCAGGCCAACAGGATTTGATAAGGCGGTGAAAGATGTTGCGGCTAAGCGTTATGATGCGGCGTTACCAGTGCTTAATAAAATAATGTCCGATTATAAAATGATGGGATGGGATGTTAAAGCAACTCGTTATGCGGCAGAGGCTCAACTAGGAATGAAGAATCCCAAAAAAGCTATATTGCTTTGTGAGGAATTGATTCGAAATAATCCGAAGGCGGCATATCAGGGGGAGATGGCCGAAATTTATTGGCAGGCATTGGTAGAAGGTGGGCGTACTGCTACATTACGTAAGGTTATGGCCAAAGTTATAAAAGATGGTCCGCGAGAATTGGTGCCGTTAGTACAGATTCGCCGTGCTGATGTGGATATGAAAGCTGGAAAATATAAAAAAGCACTGGTGGATGGTTATCTTCGTACAGCAGTTTTCTTTGCAGAAGACAAAAGATATGCACCCGAGGCAATTTATAAGGCGATGGAATGTTTCCAGCAGCTAAATGAGCCTACAAATGCAGAAAAAATGCGTAAGAAGTTGATGACAGATTTTCCTAATAGTGAATATAATAAATAGAATAAGTTGTAATTGGTAATTGAGTTTAGTTTGAAAATGGAGAAAGAAATGAAGAAAAGTCTACTGGTTGTGCTAATGCTTACTGTTGTGGGTATGTTTGTTTTTGCTAATACGGTTATGGGGCAAGATGCTGCGGCTCCTGCTGGTGGTTCAGGAGATCTTGTCGCAACTGACGGTGGCGGGGCAGTTCCTGCTACGGAAAGTAGTGATTCATCTGGCGGATTTATTTCGGTTGTTTTGGGGGGCGGTCCGCTTGGTATTATTTTGTGGTTGGCGCTTTTTGGTGCCGGTGGTCTTGCTGTTTATTTTGTGGTGGACTGTAAGATTACTGTTCGCGAATCTCGTATTATGCCGGCATCGCTTATTAATAGTGTTACCGAAGCTATGGGTGAAGGGGATTTGCTTAAGGCTATTCAATATTGTGAAAATGAACCAGGTGCAATGTCTAACGTTTTGATTGCCGGCTTTAGTCATGTTGAAGAAGGATATGATATTATTCAGGAATCAGTTGCAATGGCAGCTGATATTGAAACTGAAAGACTTATGCAGAAACTTACATGGCTTTCTGTTGTGGGTAATATTGCTCCTATGCTTGGTCTACTCGGAACAGTTCAAGGTATGATTGCTGCTTTTTCCAGTTTAGGAGAGGGGGCTCCGGATGTAGGTGTTCTTGCTATGAATATTTCGCAGGCTCTATTTACTACTGCTGGCGGACTTACTATTGCTGTTCCTTGTGTGGCTTTTTATTATGTTTTCCGCAATACTGCAAATAAGATTATCTTGCGTATGGAAGCTATGACTATGGAATTGATCAAAGACTTGCGTAATGTTGAAGTTGTTGAAGATTAATAGTAAAATTATATTAAATTAAGTTTTTGGAGAATACGATATGGGACGTAGACATAAAGGTGCACAAGAAGGTTGTGATGTCGATATGACACCTATGATTGATGTTGTATTCCAGCTTATTATATTCTTTATTGTAACTATGAAAATGGATCAGGAAATAAATCCTGATATTGTGCTTGCTGACTCTGTACATGGTCCAATAATCGAAGAGATGGCTCCGGCTACACTTGTGGTGGAGGTTAGCCGTCGCGGGAATATTTCGATTCATAATGCACAATTAAGCCGTGCTAAATTCAGAAAGATTATGATTTCACGAAAAAAGAGGATGGGAACATTTCCTGTGCTTATTCGAGGGGATGCACGGGCTAGACATGAAGATATCCGAGCGGTAATGGATATTTGTACTGAAGTTGGCATCTGGAGAATTAATTTTGCGGCAACGCAGGACGATAAAACACCTGATAAATAATAAGAAGGCAATTACTGATGCGTAGAAAAAAGAAAAATAAAGGTGATGCTGCTAAGCTGGAAATGACACCTATGATTGATGTTGTTTTCCAACTGCTTATTTTCTTTATTGTAACTCTTAAGCAGGAAGATATCCTTTCACATCTTGATGTTTCTAGGCCGGCGTCGGATCCGCCACCTGTAGAAATAGTCGAACCGGAAGAGTTTATAACTATTATGGTTCATCGTGATGGTTTTATCATGGATAGGCGTCGGATATCTCGCTCATCACTAGATAAAAAACTTACAAAAATGGCTAAATATAAACCAGATGTACCGGTGGTTATTAAGTGTATGCCGGACTCTCCGCACTCTAAGTTGATAGCGGTGCTTGATATTTGCGCCAAGAACAATCTGGATAATCTTTCTGTGTTTAGTATGTAGGTATTCGCTTCTCGACGGACATGGGGTAGCTGTGATTATACCGATATGCACCACTTCCAAAGTATTAGGTGTTCTTATGAAATCTACTTTACCTTTGTTGTTTATCGTTTTCATGGTGGCTGGGTGTCAGACGTTTAATTCTAAGCCGATTATTGTTGAACCTGGTTTTAGGGATTTTGCCCTTATTAATTATTATCCTAAGTTTGATGAAAAAAAGAAGGGTAGCCAGGTGTTGATCCGATTGGAGGTTAACGGCACTGGGCTTCTTAAATGTACACAAGGAAATAGTTCTCGGGTTAGTAGTTCGTGGTGGAACCCGAAGGATGATAATTGGGATAACTATTCTACTGATCAGATTTTTCTTAATGAAGATGATCTTCAGGGTACTTTGCAAACATTAGTTGATTTAGGAATACTTAAGCATAAAATGCAAGGGGATAATCGGACTGATAAGCTCGCTGCATATCTAGTGATTCAAACAAGAATAGGGAAAAAAGAGGGGTTTATGATGACTGATTTAGCGGAGGCTATGCAGTTATATAAAAAACTCTATGCAAACTTTAGGAGATAGATTACTTTTCTGTTTTCCAGTTAAGTAGCTCTCTAAGTCCTGATGTAATATCATATTTTGGTTTATATTCCAGTTCATTTACTGCGGCAGAGATATCAGATACTGAATGTTTGATATCACCGGAGCGTACATCTTTGAAGTGAACGGTGAAGTCGTTGCCAGTTATTTCTTTAAGTGCGTCAAGAAGATCTAATAATGATGTTCGCCTGCCTGTTCCAACATTAAACGATGAACCGCTTATTGCTGATGGTGCACGCATGGCAAGTAGATTAGCCTGTACAATATCTTTAACAAACACAAAATCACGAGTTTGCTCACCATCACCAAATACAGTAGGGTCTTGACCGGCTGTTATTACGTCAACAAATTTGGATATAACGCCAGAATACATTGAACTGGGATCTTGACGGGGCCCAAATACATTAAAATATCGTAATGATACAGTTTCTAGCCCATATAGTTTGCTGAATACGGATAGATAGTATTCTTTAGTTATTTTTGCCAGTGCATAAGGTGATTCTGGCTGCGGTAACATTGATTCATGTTTGGGGAGTGTTGGATCGTTGCCATAGATTGCGGCTGAGCTTGCCACTACTAAACGTTTAGCTCCGGCTTCTTTTGCTGCGGTCAGGACGTTTAGCGTTCCTGTTAAATTGATGTCGTGGTTGTCGTAAGGCTTTTCTACTGATTCAAAAACTGATACCAAAGCAGCTTCATGGAATATATTGGTTATACCCTGCATTGCTTGTTTAAGTGTTTCTTGGTCTCGTACATCACCTCTTATAAACTCAACTTTATCTCTAAATCCAGCAATATTTTGCTCGTATCCTGAAGATAAGTTGTCGTAGATCACAACATCTTCGCCATCGTTAACCAATGCCTCTGCAATGTGTGAGCCTATAAATCCGCATCCGCCTGTAATAAGTGTTTTCATAATGCAGGAGAGATTGCCTTGATTGCGGCAATATGTCAAGATGCAGTTTGTGAAAAATAATTACGAATTACGGATTGCGAGTTTTAATGGAGAAGTTGATGGGCAGAGAAATAGAACGAAAATTTTTGTTAAGTGAGAATATTTGTGCAGAGCGGGATGATGGAGTTGAGTATATACAGGGTTATATTCCCTGTACGGAAAAGTGTGTTGTAAGAGTTCGTATAATGGGGGACGAGGCGATTCTTACAGTTAAGTCGTTGTTAGATGGGATAACAAGGCTTGAATATGAGTATTCAGTTCCTGTTGATGATGCGTCGGAGATGCTTGAATTGGTTTGCGAGAAACCTTTGATTGAGAAAACGAGATATAAAATATTGTATGCGGGGAATGAGTGGGATGTTGACTGTTTTCATGGTGCCAATAATGGGCTCTTTTTGGCTGAAATTGAGCTTAGTTCTGAAGATGAGATTGTGGAGTTGCCTCCTTGGGTTGGTAAAGAGGTTACTGATGATGTGAAGTATTTGAATGTTAACTTGAGCAAGAATCCATTTCTAAAAAGGGATTAAGGCGGATATCATTGAGTATTTAAAGCAACCTCTTTCTGCGGTACTGTTTTATTAGGTTGTTGGTGGAGGAGTCGTGGTTTAGTTGTGGTTCGTCCGCAGATTGTAGTTCTTGGAGAACTTTGCCGGCGAGGACTTTGCCTAGCTGTACACCCCATTGATCAAATGAGTATATATCCCAGATTACACCTTGTACAAATACTTTGTGTTCATATAGGGCAATTAGTGAACCGAGTACTTGTGGTGTTAGCTTATCTGCCATGATGGTTGTGGTGGGGCGGTTGCCTTCAAATACTTTATGCTGAACAAGCTCTGCTGGTGTGCCCTCTGCCGCTACTTCTTCGGCGGTTTTGCCGAATGCTAGGGCTTCAGTTTGGGCGAAGAAGTTTGCCATTAGTTTATCATGGTGATCACCTATAGGATTTTGTGATTTATTGAAGCCAATAAAGTCGCACGGGATAAGTTTTGTGCCTTGATGAATTAGCTGGTAGAAAGCGTGTTGTCCATTTGTTCCAGGCTCGCCCCAGATGATTGATCCGGTTTGATATGATACTGGCTTGTTCTGCTTGGTTACATATTTGCCGTTGCTTTCCATATCTAACTGTTGTAGGTAGGCAGAGAATCTGTGCATGTATTGATCATAAGGCAGAACTGCACTTGTTTCTGCACCGAAGAAGTTGTTGTACCAAATTCCTAGTAGTCCCATGAGTACTGGTAGGTTTTGTTCAAAGGGAGTTTCGGCAAAATGACGATCCATACTATGGAATCCGTCTAGCATGGCAGTGAAGTTTTCGTTGCCGATGGCTATCATGATCGGTAGTCCGATAGCGGAGCAAAGGGAATAGCGTCCTCCGACCCAGTCCCAGAATCCGAACATGTTTGCTGTATCAATCCCGAATTCAGATACTGCTTCCGCATTAGTGGAAACGGCTACGCAATGTTTGGCAATAGCACTATTGTCTTTAAGTTCATTCAGCAACCATTTTTTTGCTGATTCTGCATTGGTCATGGTCTCTTGGGTCGTGAAAGTTTTTGAGGCGATGATAAAAAGTGTTTCTGCCGGATTAAGATCACGCGTCTGTTCAGCAAAGTGTGTACCGTCAA
>CAMZLY010000020.1 GCA_947311825.1 uncultured bacterium
GAAACAGGTGAAATAATCAAGGTACATACAGGAACAGGTGAATTTATATCTCGTGATACTTAAGGAAAGCCTGATCAAGTCCAATTATTTTTAGCTTGCTAAATTCTAATCAACTTAATCAGGTTTTCCTTAAGAAAATAACTAAAAAAAAGGGAGGGGGGGGATAGTGTATAATAAAATCAACTTTTCTCCCGATAGATTTATAAAAAGATAAAAATCTCACGAGCAAGCTCTCTCGCTAATTGATCAAGTTTTTCGCCTCTCAAAAGCGAGGCAGTAACTACATCAAAGAATAATCAATTATATTTGATGCTAAAAATTATTACACCCCAAGGGGTTTAATAATTTTTAACAATCTAAATCTGTTTAACTTGAACACCAAAACCTGAGTTATATAAAATACTTTATATAACTCAGGTTTCGTGGTTAATAATTATTTACAACTATTTGACTATAAACACATTTATAGATTTTTTTTACTATTCCTGTATTTTACTAAGGCTGGGGTAATTGTAATAATTACTGTAATAAAAATAGGTAAAATCATATAAAGTCTATCTATTTGTTTCAGATCTATAGACAAATAGTCCATTAGCATAAGGAGAATAACGCAGATACTTACTTCAACTACTATCCAAATAAGATAATAATATTTTTTCTCTAATTTAGAATATTCATTTTTTATATTATCAAACTGTTGCTCTCTATCCTCAATTTTCAATTGTAACTCTAATCTTTTTGATCTTTCTGATGTTCCTTGTGCAGGAATATTCCATAGTGCTATATCATAGACCTCTAATGTATTTTTTTTCCCTAGTTCCCAGTTACTATAAGCTTCCACTAATGCTAGTAAATAAAAAACAGTTATATAACTAGAGTGAAGAAAACTACCATCTGAAAAAACTTGATTTCTATCACACATCCATCTTAAAGCCTGAAATACAATATAATCTTTTGGTCCAATTTCATTTAATGATTTTGTAACTTGTAAATAACCATATAGAGTACCACAAGAATCAGCAACCCCTCCCCAAGTTCCACTATCCTGATTTTCCTCAATATATCTCACACTTCTATATAATGATTTTTTAACTTTTTTTACTAGCTTTCTATCTTTCTCATATGAATGATGATTAATATAAGCTGATAAAGCCTCTGCAACTTCACTTGTATTAAAGCAATCAACCCAAAAAGATAACTGTTCCTTCCTATTATCAACTATCAAATATGTTTGTTCTTGCATTGACATAATTATTCTTGTTATTCTGTCTAGAATATTTTCTTCACTATCCCAACTAAACTCCTCTTCAATTTTTTTAATTTCCAGAGGGTATTGATCAGCAAAAAGTATCAAAGTATTCAAAACTTGTGCCAAATCTGGTGGACCAGCTGGATACCTTACATCTTTATCCCAATTTATACCTCTTTTTATTAACCATTTAATTAATTGGTACTTAATTACTATAAGTTTATTTTTTTGCTCTTCTGAGTATTTTGATTCAAAATATTTTTCTGAGAGAAAAAGACATCGAGTACATATAGCTGTATCCCAAGTTGCATCATCCCAATTGCAGGTATTATCATTTTTATTATAAGATATTTCTTCCATTAGCCAATTTACTGTTTGAAACATTTTATTTTCAATAAGAGCTTTCTTATTTGGCTCAATCAAACTATTTGTATTCATGGCTTTTAATAAAGATTCTATTATTATCGCACACTCCCAATGACTACTACTCATCTGAGGCAAAAGATAAGGCTGTTTAGGGTCTCCTAGCAACCACTCTATAGCAGGCAATATAAATGATTTCATTAATTCATTTCGAAAAGGAGTTTGCTCAAACTCATAAAATTGTTTCATTGGAATTTTAGTCTCGAAGGGAAAGGGCTAAATAAGTCGATGGCTGAACCTATTTCCTTTGCGATTGATGGAAAATCATTATCAATAATTTCTCGAATCAGTTGAGCTCTTGCTGTCCATTGAGTAACTAGTGAAAAATCTCCTGTTACAATAGATCTTTTCAAAAGTAGAGGTAATTCATCTAACAATAAAATAGCTTTTGGTGCAGCTAAAACTTCCCTCATGTTTTGAATACCAGCATGTGAATTAACAGAATCCAAAGGAAAGTTAATATTAATATTAGAAGATGCTCTAGTGGTTAGAAACCTTTCAAGTAAGCATCCTATATTACCATCAGCATATTGTGCAAGATTATCAGCACATGAAAATCTAAGCTTCTTTATACTATCTAACTTTCCATTTACTCTAGTTTCACCAAAGGGAATAATTGTTAAATCACTTTCTTTTCTACCTTGTAAATGACATGCGATATTTCTAGCAAAAATCAGCTTTTCTATTTGACGATGAGGTACCACTGACACACCTATCTGCGTTTGTTTTAGTAAAAAATTATAATATAGAATTGACCTCTCAATATAAGTAAGCCCCTCTTCTCGGATGGCTCCATCAGGAAGCATAATATTGGAATTATCTAGCTTGATATTACGGGCAGATGAGATTATATTTTCCCAACCATTCGTTAATAAATCAACATCTCTA
Source organism: uncultured bacterium (assembly GCA_947311825.1). Taxonomy (GTDB): domain Bacteria; phylum Verrucomicrobiota; class Kiritimatiellia; order UBA8416; family CAMZLY01; genus CAMZLY01. The sequence continues at coordinate 2,561 of CAMZLY010000020.1, forward strand.
TCATGATTATTTATATGAATACCTGCTAAATCAAAGGTACTACGCCAACCTAACAATACGTCATTTACCCAATGACTATATCTTGGTCGGCGTACACCTGATTGCCCTAAAGGAAATAATTTTTCAACTTGTTTTTTTATCTTTCTTTGACTCAAATCACTATCAGCCATTTTAAGAATAGATTCAGTAAAAATACGTCCAATTGTATGGTCACCTTTACCAATACCTGTTTTTCGAGCTATTCGATGACCAGATTGAAGCTCACTAGACACTAACTTTACCTGCCTAGCTGAATCCTGAATCCAAATACGCCCTTTCACACTATATCCAAGATAACTTAATGATCTTCTAATCCATTCTCCTATGACACTACTTCGAAAAACTGCAACACTAAGTGGGTAAACAGGAACAGTACTTGTATGCTCCACACTTGCTGTTTGATTTCTATCTTTTATATTGATACTATCTAATACAAGTATATTTAAGTTAAAACAGATATTTAAAAATGGATATTCAAGTGTAACCTTTTCAATATAGTCTATTTCTTTTATCTTTTTTAATAGTATTCCAGTCTCATCCTCACTACATTTACACACAAAAGCAATGTGACAAGAACGTGGTGGTGAATAATCAACACTAGAAAAACACTTTTTTGGAGTGCTAGTTATATCTAATAATACTTTCTGTATCAGCTGACCGCTATCCATGAGCTATAATCTTTTGCCCTACGGCCAAGAAAAGAAGTCATCTGATAAATCAACCCAAACTGTTTTCAATTGCATATATTCATCTACAGCTGAATCTCCATATTCCCTTCCATAACCACTTTGTTTGTATCCTCCAGCTGGTGCTCCTGGATGTTCAGCAAAAACAGTATTACACCATACAATTCCTGTTTCTATTCTATTAGCCATCAATGTTAAACGCTGTGAAGATTTAGTCCAAATACTTGAAGCGAGTCCATATTTCGAATCATTAGCCATCTTAATCACCTCTTCTTCGTCACTAAAAGTCTGTACAACTAGCACTGGTCCAAATATTTCTTCTTTACATATTTTGGACTCAGAAGGAACATTTAAAAATACAGTAGGCTCATAGAAAAAACCTTTTTTAATATTACTTGGTATTTTTCCTCCACAATATAGACTAATACCCGACTCTACGGCATCATCAACATAATTAATAATTTTTTGATGTTGCTCTTTAGAAATTATTGCTCCTAAAACTGTTTCCTCACTAATTGGATCACCGATAGTGAGCTTCTCAATACGCTCATCTAAGCCATTAAGTACTTTTTCTAAACTACCTTCTTGAACTAATAGACGTGTACCAGCAGTACAAGTTTGTCCTTGATTATAGAAGACAGAAAAAACTATACCATTTAATGCCATTTCAATATTTGCGTCATCAAAAATTATAAATGGAGACTTACCTCCAAGCTCAAGTACTGCACCTTTTAAATTAGTATCAGCCGAAGCTCGTAGTATTTTTCTACCAGTTTCAGTACTACCTGTAAATGAAATTTTTGATACACCATCATGTCTAGTCAAAGCTTCTCCAGTAATTTCTCCTGGACCATTAATTACACTGACAAGACCTTGTGGAATAGTTCGTATACTCTGAATAATTTCAGCTAGTTTTAAAGCTGTAAGTGGTGTTTCTTCTGCAGGTTTTAATATACAACTGTTTCCTGTCGCAATGATAGGTGCTATTTTTGCACATGCATTAAAAAGGGGGTAGTTCCAAGCAGTAATTGCAGCAACTACACCGTAAGGTTCTCGCCTTGTATAGCAAAGCTTATCATTTTGGACCGGAATAGTATTACCTTTTATCTTGTCTACAATTCCACCAAAATAATTAAACATTTCAACAGCTGCATGTACATCTTCTTTACAATCTAGTATTGGACGTCCACCATCTAAACAATCAAGATTTGCCAACTCATCCCCAGCATTTTCTATAGCTTTAGCGATATCTAAAAGAGCCTTTCCTCTTTGGCTAGCATCAAGAGAAAACCACTCAACTTGGGCTTTCTTAGAAGATAAAACACAATTGTTAACATCCTCTTCATTTGCCAATGAAACTTCACAAATTTTTTCTTCTGTGGCAGGATTTATGGTTGAAAAAGATGAATTGTCAGATGAGACTATGAATTCACCACCTATGAATAATTTACTTTGTACTTCCATTTTACACCTCATAAATATTAATTAAAAAGCAATTTCCTTAGTTGTTTCAACAGAGAAAAGAATGGGCCCATCTTTATAACTTTCAGAACTATAAACAAACCCTGATTTATATTTCCCCCCAAATGGCACATGAGAATCTTCTGCTTCCGAAGATATAACAGTTTTTGTGAAAGTAAGATGTGGATACGCTTCAAGAGCTTTTGATCTATAATTACCGCAAACAGTAGCACCAAATAAATAATCACTTCTTAATTCTTTATCTAATTCCGCCGCTGTTTCATATTGTGCTATAACAAAAATTGGAGCATACTTTTCTTTTTTTAATAAAAAATGCCCTAACGAAACCTCAATTAAAGAAGGATAAACACAGTCTCCATCTCTGTTAAAAGGTACATGCCAAATATCTCCTTTACCAACGTGCTGTTTAAATAAATCTGATACAATATCAGCACCACCACCAAGCAAGGGCATAACTTCTGCATAACAATCATCAATACTATTGCTGACTTTTATTTCTCTTATTTGTTGGGATAATATAGTAATAAAGTCATAAGCAACACTACTATGCACGTAAAATCTTTCTGAACATAGGCAATCCTGTCCTGAATTATAAATTCTACTAGAAATTGCTAAGTTAACAATTGATTTCATTGAATGATATTTAAGAGCACCTTGAGAAACTATAAACGGATTAATTCCAGAACCACAATAGATCAGCCTTTTTTCTTTGGGAAATTTTTTTTTCAATTGGCTGACATTTTTCCAGCTACCTGTAAATAACAATGTCTGTATATTTGGATCATTCTGTGCTTTATTTATGAACAACAAACCCGATGTTGTAGTTATATTGATTTCAAGTTCCTGTAACTCATCCTTGATAGTATTAATTATTTTAAGCAATACTCCGCTCGTGATTTTAGAAGGGCGAACATGAACAACAGACCCGCCTAAGCATGGACCAAAAGAATATAGAATAAATGAATATAATGGATTATTAAAGGGAAGAGAAATCGATACTTCACCAAAACTTTTTCGATTCTCCAAAAAACTCAACTCGACATCATATGATCTTAATGCTTTTAACGATTTATTTAGCTCATCAATAGCTGAATCATTAGTCTCAATTCTCCTCAGACAAGATAGAACAAAGTCCCTTTCTCTCTCCAATACATCAGCAATTTGTAAGAATATTCCAAGTTTCTTTGATCTAAGTTTATTCATACAAGCAATCCATCCTTTTGACTACTTTATAATTTATATTTGAACAGATATTAACCTAAACCCATAAAAATGCAAGGGTTATATTTTTATAGTTTATTGCAATGATTTAGTTTGCTTACACAAGCTAGCATTCCACCAAAGTAAACTTATTAGAGCACTAATACAGTAGAGAAATATGTATTTAATCTATTTTAAAGTTGATAAGCAATAAAACAGCATAAAAACTGTGTTGTTAATTGCAAGCGTCTCATTCCCTATCTATCATGGCTTGCTGGCTTAAGCTACAAAAACTGGTTTAAGCCACTACCTCTGACTTTACAAA
>CAMZLY010000021.1 GCA_947311825.1 uncultured bacterium
CAATTGGAGCATACCCGTAGGGTCTGTAAAATTGCGAAAAAGCGGAATATGCCGCATAAAATAAAAAAGTGCCCGCAGATAGTTTTGCAAGTGCCTCTAATTAAAGTAAACATTATGACAAATATACATTCATTTCACATCCCCGTTATGGGAATAGGATATACTGCTGATACCCCATTGAAGGTATCTCAATATGGCATTGACTCTGTGATTTCTCTAGTAGATGATATTATGCTTGAGAAATTAAGAAAAATGTACTGCGAAAAACTTGAAATCCCCTACCATGAAATCACAGATAAAATCGAAGACTTTAGAGCTAAGCGAATTACATCATACCTTAACCTAATCAACAACATGGCTGAAAAGAAATTCGAGGAACTGAAAAATGTTACCCTTGAGAAAGCCCATGAAATAAAAGAATTCTTTAGTATGCTACCGGATAGTTCCACCTTAAAACAGGAATTTATGGAGCTAACAGCGAAACATTTTCACTTAGCGGAAATTAAAGAATGGTTACATAATAATTTATCCATGGGCAGTATTGATATCAATATCATGACAAAACTTGATAGAGAAAATTACATTAAAGACGAATTGCTACCAATTGAATTTAATGACGCTCATGCAGCATTACGAGGCTTTGCAAAGAGCGACTTACGCTCGGCTCTTGTGCTTTCAGCAGGAATGAGCCCCAGACTATATAGCTATATCGAAAATTTTGACGATTTTTATCCTGATGAAAATGGAAACATCAAAAAGAGAATTATTCTTAAAGTTAGCGACTATCGCTCTGCTTTTATTCAAGGTAAAGTTTTTGCTAAAAAAGGACTTTGGGTTTCCGAGTACAGAGTTGAATCAGGGCTTAATTGCGGAGGTCATGCCTTTGCAACCAAAGGCTACCTAATGGGACCGATACTAGAAGAATTCAAAAAGAACAGAACAGTGCTTGGTCCGTCCATTCATGAAATTTATATCAAAGCACTTGCCGCTAAAAAACTCCCTATACCAACGGAACAGTTAAAACTTAAAGTTACAGCTCAAGGTGGCATAGGAACAGCCGAAGAACATGATTTTCTGCTTGACTACTATAAACTAGACTCTATTGGCTGGGGAACGCCATTTCTGCTTGCTCCTGATGTTGTGAATGTTGACGATGCCACATTGAACAAACTAGCAGAAGCAAAAGAAGATGATCTATATTTAAGCAACTGTTCTCCCGTGGGGGTCCCGTATAATACCCTCCGCAACAACAGCAAAGATATTGAAAGACAAAGCTTTATTGACCAGGGACGACCGGGCAGTATATGCTCTCACAAACATCTAGCATTTAGTAAGGAACTCTCTGAGAAGCCACTATGTACAGCATCACGTAGCTATCAACGCTTAAAATTAAACGAATTGGATGCCGCAGGTTTACCAAAAGCCGAATACAAAAAAGAATTTGATAAAATTGTTGAAAAAGAATGCATCTGTGTGGGACTAGGTACTGCAGCATTATTAGTCAATAACATTGAAACCAAAATTGAGCAACCAGGAGTTTCGGTCTGCCCAGGTCCTAATATGGCTTATTTCTCAAAGAAAACTAACTTAAAAGAAATTATAGACCACATCTATGGTAAAACGAACCTAATGACTAGACCTGACCGTCCACACATGTTTATAAATGAACTTAAAACATATACTGACTATCTTAAAGATAAAATAGAAGAAGCAAAAGATTCCATGACAGAAAAACAAGAGAAATATTTCACAAGCTTCTCCAATAATCTTAAAGATGGTATAAATTATTACCAAAACTTATTTGGTAATCTTGGCGACAAATTTAAAGATACAAAAGCACATGTTTTACGAGATTTGGAAGCAGGATTAAAAACACTGCATCTTATAAAACTGGAGAAGTAAATAAATCATGTGTAATAAAAATAACGCTAACATTTCCGCCGAACAATTCTTTGAAAAGATTACTGTCGGTATAAATGATGAAAATATGATAATTATTGATATACGCACTCCTGATGAGTACGAGGTATATCACATCCAAAACTCAATAAATATTGATTTCCATGAAGATGATTTCGAGAGCAACCTTAATGCATTGGATAAAAATAAAACATATTTAATATACTGTCGTACAGGAAGAAGAACTGGCACAGACGAAAACAATGCCCTCGCCCTTATGCAAAACCTAGGCTTCAAAAAAGTATATAATATGCTCGGCGGCATACAGGACTTTGTAAAAGTACCAGGGGCAGATGATATTATTGTATAAACAAAATAGTATCCTCTCAACAACATATTGATCGCAAGGTCGTAGCCCCATAAGGAATCGTATCTATCCTTGTCAGAAGGCTAGTTTGCCTGGCTGAAGGTCTTTCGACGCTTCCCGCCTGGCAATACTTTACCCTACTCGATTTCTTTCGTTATCCCATGCCATTATCTGTTCAACGGTAAGTTCAATAGAACTACCGTCTGCTAGTTCCCCGGCAATAATCTCATGTGCCAGCGGCGTCTCTATTACCTGCTGAATATACCGTTTTATCGGGCGTGCCCCATAGACAGGATTATAAGATTTTTCCGCAATAAACTTTAGTGCATCGTCTTGTACATCCAGAGAAATACCTTGCAACAATAACCGTGTATTCAACTCTTTAAGCTGTAATGAAACAATTTTTGTTACCTCATTAAGTAACAGAGGCTTAAAAAGTACAATCTCATCAATACGATTTAAGAATTCGGGTCTGAACTCATGTCGTAATTCTGACATAATTTCTTTACGGACTTTATCACTAATTTTACCATCTTTAATTCCACCATCCAGTAAATGTGGCGAACCGATATTACTAGTCATGATGACAATCGTATTTTTAAAGTTTACCGTACGCCCCTGAGCATCAGTTAGACGGCCATCCTCCAATATCTGTAGTAATATATTAAAAACATCACGATGTGCTTTTTCAATTTCATCCAGCAATACCACACAATATGGCTTACGCCGAACAGCCTCAGTCAACTGACCACCTTCTTCATAGCCAACATACCCCGGAGGTGCACCAACTAATCTGGCAACGCTATGTTTCTCCATATACTCACTCATATCAATACGAACCATATTATCCTCGGAGTCAAACATTGCGGCAGCGAGTGTTCGTGCCAATTCTGTTTTACCAACTCCGGTCGGACCAAGAAACAAGAACGATCCTATTGGTCGATTAGGATTATGAATGCCTGCACGGGCACGCAATACAGCCTCAGAAACAGCACGCACCGCTTCATCCTGACCAATTACCCGTTCATGAAGAGTGCCATCAAGTTTAAGCAATTTTTCACGTTCACCCTCCAGTAATCGTAATAAAGGAATTCCCGACCAACGTGATACTACTTCGGCAATCTCTTCTTCAGTTACCTCTTCCTGTAATAAGCCGGACTCATTAGTACGCTCATGTATCAGCTTTTCTTTTTCAGCTAATTCCTGTTCCAAAACAGGAATTTCACCATGCCGTAATTTAGCAACTCGCTCAAGATCATAAGAACGCTCTGCAGCATCACTGTCAATTCTTGCTTTTTCAAGTTTCTGCCGCAATTCCCGCACCTCATTTATAGCCGTCTTTTCTGAAGTCCAAGTAGCTTGCATAGCATCAGCTTCGGCTTTTAAGTCAGCTAGTTCTTTACGTAAAACTTCCAAGCGCTCTTTACTAGCTTTGTCTTTTTCTTTTTTAAGTGATGTTTCCTCAATTTCCATACGCATTACTTTGCGAGTAATCTCATCAAGTTCTGCCGGCATTGAGTCAATTTCCGTTCTGATAGATGCAGAAGCCTCATCCATAAGGTCTATAGCTTTATCCGGCAGAAACCGATCACTTATATAACGATCAGACAAAACTGCCGATGCAACCAATGCCGTATCTTGAATATGAACACCATGATGCAGTTCAAATCGCTCCTTTAAGCCACGTAGAATAGAAATGGTATCTCCAACTGTAGGTGCATCAATTAGTACAGGCTGAAACCTACGTTCCAATGCCGCATCTTTTTCAATATACTTACGATACTCATCAAGCGTCGTTGCACCTATACAATGCAACTCACCTCTTGCAAGCATAGGTTTCAACATATTACCGGCATCGGATGAACCTTCAGTCTTACCAGCCCCAACAATAGTGTGCAATTCATCAATAAACATGATGACACGTCCTTCAGATGCTTTAATTTCATTCAAAACTGCTTTAAGCCGTTCCTCAAATTCACCACGATACTTGGCACCAGCCATAAGGGCGGCCATATCTAGTGCAAAAATTGTACAATCTTTTATTCCCTCTGGAACATCTCCACGCAAAATACGATGAGCAAGACCTTCTACTATCGCAGTTTTCCCTACACCAGGCTCACCTATCAATACCGGATTATTCTTAGTTTTCCGCGATAAAATCCTGATAACACTCCGTATTTCTGTGTCACGACCGATAACAGGATCCAACTTACCACTCTTTGCTAATGCAACAAGATCAACACCATATTTCTCCAACGCTTCATAGGCATTCTCTGGATTATCATTTACAACCCGCTGATTACCGCGAACATCTTTCAGTAAAGAAAGTATAGTTTTTCGGTCAACACCAAACTCATACAGTAGTTTCCCAGCAAAAGTACGCTTACCTTCATCTATAAACGAAAGTAATAAATGCTCAACAGAAATATATTCATCCTTTAGCTTCTCGGCTTCATCACCAGCCTTAACCAGCATTTTATTAAACCTGTCAGTTACATATACTTTTCCAGCTTCAACACCGCTACCGCTTACTTTTGGACGTTGTTCAAGCTCTATTTCTAAACGTGCTTTAATTGTTTCTACACTTACATCTGCACGCTCTAATAATTTAGTAACTAACCCGCCATCAGTTAAAAATAAACTTAACAACACGTGCTCGCCGTCAACTTCTTGATGACCAAGCCTTGTTGCCATTACCTGTGCGGTCTTTATTGATTCACTTGCTTTTTGTGTTAATTTATTGATATCCATAATTAATTCCTCCTTTTATAATATTCATCACAACTGATATAGCATCTAGTATGCCAATAACAAACCAAAAAACTAACATCAGGACAACATACTGCGAATAAAAGAGATAACCCTAAAAAACAACTACGACATGTGCATAAACAGAGACAAAGAGGCTCAGAA
>CAMZLY010000022.1 GCA_947311825.1 uncultured bacterium
CAGCAATATGAAGAAAAAAGGCAGAAAAATGGGTAAATAGTCAAAATACACGGGAAATAATGGTTAATAATCAACCATAATAACTTTTATAAGTTCAGGCAAAAATTTTTTCAATTAGGTCTGAAATTTCCACTGGGTTTTGGTGTTATTCTCGGACAGCCTCCTAGGGAAACGTGACGCAGAGCGTTTATCGATAAATTCCCACGCAGAGCGTGGGAACTATAAAATAAATAGGATTTGTATTTTCCAGAACTTAACAATTAGATGATTTGAATTTCTCTCTTCGATATTGATATAATCCATATTGTTCAAAAAAATAACAAAAGTGTTGTTCTGTGCTTTATTTCACAAAAATATCAAAAAAAATATGTTCTCATAACACAAGAAAACACAATAATTTATCCTGAATTCGTGAGGCTAATCTGGATATGAGGAATAAAGTATTGGTTTTACAGTGGAATTGAAAAATCTTAGCTTCACCCATAGCTTAAGTGAGTATTTTTCAAACCGTTTTGAAATCAATAACTTGTTCATTATGTCATCGTAGCCTCATGGATTCAGGTTTACTAAGAGAAGGTTATGTATGAAAGAATATTCTCCAAGCACTAGTAGTAAGGGTCTAGGTATTTTTTTTGCTCTTATTCCTTTCTTTTTTGGTTTGGTATTTTTTATTTTTTTATTTACTCTTAAATTTACACTCAGATTTGAGGATATTTACGGATTTCTGTCCATTGTAGTTGGTATATTTTTATTTTTTGCTATAGGGCTTCTTATTATTGATTATAATTTTACTAAAATTATTATTGATTCAAATACATTAATTTTTAACCATCCTTTTTTATCTGACACTAAATATGACTTAAAAGAACTCAAAGAAATTTCTTGGATTGCATTGCCGACTTCTCCACCAAACACCATGATCGGCGGTTCACCACAAGCTACAGGACGGGCAATAGCTAGAGGATGGATTCACCTCATAAATACAACAACAAAGAATGCCTATTCAGATTCCCAATTTTTAGCTAGAATGAATAACGGAGTTACTTTTTCGATAAGAACTAATCTTATTAATGATTCAATTGATTTAGTCGAAGATATTAAAAAAATATCAGGTTTAGAAATACAAACAATATCAACACGAGAATACTCTAGCTGGAAAAAGGGAGATATAAAGGAGTTTCGTGAAAACCCTGAAAAAAGAATAACACTAGAAGAAAAACTGTCAAGGTATATCAATACTAAAACAATTATTTATATTCCTTTTTTAATTCTTATATCTTCCACATTGATCCTCAATATTTTATTTAATTTGGCTCAAATTGAATATATTAATATACAGAAAAGACCTTTTTCTAAGGATTTTGTAAGATTTGAGAAAAATAAGGATTGGCGAAAAGGTCCTTCTGTTTTTTTGCATAAAAAAATAGAACCTGTATTAACTAATATAAACCTCACGTGTTTTAATACACATTTAATAGCGAATAAAGAGTTAGAATTTCACTACAGTTTTTTTCCCTTTGAAACACCTTACTGTTTATATACGCTAATGAATCTTGACGATGATGAGCAACCAGAAATTCTTTATCAAGCAAAAGGATATTTTGTTGGGGGTATTTATATTTATGATTTTGATGAGTCTACACAGCAGTTTATTTCAAAGCCAGTAGCGTCATTCTCTTATCCGCTAAAATTTTATGTAGTGACTGTTCAGCCATTTTATATAATGAATACCAGGATAAATATATCAAGCATGTATACAGTAGCATATCGCCTTATCCCTATTTACCTTTTGATCGCTTTTATTATTTTAGGGATTTTAAAAAAGCCAAAAGAAAAGCAATAATAAATAATATTTATATATAGGAGGATTAATGTAATGGGATTATTTTATAGAAGGAGGAGCTCAATACCAGCAGGTCTTATTGGCTTCATGTTTATTTTTATATCTTCAGTTGGTTTATGGTTTAATGAAGGAAGGAGCGTTAATCAAAGTGATGCACTACATGAGATGCAAACTGAAATTCAAACTCTTCCAGATACAAAGTATCATCCAGATTTTCAAAATAAGCCTGTTCTTATTCAAGGAAAAGTGAGTGCAACAGCAGCGGTTATTGATCCTGAATTTAAAATAAGTACCAAAGGTCTAGTACTAAAAAGAACTGTGGAAATGTATCAATGGGAAGAAATAACACAAAGTGAACCCAGAAATGAAACAAGTTACCATTATAAAAAAAAGTGGCTCGCTGAACCAATGGATTCCAGTGACTTTAAAGAATCAGAAACACACTATAATCCCCCTTTCCCCTATCCAAACGAATCTTTTAGTAACACAGTAATGATAGGAGATTATAAACTATCAAAAGAAGTACTTAACAAGATAGAAATCTCAAAAAAACTGGGCTTAAGTTCATTTCCTAATAAAATAAATGATGCAATAAATCACAAGAGCTTCCTATTTATAGGAAAGGACGGCATGGTTCAAAATACCCCGATTTTAGGTAACACAAGCACAGCCATTCCGTCCTCAAAATGAGGAAAAGAAAAATAGGAATAATTGTTGCTTTATTCTGTTAGTGAGCTAAC
>CAMZLY010000023.1 GCA_947311825.1 uncultured bacterium
GGTGGCGGTGGCAAAATTCGTAATAATGGTCTGGCCGGTGGCTCCGGCGGCGGTGGCGGCGGCTGGCTTGATGAACCTTATATAGGTGGCACAGGAGTTGCCGGACAGGGCTACGAAGGCGGAACCAATATTCAAAATGCAAGCTATTACTATTGCGGTGGCGGCGGTGGCGGTGCAGGCGGTACAGCCGTCTTCAACGGTAACCTCGGAAGCAACGGCGGTATCGGATTCCTAAGTGATATCAGCGGATCAAATGTTTACTATGCCGCCGGTGGTGGCGGTGGCATTCGATACAATCAGGATAGAGGCGGAAATGGCGGTCTCGGCGGTGGCGGTGATGGCGGGTACTTCACCTATCCCGGCAATGACGCAACACCAAACACCGGCGGTGGTGGCGGTGGTGGCGGATACGGTCACGATGGTTCAAACTGGATTGCAGCCTCCGGCGGTGCAGGTGGCTCCGGCATACTCATAGTGCGCTACGCCCTCCCAAAAGGAACCATGATATTGGTTCGGTAGCCCACTCTCGTTCGTAGTCGCACCGTAAGTTGCGGCCTGCGTTCGTAGTGTCGCCGTCAGGCGGTATCCCCCCAAAAGCATGGAAACAAATAGTATGTCTAACGAGAATTCAGGATGGTTTAATAGCGTACGCTTCGGGATGTTTGTTCATTGGGGATCCTACTCCGTGGCAGGTCGCGGTGAATGGATTATGAACCGCGAACGCATTCCCAAAGCAGAATATATTGAGAAGTATGTCAACAACTGGCATGCAGAACAATACCAACCTGAAAAGTGGTGCCAACTAGCAAAAGATGCCGGCATGGGATATATTGTCCTTACCACCCGACACCATGACGGTTTTTCATTGTGGAATACAAAAACCGATGATTTCAATGCCGTCAAAATTGGACCTAGACAAGATTTGTTAAGACCGTTTGTAGACGCAGCTCGTGCGGCAGACCTGAAGATAGGATTCTATTATTCTCCGGCATCATGGACACACCCGGACTATCCCGGAGCATTCTACCGAGATTGGCCGAACACAAATGACTGGGTAGATGAAAATTCCAGAAAACGCTTTATCCGATACTATCAAGAACAACTGCACGAACTCCTAACCTTTTATGGAAAAATAAATTACTTGTGGTTTGACGGTTGTATTCCCGAAAATCTCGATGGAGTAGAAACGCTGAAAATGGTAAAAAACATTCAGCCGGACATTCTGGTAAATAACCGATTAGGAGAACCATTTGACATACAATGCTGTGAACAGGCAATAACTCCTGCACCGCCAGGTCAGGCATGGGAGGCATGCATGACTCTGAATGACAACTGGGGATATCACGCAGGTGATAACAACTGGAAACAGCCAATTGATATCATAAACATGCTCCTCACATGTGCAGAAAACGGTGGCAACCTATTATTAAATGTGGGACCGCTCGCTAACGGTACGATTCCGGAGGAATCTATCAATATTTTAAGTAAAGTCGGAAAGTGGATTAAAAATAATCAGACCGCCATATCAAATTCAGAACGACACCCATTCTCATGGAATTGCACCGCACGCCCAATAACAGTTATCGGTAACAAAGTATATTTGCATTTTATGAAAGATCCCAAAGGTGAATTCTGCTGGAGCGAAGCAAAAAACAAAATAATATCTGCCAAATTACTAATTGACCAGAGACCTATCGCATTCCATCAGGAAGGGGAGCGACTTTTTCTGCAAAACATTCCATCTCCATTACCGGATGATTTATGCACAACCATAGAACTAACACTGGATGGAGCACCCGAAGCAATAACAGAACAAACCTCATTCTGGATTCCAGGCTAACATCTTCGGAGCTTTGTCTCTTGGCTAACGGATAAAAAAAGACTACTCGTATATTTGATGACCCCGATGCTATATAAAAAATATCATAACCGCAAAGGAGCACAAAAAGAAACCACACACAGATTTCAAAATAATTATTGACCATACTCCATATATGTCGTACATATATGGATCATGATAACTAGACATCTACAACCAACAACAAATCAAAGTTTTTTTCTTTTTGGTGCAAGGGGAACCGGAAAATCAACTTTTCTCAGAAGCCACTTTAAGCAACAGGACGTTTTATGGCTGGATTTGCTACTTCCCGAAGTGGAAGACCGCTATGCCTCTAGACCGAGCCTTTTAGCAGAACAGATTGCAGCAAGACCAGACCCGTCCGGCTGGATTGTTATAGATGAAGTCCAAAAAGTTCCAAAACTATTGGATATAGTCCACTCTCAAATAGAATCAACAGGAACACGATTCGCACTTACAGGGTCAAGTGCCCGTAAATTAAAAAGAGGAGCAGTCAACCTTCTTGCCGGTCGTGCCTTTGTTTATCACCTTTATCCATTTACAACAGTTGAACTGGGTACATCTTTTGACCTTAATACGGCACTTGCCTTTGGGACTCTTCCAGGACTTCTTAATTTACAGTCATCAAATGACAAGGCTGAATTCCTGCGAGCATACGCACTAACATATTTAAAAGAAGAAGTGTGGGGCGAACAACTAATTCGTGATCTTGACCCTTTTCGTGCATTCATTGAAATTGCCGCACAGTGCAACGGAGAATTAATAAACTATTCCCGCATTGCCCGTGACGTAGGTGCTGATACAAAAACCGTACAATCATACTTTCAGATACTTGAAGACACTCTAATTTCCTATATGCTGGAACCATACCACCGTTCTGTGAGAAAAAGACAAAGACAAGCTCCACGCTTTTATCTGTTTGATACCGGAGTTTGCCGAGCCCTTAGCAGAACACTAAATATCCCGCTTAATCCCGGAACATACGCATACGGACGTGCATTTGAACATTTTATAGTAACAGAAGCACTTCGCCGAAACGATTATCTGAAAAAGGATTTTCGATTTTCATATATAAGAACAAAAGATGGTGCAGAAATTGATCTTGTTGTTGACCGTCCGGGAGAGTCCACAATTCTTATAGAAATTAAGTCTTCAACAAAAGTTGACCAAACGGATCTTCGGCATCTAAAAAAATTCATGCGTGATATTCCTAATTCAGAAGCACTCTGTCTTTCACAAGAACCATTACCGCGTATTGTAGATGATATAAGTATTCTTCCATGGGAAAACGGTCTCGCAAAAATCGGCCTATCTACAGAGCGTCCTATTGCATAACCCCGCCACCGATCGGAATCTTCGCATTCTCAAAATAATTATCATCTATCTCGCATGGAGTAGATATTTCCAACAGCAATGCGGATCCTTTACCGGAAACAGATATTTCTTCAGCTTTTTTTAATTCATACATTTATATTTTCCTCGCAATTACTTTGCTATCCATAGTAACGCCGTCTCCCGTTCGTAGTCGCACCGTAAGTTGCGGCCTGCGTTCGTAGTGTCGCCGTCAGGCGGTATTCTCACTACCAAGCGTCCTCTCGCACATATTATCTTTCCATAAAACGGTGCTCTTCACCGTTCGCAATACACATCGGCCCAGAGGACCGATTTACTTCCCCGTACAACGGTACTCTGTGCCACTCAACTGCCGTTTACAAAGGGTTACCTCTCGGAGATAGGTAACTACAGTATCTACCTATCTCCGAGAGGCAGAAGTCATACGCAAAATAGTTTTGCAAGCACCTCAATAATTTACTATTTAAGCATTTTTTAGTTTTTCAATTTCCAAAATACCTAATCCTGTAATTTTTGAAATTAAATTAATGTTCATGCCTTCTGTAATGCAGTTAAGTGCAGTTTCTTCCCGCCCTTCTGCCTTACCCGCAGCCTTACCTTCCGCTTTACCTTCTGCTTTACCTTCTGCTTTACCTTCTACCCTACCAGCTTCTCTGGCTACTTTCACAGCTTGATCTTTACCGGCAATAAGGCGTTCTAGGTTTTCTAGTTCAGCGAGTATTTCGTCTTCAACATCCATGGTGGTGCGAACTTGCGGTTCTGAGGCGGCCTTGATGAGCCGCCGGATAACTTCTCGGTATTCTTTTGGGTAATCTTCTTCGTTTATATTTAGGAGATGGTTAACTCCATCAGATTGTTCAAAAATGGATAGCACCTGTTCTAATCGGTTTTTGCTGTTATGTTTTAGTCGTGGAATCTGGATGACATAGCTGTCGTGTGTTAATGATTCGATAAATTCGTCACACTGTTCTATTATTTTGCCTGATATACAGTCGGTATAGTTGCGGGCAACTTTTATGATTGGTGCTTCAATTTGAGGTAGATGATGTCCGAGAAAGTAAATTGTTATTAATGGCAGGGCATGGGTGCGGCCATTTTCGTCGGTGTAACAGTTGTTTTTATCTGCGTAGCGGTTACCTAGGTATTTGCGAAAACGCATGATGTCAGTTGGAAATTTAGCCTTCTGAATCTCAATAATTACATTTTTGCGGTCACCGTTCTCCAACATAATAGTTGCCGAAAAGTCTAGGCGGTAAACTGTAAGAGTACGCCCCTCCATATCGCCACGAATTTCTGTTGGGCATAGTGTCAGCTCCACAATCTCATGTTCAATAATCAGCGACAACAATTTCTTTGCCACACGGTTATCGTCAAGTAGATATTTGAATACTACATCATATATAGGATTAGCAATTTGCATCGGAACTCTCCAGTAATCATCAATTAGTTAGCTCAACTCTAAACTATTCGTAATTTTAACGCAACAAAAGAATCCTGTTTCCTGATTATTTATACTCACATAGCGATCTCTTGATGAACCTAGAGTCGGCAATTCAACTCCCGCCACCGATCGGAATATTCGCATTCTCAAAATAATTATCATCTATCTCGCATGGCGTAGATATTTCCAACAGCAATGCCGGCCCTTTCCCGGTAAAGCTATGATACTTCCACTGCTCAACGGGCAATACATCACCAGGCTTCATCTCAAATACTTGACCATCATACTCCATGGTAACAGTACCCTTGACAATAAAAAATGTTTCATGCTTACCTTTATGCCTATGCATGGGGCATGTCTGTCCATCAAAAACAAAAAGATATTTTCCGCAATATCCGGAGACAGCATCATTTGCTATCCAATATTCTATAAGACCAACATCTCTGAAATCACCCAATCCAAAATCCAGCACAATAGGTGTCACTTCCGGCATAGCAAGCCCCCATTCCAGCAACTGCTCCTTAAATTCACACAAAGCATCGTCACTCTCTTTACCGGAAACAGATATTTCCTCAGCTTTTTTTAATTCATCCATTTGTATTTTCCTTATATACTTATCTATACTTTATTTACTATTGACACCCTGAAGGTAGCAATCTCCCACGGAGTAAGAGAATCAGAAAAAGACGAATCTGATATTTCTAATATTTTCTGCATTGGCTCTCCTAGCAGATCTGTTTTGCACACATTGAAGATGTCACAAGGCAAAACAATAGATGTTTTTTGAGCATCATCACTCATGTTGACCACTCTAACAATAATATTATCACCCTCTTTGTGATAGGCACTCAGCCGCACCGTTGATGGTGTAATATTCAGACCTTGCGAGGAATCCTTCGGATGCCCAAACATTGTTGGCATTACTGTGCCTGCTAGTTGTGATTTTTGCACCATTTTCGATCTTTGCCAGTCCGTATCATCAAGAACAAGCCAATGCTTAAAAACATTTCGACCGCATGCCCTTTGCGAATCTGTTTTTGTCATCCAACCACTTGTACGGTCGGGACGCAGACATGCCAAAAAGTGCAATAGTCTTTCCGGTGAGCCGTACCTTCTGTAATAACGAGCCCCATCAAGATTGATTAGTCCGTAACTCGCATTACCGTTCTCAACAAAAGCCCAACTGCGCCCCCAAAACAGACCGGGAATGCGCCTTTCAATATTCTCGTAGTTTCCCTCGCCTTTATGTCTGTATTTAATATTATCTAAATCTCTTTTCTCCACACCAAACGGAATATCAACAGTTAATTCATTTGATTTATCCAGCGGCATTCCCAAACAAATCATCACCGAGTCATAACATAAATCAGCAACTGTCTTCACTTCAACATGGGAGGCTCCTTTAATTAGATCAAAATATTGCGTAAATGAATGTTTGCCTGATGTTCCAGTGCGGATAATACGCCACCGTAAAGGACCTTTTTCAGCAACAACCAATGATTTCGTAATAAATGGACTTGGACTCTCAGCAAACGATTCCGGCATCCAGTATGACATTTCCTGATTCAATGACAGTGGTTCAAGTAACGCAGACCCATGCTCTGACTCAACCTGAATGCCGGTCAATTTATTTTCCGCTATAATCAAATTGCCATTTTCAAACTGCAATCTTATCACATCCGATTCCAGCACAATATCCAATGATTCCAAAGGTTCATCTGAGGGTAGATTATTAGGTTCTTGATTGTCCCAGCCTATCTTGAAACTACTGAATGAGCCAGAAGCAAATTCAGACTCAACCAACATGGTGAAATCCCTACTCAAGCCGCCGACATAAACAATTTGCGTGGTGGCTCTGTTACCATTCATATCGCTCAGTATAGGCATGCGGCGAGCATTATCTATATTGGGTAGCTCTATCTGCAAAACCCTAGAAAAATTCTCCGGTAACGAGTTGTAAAAAGAAATAGATTCAGGGTCATTCTTTTGGGTATCGCAAAGCATTGTTGCCAATGATGTTTTTATGATTTCCGATGCTTCTTCAATAACATTTAATAAAGTTGATGTAGCTTTTTTGAAATCATCCTCAAAAGTAAACTCAATTGCGTGAGTGCAAAATTTCAGATGGCGTTTCCATAGTTCATTTAACTTCTCTGCCGGATAGTCGTAGGCTCCCTGGATTGAAGCCGCGGTCGCACAATGTTCCGCTAAAAGAAGAGCTTTGTCAGATTTTTCCCTAAGACTCCAAACACCCTGTTTACCGTTTTGTGCAACATTAAAACAAACATCACACTGATCCAATACTCCTTCCACTATTTTAAGTTGCTCCTGTTTCAACTCTGCAAACAATTTATTAGGTGTGGCAAAACTCATCTTTCCATACCCGGCATCATTCCATTTCTGCACCAATCCAATAATATCTCTCTCACCCCCATAGAAAGCATCACTGTTAGGAAGCAGATCATCGCTTCCCTGACAAAATGAAACCGTCTTTCGGCCCTGATTGACCGGAACCTCAAGATAACGCTGCCACGCATATTTTACCGTATGCTCAAAATCAATCTGCAATGAACTAAGATCAGTTGTACTCTCCGGTTTTTGACAAAACTCTTCAGCATGAAACCATCCCTGATATGGATGTCTGGATACAGTTATCTCCGCTCCTGAAAGTCCTTTCCAGTGGAAAGCGCGCGGTACGCCTTGGTCATCAAGACCTTTTTGCGGTCGCCAGGCCATATAGCCGTTGCATCCTGCAAGAATAAGCAGTTGCGGCAACTGTGAATGCCCTATACCGACATCAAGATTAGCATAAACATTCAATACTGCTTCAGGAAAAATTCTTTTAACTGCTCGTTTCCCGATTATAAGATTCCTTATACTTGTTTCATCCCCCACCTGGGTAAATCTTATATTACTCCAGTGACCACAGGTAAAAGCCAATCTACCTTCTTTCAACATTTGCCGGACAAATGGTATACTATCTTGACGTTGACTAATACAATAGTTAAAAAACTCAGATAAACTGTCAAAAAAATAGTGGTATGACGGATATTGACGGAGTAATTCCAGCACTTTATCAAACACCATTAAATATCTTCTTTTATGCCAGTCCCTAGTATGAAGCCATGCGTAGTCAGCATGACAATAAGGCATAAGCAATATTTTTTTGCCTTCCAAAGATTTTTTTATGTTGTTACAAGGTTCTTTGATAATTCCGCCCCACCATTCATAATCCCGCAAACCAACTGCGAGTAACGCAATTGCGATTCATCTTTCGCTATCAACGCCGAATTAGTTGTTTCTACAGAAAAAATTTAGATTCAGTTCTTCCCTAGTCTTCTCTCGCCGCCATTTAAAGGTCAATCTATCATTCCTTTGTTTAAGCAGCAAGGTCTTTTTCATTTTCGATATCAAAGTTTTGGCTTTAAAGAAGTCAAAAGAGCCACCTCAGATAAAAATGAAGAATCAATCTATATGATCAAGTCATTTACCTAATAAAAAAACGGGAAGTAATACCCATTCCACACATAGACATGGATTTATATACATAGTGAAATAGATCTGTTTTTTGTCTCTTTAATTTTGAGGAAGGCAGGGCGTTCATTTCCCCAGGTGTTGGGTGTGTGTAATGTCATCATTAACTGGCTGTCAAAGGTTTTAAAAATCATACCGTGTCCACCGTCTTTACACCATAACGGCTCCTGTTCTTGTATCCATGGTCCGGTTATTTTTCCTGTTTCTGATCTGGCAACTCCCAAAGAATAGCCATTTTTTCCAAAACTTGACCATAGCATTATTAATGTTCCATCGGAAAGGTGATAAAGAAATGGGCCGTCTGTTACATAAAAACCTTTTTTCTACGGCCAATCACAAACCCATGGTGCATCGGTTGCCGTAAAGAGCATAAAGGGTTCTCCTAGTGTCTGTTTTAGATCTGAAGATAATCGTGTTGCACATATACTGCCATCTTTTATCTGAACGAATTCGTGGCAGAAAACAATCCACGGATCGCCGTCGCAATCTATAAAAAGTGTACCATCGAGACATTCCCATTCCGTCGGTGTCTGTGGGGATTCTGTTAATGGTAGATATGGACCGGTAATATTGTCGGATACAAGAATATGAGTAGCTCGTCTGATGGTCTCGGCTTTAAATGATGCAAACATATAGTAACGGGAGTTAAAGTAGTGAACTTCCGGTGCCCAGAAATTTTCTTTTCCCCAGAAATTTTCTGGCGGAAAGAATGTTTGAAATGGACCCTCCCAGTCAGAGAGATTTTTACTTTTGAAACAATTAAATCCTACGCCAGGGCCTTTAAGACAATTTTTATCAGTTGTTCCGAAGAGATAATAGGTTTTATCTTCCATGACGGGAACAATGAAAGGATCACGCATATGAATGTCATTTGTTTTTATCATTTTGCGTTCCTCGTTCTTTTGCTACATTCCCTACTCTCCAGTAATCATCAATTAGTTAGCTCAACTCTAAAATATTCGCAATTTTAACGCAACAAAAGAATTCTGTTTTCTAATTATTTATACTCACATAGCGAACTCTTAATGAACCTAGAGTCGGGTTACCTCTCGGAGATAGGTAACTACAGTACCTGTCTATCTCCGAGAGGCAGAAGTCATACGCAAAAAAACAGCTCGCACCGTAATTAAAATAATTATTTACTCAATGCTTCTGTTATCTTACGTTTTAATGTAATTCTTTTCGACTCGTACGGGGAAAGCGTAAGAGTAACTTCCGTAAAATCGTCAAATGGTGTAAAATCAGGATTCATTTTAAGAGTTGCCTTTAGCACCTTGTCTGATAAGTTTTCGGCATAGACAAACCATTCATCTTCTCTATTTTGAGCAACAACCAATTTTATACCTTTCGCATCAGTCAAAATGGGGTTGCAAACCACAACTGCCTCCCTACCATTACCCGGCAATGATAAATATGCAGAGCCGTCTTCCAGTACTTCCAAGGGTCTTGAACCTTTCTTTGACGGTGAGTATAGATATGCGGTTGAATCCGGGTTCAAGCCGGTTATACGAAACGGTACAGCAACGGCAATATCTGCATCAATATCTGCCTTCCAGCTATTATTGTTAGCTTTCACTTCAATTGGATATGTCCTTCTATCGACAACCGTCCCGATCTGCGTTTCAATTTTTAAATGTGTTGTAAATCCTTTAAAAAATGCATTCACAATTTTTTCAATAATCATATTATTTGCAGGAACATTAAAAGGTTCGCCAATAAAGAGGAATGAGCTCTTAAATTCTTCTCCTGCCTCCACCGGCTTTCCTGTATTGGGAAAACCAATAAAAAAGTTTTTAGAGTTTCGTGGCTCATACAATATTAAACCATTGGTCATGCTTACCACTGTATAAGAGCCGGAGGTTCCTTCGCCTATTCTGAGATAGGAGCCTTTACCGAATGGAAGTGCAAACGCTTTTGAAGAGTCTTTTCCGTCTTCCTTAAAAGTGCCGGCGAACACAGTTCCGCTTGCGCTTTTAGCGATCCAATTCATAGGCTCCCGCAGATTCATGCGCACAAGTTCAAATAGCAATGGCGATTTCTCTGATGGCGTATTTTGTTTTTTAAACTTTACCCTAACATTCTGCAATAATGTAGGGAAATCATCTTCAGGGCGCGGAATAAAATATTTCTGTACAACTTCGGCATCAATAAAAAGTGTCGGAAGTACAGGTAGTAATGTGTGCCATACATTACTGGTCTTTGAGTCTTTCGGAAACCCAGTATTTAATCTAACTTTGCCGATAGCGATGTCAGAAGTGTTTAATACACGGTCTGGTTCAGCTCTTAACGGAAGCTCACCTTTTATCCCACCTGGATATAGAGTGTATGCCGCCACGCAGTTTCCCGGGCCGCCGTCGAAGGACGTTGTTTTTAACCTGTGGGGAGGATCTTCCTGGAATGCCGAATAAATCGCACTCTCCCCGCTCCACGGCCCTTTATTTGGAGACATCCCATAACCAAGACCCTTTGAAAAATATGGATTAGTGTTTTTTAGTCTTCTCTGTGCTGAATAAAAAAACTGATTGTTACGATCACCACACATAAACTCCTCACCAATTGAACTTCTATCGAAAATTTCTGCCGTTATAACCTCTCCACCGTTGGTGTCGCGTGCTGCAAGAACAAAATTATGTTGCGAACTATGCATTACGGGAATTTCTCTAACAAAGTGTTTATCGCCGTTAAGCTTATATCGCCTGAATATAGTCTGACCATCATAAATAATCACCTCATCAAGCCCAACATCACTTGTGACATCAAGTTTTATCGTAAAATGCCATTGTGAAAAATCATACAGATCACCAACATTAGAAAAGTCCCTGCCGCCTTTGTAAAACCAATAGTTCACATGAGGTCCGGAAGTAATATTAATAGTCGGATTATCCAGCATGTGATTGCGTGCAAAATAAGCCGAAATATCATCTTCCGCTAAATTGATTATCCAGAAGTTTTTATTTACAATATCAGCAATCTGCTCCGGTGATAATATTTTATGTAAAGCAAGCGGAAGCAAATTCTCTCCTCTATCCTGCAAACGCAGATATTCCGGTAACATATCTTCAATAACTTGACCATCCTCGCAGGAAATAACCACCATAGAGTTATAATCACGATAATCTGAAGCTGGATATTGACCGTTTTTATGATCCATAGATGCAATAACTGAACGCATTGAGCCCACTTGCCCAAAAGCGTAATGCATCCAGGCATCACCAAGCCCACCATTTGAGCCTGGAATAGTATCTTTCGGAGTAACAAGTAGCTGTTTTGCATCATCAAATATAACATCTGCCGGGAACATAATATTTTCTCCAGTATATAAAAGCGTCCCTCCGAATTCATCCGTAATTACTATGGCAGGAATAGCGTTAAATGACTTCGAAGATTTATTAAGGCAGGCAATCTTGAATGATTTTATAGATTTTCTTTTTTCCGGAAACGCACTTGTCCGTTTTGCAAAAACTGCAAACCGTAATCCTGCATCTTTTGCGGCAGTGATATAATCTTCTGCTTCTGCGGAATCCGGCAATTCAAAAATAGCCCCCTTAACAAACTCTGGCAACTTGCGGTATCGAAAAGAATCGTATGTTTTTCTTCGCTCGCGAACAGCAACCTTTTCAGAATTTCTCGGAATCAGAAGTTTTGGATTAGTGGCACTTGGTCGATCGCGCATTATTTTAGTTGAATCAGCAGTAAGCCATTTAAATAAACCAACGATTAGATCAAACCCACAACTACGGCGACCGGCAAAGCCTTTGTCAGTGAAAACGCCACCAAGCGATAATGCAAACGGATCGGTAAATGTGTATGGATGAAAAATCCCGGATACTGCGAGACGACCATCCTCCTCCTGCTTAGCGGCTATAAATGGAAAATTTCCCGACTTCGTCGCTCTTTTTCGTCCATCATCAAAATACCCAACGCGCAGATATCTGGTGGTTAATGTCGCCGAATCATCTGTTGACGCTATAGGAGTCCAGCCCTCACCCAGTTTGAATGTATAGGTGCGCACACCATATTTATAAGCTCCGATCGGATACCAAAGGTACTTGTCGTTTTCCGGTAATCCGAGAAATTCACGGTTAATCTTATCCGTCCAAGTAAAATCCAAATGCCATGGCTCTTGAATTATTTTACGTACCGGATCCGTAATATCATCAATCTGTACTGCCGCACCATATTTTTTTAAAAACAGATCAGATGCCACTAAATCCTTAGGAGCCTCTCCTACATAAGGATTAGCTAAAACCGCACCCCCACTCTTTATATATTCATCTAGCATCTCCATGCGTTGTGATATTACTTTCGGAACCTCTTCGCCAGGCGTCATCTGTCCCAAGGTAAAAAAGATAACACAATCATATTTATTAAAGGTGTCAGGCTCTATATCACGCCATAGCTTGGCATCTACAACGAATCCTTTGCCAGACAATTTACGAACCAACTTAGTCGAAGTGATGTGAGGGCCATCAACAGCATGTCCACCGGTTATAAACAACAATGCTGGTTTAACATTCTCCGCTTGAACAGAAAACGCCATAATCATCACGGCAAAAAAAACAAAATATAAACGTATCTTACTCACTTTTATTCTCCTTTATCTATAATTTATAATTATTCAACATCCAAAAAATTACTTTAACTGGTTTGTGTCGTGTAATATGCGTTCCCACTCATAAAAGAAATTTTCAGAAGAGTTAAAAATCGGGCACAGCTCGTGATAAAACCTGCGGTGCCCCAGATGATTGGGGTGTTGCGGATTTCCCATAAGTAATATCATATCTCTGACACAACTGCTTTTCATGGACTCCTTCCATAGTGCATAATGATCGACGAGTAGTGTTTCCTCGCTTTCAGCGACTTCGCATATAACCCGTGAGAACGCCTCAAGGTTTGTCTTTTTGGATTTGCCATTTCCATCAGGAAATTCATTAAGTTCTTTTCCCGTAAACATATTAATCATAGGGTTCGGAGTTCTAAGCAAAATTTTTGTTTCATTGTTATCACGTATTCGTTTGATCCCTTCAATCAACTCGCTTCTAAATTGTTCCGGTGTGGTGCTGAGGCAATCGTTCATACCGAAGCTGACAATAACGATATCCGGGGCAAAACGCAGAACATCTCGATCTATTCGCGAAAGCGCGGTCGCCATGGCGTCTCCGCTGATGCCTGAGTTTATGATTGTATAGCCTTGAGGGAAGACTTCGTGAAGTCCCATCCAGAGCATGCCCGTCCAATTTAACCCCCCATGAGTCCAGTGGTTCACTGCGGTAATTGAGTCTCCAAAAGCAACAATTGTCACAAATTTATTTCTGAGATGCAAAAAATGCTCGGGGGTAGCTGACTTTTCTTTCATAAAATATTACTTATTGGTAGTTAAATAATTTTACCCTTCTAATAGAGGGCGATTGCGAAAAAATACAACAGCATTCGTCTCCTTCAAGACGAATGCTGCATCAATTCTTATAGATTTAGATTAGTTAATAAATCAGTATTTGTTAACTTTGCATCATCTAAGACTTTTTTTCTTTGGTAAACCTGTTTGTGATCCACTTGTATACCGAGTCCCAACTCAATGGTCATAGTATGCCAGACTTTGACAGCAAACCACTGTTTGCGTCCCGGATTATCAAGCGTGCAGTAATCGTTATTTACTGCAGCACATGCTAAAGATTCAGGGACAGAAATCTGTTTCCAAGCCCATTTCATTAGCTCAATAAAGCCAATAGCCTCTTCATAATTGCCTGTTTCATACATAACATGACGATAAAAACGTTCGGCAACCGGCATGTACATTCCCATTTGATTGCCGTCATGCATAAAACCCGGTTCATCACGCGGCACTAAAGTCAGACCACGTTTTACTTGAGTGAACTTCTTTTTCATGAATTTTGCAATGTTTGGAAGGTTTTCTCTAACTAAATCCATAGCAAATGGAGATGTGTATAATACGGCATAAATTGGATAGTATTTTCTTGGAGACATATTGATCGAGTCAATTGAATCATAATAGTAACCGGCAGAACTATCATACATATAGGTATTAAAAGCTTTTTTTAATTTTTCCGCCATTGCAGTATAGCGTTTTGCATCTTCCGACTTCTCTAATATTTCGGCACAGACGGCTATAGAGCGTAACCCTTGATACATAATTCCATTATTGAATGAGCTAATATCGTTACCGGTTTGATCAAAATCTTCTGGAAAATCAGGATAGAGTGCCACACCGCCAATAAGACCGCTATCATTCACTTCATCTGCCATTGCTCTATCAATTATTTTTTTAGCAAACGAGTAGAATTCTTCGACAATGCTTTTATCTTTACTGAAACAGTAATGGCGATATACCGCTACGACAAATAGCGTCTGTGCTGCTGGAACCATTGCAAGCATCGGCTCTCCGGTAGGTGACATGGAATGGAATATCCCGAACTCAGGATGTGCCGTATTACGATAGAAGTGCAGCATATCAGTCACTGCATCAACAGAGCCACTCCAAAGTAACGAGTCAATATGCACGAGACTATCCCAACCCCATATCCAGTATCCTGAATCGGCGGCACGATAGCCACCGGGGATATCGGGAATTTGTAGCGACTCCGCTATTGGAGCGGCATTGGCAATAAAAGATTCCACGCAGGTATCACCACAAGAAACCTTAGGCTGTCTCTTTAATTGTTCAAAGTATTCATTTCTAGTTCTAGCTCGTTCGCTACTTGTATGCGTTGCATCAAACTCAATAATCGCTTCATCATTCGTTGCAAAACGAAGCACAAAGAGAGCGGAATTTCCGGATGCTGTTATATAGCTTTTCTTGAAATTATGTGGGGTTTGGCGGATGGCAGGTTTGGGTTCGGCGAACACCGCAAAATGAGTTTCACTATATTCAGGCGGCATATAACCAAACAGATTCTTCTCACTAAAAGCGGTCTCTACCCTCTTTTTGGGTTGATGATCGGTAACTTTCCACCGTAAAGCTTTGAGTTCATCATCAATTTCAAAATTGCTCCACTCTCTATTTGGAGTCCCTCCTTTTCGTACCGCACATTCGGTGACATACCAGCTGAAAGCTATATCTTTCCCTGCGGTATCGCCAATAACTTCCGCTTGAATAGTCAATTCATTATTCAGCAGTATCATATCATGACGAAACTTTACTCCTTCAAACTCACAAAAACTCTCATAGCCGAATGGAAAAAAACTTGTTTCATGAAATTCAGCAATATAATCTTTGCCATCAATCTTGATAAAAAGCCGAAAAAGATCTACCCATGATGATATGGGATCACCAGTCAAAAACTCAATACTTCCAAGCGGTTGCTCTCCAAAATATCGGATATGGGTTAATCCTCCATGAGAAGCTATATCAGCAGTAACTCTACCTCCGGAAAAACTAACTTGTGGAACAGGAACCCCATCTTCTGCATACGGGATGCCCTCTTTAAATTCAATTTTATTCATTTTCTTTTATTGAGACAATTCTAAATTGAATGCAGCCTCACCTTTCTCTCTTTTGTATGTTCATTTTTTTATGTGCAAGTCTAATCTAATTTCTCGTACATCAACCCCGTTGCCGTTAACCTTCAATTCAATGTTATTTTCTTTTCCGAATTCAAGATAGTTTGTTATATCCAAATCGGTTATATTTCCGTATCCATTGTAGTGGCGTTTGGCTATTTTATGATTTATCTTGCCTCCGACAATGTGATTATCGCCACCTTCGATATAGAGCCTGACATCATATAGATTTCTCCATTTCTCGGGGACAAAGATAGTTCGTTGTAGAGTTTTTGCCTTCCCTTTGCCTGGTAGTTTTATTTTGGTGTTGGACTTTGCATCGTCCTCGGCACTCCACAATCCAGCTAGGCTGACCGATCTGATCGGTGGCGTCCAATGGTAGAGGTAGAGGTCTCCGACAACACCTTGATATTTGGATGAACCATCGAATTCCAATCCAACGACATTCTCGCCGTCAAGCATCAGTTTGGTGATGTCGTATCCGCTGTAGTAGCTCTTTTTATCGTTGAAGTCGTGAAGCACTTTCCCATTCAAAGTGAGCCTCGCTTTCCCCTCGTAGGGATTTCCGCGGAGCCAATTGGCTACCACGAGATAGACTTTACCACCCTCGTTGCTCCAATCCTGTGGCAAATTGAAGGTTTTTCTTACCCAAAGCGGTTTGTTCGGAATCGCGCCGTAGATGTTCAAGACACTCATAACGCACGGTTTCCAGGATGAGTCGTCAAAGTCGGGTTTCGTCCAGTTGGAAGCGGGTACGTCAGTAGTTAGTTTGGCACCAAACCTGAGCGGCAAAGTTGGATCCTTGTATTTCCCTTCCGTATAAGGTTTGAAATCCACCATGGATGGCACTACCGGCTGCCAATAGCGAATCTGGCGGTTCCACCAGTGGTCCACCACAGAGGAGGAGTCGTAGACATCCGCCGTAACCACTTTTACCTCTTTCGCTGGCATTTCCACCTGTATGGTCGCCACGCCTTTTCCCGCACCATTAGTTGGCGGTGTCCATTTAAAGGGCAAAGTCTTGATTCCATCGACACCGTAGCTGGTGATAGTTTTTGGTTTTTTCGGCAATCTCAATGTCAAACTAACCTTTTTGTCATCTTTATCGTACCAACTGACCAACACGCTGACAAAATTGAGACCGTTGACCGAGCGATATGGCTGCGCCCAGACACGTTTGTCATCGCTTTCGCAAGAGGGTTTCGGGAATCCCAGTCCACTCAACAGATCGGCGATGAATTCGGTTTCAATGTCGTGCGGAAACCATAATCCCATAGTATCCTTGGAATTACGCCAGAAAGCCGAGCCAAAAACGATTACTGAGCCTTTTCCTAACTTGCGTCTGATAATCGCCGGTTTTCCGTTTTCGTAAGTGGCTATCACCTCGCAATCCTTTCCTGGAAGCAGTTCCACACTCAAAAGATTGTGATTATACCCAAGCCAATCCATTGAAATTCCGTTGTCAGAAAAACTTTTTCCGGCAAACTTGGTCAACAGCGATTGATTTTTGCCGATAGTAACAGAACCGACGCCTGGTTTTCTCATTTTGCCAATTTGGCAACCGGTAAGTTTCGTTATCGGCCAGGAGTCGGGTTCAAGCGTGGAGTTGCGACCGGTGAATGGGAGCGTGATGAATGTGCCACCAGCCGCAACCCACTCTTTGATTCCAGCTATCGTTTTGGGATCCATTGTTTCGTCGCCACAGTCGAACATTACGGGATACTTTGCCATTTTCCCATCTTTTACCCCAAGGTCGTCGAGGTAAAGATATGAATAACCAAGGGTCTGCAATGTTCCGCGGCCGATATCCCAGTCCCACGGAGTCTGAATCTCTCTAGTGGCTTTGCCGAGAGTTGGATACGGTTTAAGCGGATTGTTTATGACAGTCTCCCGCGAGCTTCGAAATATCAACACCTGCGGACCGGCGAGGTCGAAACGCCCGAGCCTCTTGAGTACCTGGTCGTGCTCTATCCAGAATTTGCGCAAATCGGGGTTTCTGGTGTAGGTTTGCGCCATAAATACCGCGTCGTGCCCATTCAATCCGGCTAGGAAAATGCGTCGAAAAGAGTTGAACTGGTCATTCAGATTGTTTGCCGGTCCGGCGGTTTCGCTGGTTCCGGGAAGTCCGTAGAGAAATCCATAGCGTTTGTACCAGGGGAAAAACCAAATGCCCTCACCGGTGAAGTGTCCCCAAGAACCGTAGTCGGCGCATACTTTCAGCCATCGTTCCGTACCCATTTTTATTGGTGCCATAAACTTGATAGGACGGTCGGGGTCGACTTGACGCATACCGTCGAACATCACCCGTGTTTTCGCGAGTTTCACATCTTTCATCCAAGCTTTCCAGAGACACCACAATCTATTGCGATCTTTGCCGAGATATGGATATATCGACGGTTTTTCAGTTGAGAGGAAGATTCTACCGTTCCAGAGGAGTGACGAAAGCATCAAGGTGATGCGGTTCGTGCCAGGTCGCAGCAGTTTTTTCACTTCCAGAGCACCCCATTTGCCGATATCGCCGGCTTTTACGCCATTTATGAAGACTTGATTGTATTTCTTTTTAGCGATAACTCTCTGGTGGGTGATAGGGAACCAATAGAGATAGATTTCCTTGTTTGAACTCAAAAGTTTCGGTGGCAAGGAAAAATCTCTTTGGAACCATGGGCGCAGCTTCGCCGGTTTGTCGGGCTGGTTCTGCGAGTTTTTCGTTTCCCGCAAATTCTTCAATATATCGAATATCTTATCGTTTCCAGGCATATCGCTGATGAAGTTCCAACCGCCTTGATTTACGCCTGTTTTCCACCATTCGGCTTTTGTCCCCTCGTCGGGAGTCGCCTCTGTGCGGTAATACCAGTCGCCGGCAAGGGATTTTATTCTGCCGGGAAGTCCCGCAAATGTCGCGTATTCAGGAACCGACACCTGCGACCAGTCGGTGAAAGGCAGATCGGAGCGGCGATACATTTTGCTGAGGAGTTTCAAAGATATTTTGTTCTCTCGCAGGTAGTCGCGCCACGATTTCCGCGCGACGGAAGAGTAATCCGCATGCTCTTCGTACCAGGCATCGTGTTCGAGTTCGCCAGCGGGGTACATCCATCCCATCACCATCGGGTTATCATTAAACTGACGCATTTTTTTCATGGTATTGACGGTCATATAGTGGTAGTAGTCAGAGTACCAGCTCATATGCGGTTTGGATTTCCATCCGGCTCTTGAACCGTGCCATCCGCACATCATAAACTTAGCCGGTTGA
>CAMZLY010000024.1 GCA_947311825.1 uncultured bacterium
ATGAGTAATTTATATTTTCTCATACATAATTCCTTTTATTAGTTATGGCTTATTTAGAATAATAATACCAGTGTTCAGAACCTCTCCTATCACATCAAATCTAAGCAAAGCCACCTGACCAACCCCTGTTCCTTTATGCCCGTAAGCACATTGAATACTTGCGGCGGCTTTGGGGGCAACTAGACCATTCCAGTAGTTGAAATCGAACATATCCTCAACAGTCATGTTTACTACTGGATTAGTATGAATCTTTAAATCACCATTTGCAAGTTTTTCAACTTTTAACTCAATATGTCCACTACCGCCATAAAGTCCATTTGCCGGATCACTTCCAACAACCCATACATCGCCCAATGCCAATGAATCACCTGTAAGTTTTAATAGTGTATCATTTCCTCCCGTAAGTGACATGTTTTCGTCTGAAGTCCAATAGAGTTTATGATGGTCAGCCATACTGAACTCCCAATTAATAACTTGAACACCGCCAGTAGGAATATATCTGTCGTTTAGTTCATTATATGGGATCTGCTCAAGAAAGGCTTTGATAACCGATTCTACTCGTTCGTCGCCGATAAATAAATTGCCGACATTTGTGCCTGTAATATAATCCCAATAATAGACAGGAACAGTTGCAAGCGTTTGTGGATACCGTTGTCCGTTAATGGTGATATCGGGCTGAATGCTAAAAGATGCTCCTAATTTATGGGTTAAATCGGCATAAGGTACATTTTCTTCCGGTTGTTCGGCGATGAATGAAACAGTACCAATACTGGTGGGATGGAATTTTACATCACTATTAGACCAATTGCCTTCTTTAAATCGTTTGTAAACGGCAGCTGCCCAGTGTGCTAAGAATCCTGTAGCTATTTTCAGTGTTAATTGTGCCGTAGTATAATCAGTACTTGAAATAGCATAAATCTCATACGGACCAACTTTATCACGTTGGGTTGCCGAGGGACCGTACGATACTTTAAAATCCCAGTTGGGACTTCCTGAATCATGAATCGGATTTATAGTTAATGAATCAACTGTAAGAATATCTGTGATGGGATAGCTGCTATTCCAATTCTGCCGTTGTTCTATTTTGTAATAGACTCCCGGTATATCGGAGTGTTTGAGTAAATTATATTTTGTTTTGTCTGCACTACTATCAGTTGACCATACAATAATTTTATTTCTGGCACTTT
Source organism: uncultured bacterium (assembly GCA_947311825.1). Lineage (GTDB taxonomy): Bacteria > Verrucomicrobiota > Kiritimatiellia > UBA8416 > CAMZLY01 > CAMZLY01. The sequence continues at coordinate 1,188 of CAMZLY010000024.1, forward strand.
CAACGGTTCTGGGGTCATTCCAGCCGATACGATTTGCGGGGCGGGCGGTTTCACCAATATCAAGTTCAGGAGAAACAACCGTAACTTTCAATTCATCATAACAAAGATATCCACCGGTTAATTTCTGGAAAATAAGTTCTAATGTAATGGGCTTTCCGCCTCCAAGTCCTACTCCTTCAACATATAAGTCGCCGGCAATATCACCAAATGTTAGTGAAGAGTCGAGTGTCCACTCTTTTGTCCAGACATTATTTGTGGTATCAAGAATCGGGCTACCGCTTTTGGTGGAGTTGCTCCATACTTTGATATTGCCGGCACCGGCAGCGGTTGGTGCAGCAAAAACAACTTTTTCGCATTGCACGTTACTTGGCAATAAGCCGAGGTGTATTTTGACCATATCATTGGCGTTGCTGCTCAAAGGAATCAATAAGCCGGGAGAAGTGTTTTCTGTCGGATCATCAGGATCGCTACTGTCAACAACTCCGTCACCATTAAAATCACCGTCGATATCCATAAGCGGTACGTCAATGGTGTAATCTTTGTTGTAGTATATTTCTTCGAGGAATATTTCTCCCTCCCAATCTAAAAAAACACCATCAAAAATTAACGGATAGGAGCTTGGATATGTTGAAAATATATCATACCAAATACAAAACTCATTGTTATCAAATGAAGTAGCACTAAATGCTATATTATACGTCTTGCCTTTAATCAAGTTGAATATATGCGTGGCAATATCAAACGAATAATTCGGTATTGAATATCTCCATACTTTTTTGGGGGATGGTGATAATATATATTTTCCATATACACCATTTGTACCCCAATTCCATACATCTACCATTATCTCAACACAATTAGCAGGATCACCACCATCGGAGGCATCACTGGGATCACTTCCGTTAGCTGCTTCTGTTGCATCACTTATGCCGTCACCATCAGTATCATTTGATAATGGACTGGTTCCATATAATTGCTCTTCGCCATCATTTAAACCGTCGCCATCGGTATCTTGGTTGTTAGCATCTGTCTCAAAATTATAAATTTCTTCGTTATCATTGATGCCGTCATTATCACTATCAGCCGAATTTATACTAGTTCCGAATATTCTCAGTTCTCTTGCATCGGAAATACCATCTCCATCACTGTCTAATACGGCATTACCGGCAGAGAAAAACTCTAGCGATGATACTCCGGCAATATACGAAAGTGGATCGGTATTATGAATAAAGGTCGTTGCCAGTTTCCAGCCGTATTGTGCAAGTAGGTTGGTTGACTGAAAAACATCTAATATCGGAATGTTAGTCGGTGCGTGCAGGTAGAATTGAGCATCTCCGGCATTGGCTTCGGTTTCAAAAAAAACAATGCTATTGCTATAAATAGATAAGACTGAGTTTGTGTTGGTACCAGAATAAGTATAAACAATATTTGTCAGCATCGCCATATAATCCAGCACAGAGCTTGTGGCAATCAAGTCGCAAAATACATGTTGCCGCCACGGATCACGGTCATCATACCATTTCTGTAAATCTGAACCGCTTAGCCATTGAGGAGGCTCGCCAAAGATATTTTCCACCCAACTAAACGGATAATTGTTGGTCATATTTACGGTCTCC
>CAMZLY010000025.1 GCA_947311825.1 uncultured bacterium
ATATGACCAAGCTTCAGGCACAGTTCAATATGAACCGGTTTTTCCAGAAAGATTTTTATCCTCTGAGCCTCTATTATCTTGGAATGTTAACGTTTAGAGACCGGTTCACCATGGAATTTCCGAACCTGACCATGAAAACAATCTTCACAAACTATTTCAACGAGATGGAACGAATCTCGGTCTCAGACGGCTATACTGATATGTTCCGCAGTTTTCTCGGCAACCATGATCTAAAAGCACTCTTCGGAGGCTATTGGGATCGTTATATTGGTCAGATTCCGGCACAGGCATTTGATAAAGTTAATGAGAACTTCATTCGGACGACTTTCTACGAACTATGCAACCGCTATCTTTTTTACGATTTCGTCTTTTCCATTGAGGTCAATCACCCCAGCGGACGCAGCGACTGGGAAGCGATTGGACGACCTGAAAAAAGTTTCAAAAATCAAATACTTTTGATTGAATTCAAGCACTTCAACAAAGCAGAGGGAAAAAATCTAGGCGTACTTAAATGGGATGCCCCGCAACCGGAAGAATTGGAACAAGTCACAAACTATGCCGCAGATATACAGAAACAATACCCGGATTTCACCATTCATCGCTACATCTGCTACACCGTCAGTTGCTCAGGATTCCGCTTTTTCAACTGCTAGCCTAACAAGACAACCTCTTTGTTTGGACGTGTTGCCTCAAATAAACATCGTATTTCAGTTTAGAGGAAATTATAAATTGCATTAGGTGTAGTGATTTGATATGGGTATTGTTTTTCTGATGTAGATTCAGTGTTAATTGTTAAGGGTTGTACTATGCCATTTTATGAATATCAAGTTGTCGAAAGTAAAAAGGGGTGTGCTTTTTGTGAAGATTCCTTTGAGTTGCTTCAGAAGATATCTGATGAGCATTTAAAGGTGTGTCCTGAATGCGGGGCAAGTGTTGTTAGGCTGATTTCTGCTCCTTCTATTGGGAGCTCGAAGAGTGGGCTTGATGATCGTGCCAAAAATGCTGGTTTTCATAAGTTGCAGCGGCTTGGTAAAGGTGAATACGAAAAGAAATATTGATTTTGAAAAATAAACCACAGTCAATACAACATGAGCTTTTCCCCTTTGATACAGGGATGAGTAAGGAACTTCTTGGTGATGTGCTTAATCATGTTGCACCACGTGATGTTAAGCTAACAATTACTGATAATCGAGTTTCTATGGCTTCAATTGATCTTTCTAAGCCTATAATTAAGGTTCGTTTACATGAGGAGTTTCTGAAAGCTCCTGAGAATGTAATTGAGGCTTTGAAAAGATTTTTGTCTAATGGTAATAAAGCTGATTGGGCAATTATTGCTGCTTTTGCGAAAAAGATTGTTTCTGAGAATATGCGACCTGCACGAAGAAAAAAGAAACCGAAAGCGGGGAAGGTGCATCATCTTGGCGAAATACGTAATAATGTGAACAGATGTTTTTTTGGTAATAAGGTTTTATGTGATATTGAATGGGGGCAGCGGGTGGTTGCCAAAAAGCGTGGAAAAAAATCACGATCTATTCGATATGGCTCTTGGATTCCTGATTTGAAAACTATTCGCATTAATCCGTTGTTAGATGATGAGAGGGTTCCTTATGAGTTTGTGCGTTATATTGTTTTTCATGAAATGTTGCATTCTGTTGTGCCAGGGGAGCAACGTGGGTCACGTAATTATTATCATGCAACAACTTTTAAACGTCTTGAAAGGGCTTTTCCTAATTTGGATGTTATGCATAAATTGGCAAAAGAGCTTTTGTATGTGCTGAAATAATGGATGATCCGCAGATTACGCAGGTTTCCGTAGATAAAAAAATGATGCACTACGGTGGTGCTGTGCTGGAGCAGTTTTATGACAGAATTGTTTTTGCTAATCGGTAATGTCGTTCCATTTCTTTATCTCGCAGGCTAGATAAATCAATATAGCTCCATTTTTTCTTTAGTTTGACTTAACAGCACCATTTATTGTATTATTCACAATAAAAATATAAGGATTTACTAATGAGAAAATGGTTTATGATTTTAATGGCTGGTTTATGCTTGTCAGCATCTTTACAGGCAACAATACGTTATGTGGACATAAATGGAGCGAATCCGACGTTTCCATATATTAGCTGGGGGACGGCAGCAACAAATATTCAGGCTGCAGTTGATGCTACTGTTGATGATGATATGGTTTTGGTTACTAATGGTACTTATTATCCGGCGGCAGAAATTGTGATTAGTAATTCGATTACTGTAAAGAGTGTTGGCGGAGCGGATGTTACTATTGTTGATGGTGGTGGGAGTCATCGGTGTTTTAATATGAGCTCACCAACAAGTGTAATTGTCGGTTTTACTGTTACTAATGGGTATGTTACTGGGGCATATCCAGACTATGCCGGTGCCGGAATTTCTTGTGGGAGTTATACGCCCATAGTTTCAAACTGTACTTTTGTTGGTAATACTGCTTTTTTGGGGGTTGGGGGCGGTATGTTTTATGGTGTGGCTAATAATTGTTTATTTGTAAATAATTCTTCTGAGTATGGTGGTGGGAAGGCTGGTGGAACGGCTAATGACTGCCTGTTTACAAATAATGTTGCAACGGGAACAGAGACGGATAGCAATCATGGTAATGGCGGCGGTTTATTTTTTGGTACGGCTAATAGGTGTACTTTTAGTGGGAATTCCGCATTAGGTGATTTTGGTAATGGTGGTGGAATGGGTGGGGGCACGGCGAATAACTGTATCTTTATAGGTAATGTTGCTTCTGGTATCACTACAAATGGTAATGGCGGTGGGATATTTAATGGTACTGCTAATAATTGTACTTTTAGTGGTAATTCTGCGGCAGGTGATGGCGGCGGGATGTATCTTGGCTCAGCAAATAATTCTATTGTGTGGTATAACACTGCTACGGGTAGTGGTGATGATTTGTTCGGTGTTACGGCAAGTTACAGTTGTTCGCCGGATGCAACCAATGGGGTCGGCAATATAATTGCGTCACCATTATTTATTGATCGTCAGCATGGAGATTATCATTTGTCGTATATTTCGCCTTGTATTGATATTGGTGACAATAGTTTTGTTGTAGGTGCGACTGATCTTGATGGTGTGGTGCGTGTTTTGAATGATACTGTTGATATTGGTGCTTTTGAGTTTGTACCGGTGCATTATGTGGATGTTAATGGAACAAATCCGAAGTATCCGTATGAGAAATGGGAAACTGCTGCTACGAATATTCAAACGGCGATTGATGTGTCTGTAAATGGTAATACGGTTATGGTTGGTACGGGGACTTATTATTTGGCAGCTGAGATTTTGGTTACTAATGCAATTACGATTAAAAGTGCCGGTGGAGCAGACTTAACCACTATTGATGCCGGTGGTACAAGTCGATGTTTTAATCTTAATAATGTTGAATGTTCTCTTTTCGGTTTTAAGATTATTAATGGTTATGCATCCGGTTCGTCGGCTGATGATAAAACCGGTGGTGGTATTTATGCGTCTGGTTCGTTGCCGAAGGTTTTTAATTGTGTCATTAGCAGTAATAGTGCGGTTGGTGATGGCGGTGGGATGATTAAGGGATATGCCTATAATTCTGTTTTTAGCCATAACTCTGCTGTTTCAGGCGGCGGTATGAGTTTAGGCACATTGGCTAATTGTACTCTTATTTATAACTCTGCATCGGTAAATGGTGGCGGGTTATCTGATGGAACGGCTCGTAATTCTATTTTGTGGTTTAATACTGCCGATGGTGTTGGGTCTAATATGTATTTTTCTTCATCATATAACAGCAGTTCACCTGGTGTTAGTGGTGCAGGTAATATATCGTTGTTTCCGGCTTTTGTGGATAGTGATAATGACGATTTTAGATTGCAGTCAAGTTCACCTTGTATCGACTCTGGAGATAACGGGTGGGTTGTTGGTGACGTTGACCTTGATGGTGAAATACGGATAGTGAACGGCACTGTTGATATGGGGGCTTATGAGTCTGTAACGGTGCATTATGTGTTTGTTGATGGAACCAATCCGGTGCCGCCTTATGCTACTTGGCAGACGGCAGCGACGAATATTCAGGAGGGAGTGGATATTTCTGCTGTTGGTGATACGGTGATGGTGGGGAATGGTACTTATAATTTATTGAGTGAAATTGTAGTTACTAATGCCATTACTATTAAGGGGTATAATGGGACAGATGCTACTTTTGTTGATGGTGGTGGAGTTGTCCGTTGTTTTAATCTTGGTACAGCTGCTTGTGTGATTGTGGATATTACGATTACAAATGGCTATTCCGGTGCGGCAAGTGGCGGTGGTGGGGTTTATTGTGTAAACAGTATGCCGGTGGTTTCGAATTGTTTGTTCGTAAAGAATTCAACAGAGAGTTTTGGTGGAGGATTATATTTTGGTACAGCGAAAAATTGTAGGTTTATCTCCAATACGGCAAAAAAAGGTGGCGGTATTTATCTGGGAACGGGAAACAACAGCATTTTCATTGAGAATTCTGCTACAGAAGGTGGGGGAATGCACAGTGGTACAGCAAATAATTCGGTTTTTACTGAGAATTATGCAGAACATAGTGGCGGTGGTATATACCTGTGTGATGCAAATAATTGTACCTTCACTGAGAATTTTGCGTTATCAAGTGGTGGTGGTGTCTATTCTGGTGTGATAAATAACTCTATTGTATGGAATAATAGGGCGGGCAATGATGGAGATGATATTTTGGCGGCTACTGTACATTATACATGTTCACCGGATGTTGAACATGGAGTTGATGGTAATATTACAAATGCACCATTATTGTCATCATCCTCGCATATTTATGTGGCGTCGCCTTGTGCTGGGGGTGGATCAAGTTTATACAGCTCCGGTAGGGATATTGACGGTGGGCAGTGGCGCAATCCTCCTTCGATGGGATGCGATGAAATTAATTCCGGTACAGCAGGGGACCTTGATATTAAATTGTTTGTTCCTAAGAAAATTGCGTATAATGTGAATATCCCTGTTCGCAGCATGATTATTGGGGCATCCGACTTATTTACTGTTGGTTTTGGGGATGGGGCTCCGTTGGTTTCTAATCAATTGCAAACTGTTCATTCTTGGCAAAGTACAGGGGTGTTTGATGTTGTTTTGTCGGCATACAATATTAATTATACTGGCGGCATTTTTGTTACACAGCAGGTTGAAGTTATTGGTGGAACTCAATATGTTTCTGTTGCCGGTTCTGACGATGATGACGGATGGTTCTGGATAGGTGCTAAACGCACCATTCAGGCAGCAGTTGATGCTTCTGGTTATGGCGGTGGGATACTTGTTTCTGCCGGTACTTATTATCCTGCATCTGAAATTACTGTTTCTAATGGAATTTCTATTTTTAGTTCTAGCCAAGCTGGTGCTAGTGATACATTTGTTGATGGTGGCGGTACGCATCGTGTTTTTAATCTCGGTTCTGCCGCTTGCTCAATTAATGGGTTTACTATTCAAAATGGAAATAGTCTTGGTGGTAATAGTGGTGGTGGTGTTTATTGCATTAATCAAATCCCTGAAATATTAAACTGTATTTTTACCGGTAATTCTGCTAGCGGAAGTGGTGGGGGATTATATTATGGCAAGGCTAGTGATTGTACCTTTATTGTTAATTCTGCTAAAAATGGTGGTGGTGTTGCTTATAGCGTGATTAGTAACTGTGTAGTACGTAACAATAGAGCCGAATATGGTAGTGGTGGTGGAATGTATTATGGTACAGCGGTAGCTAGCGATTTCAAATATAACATTGCCGACGACAGTGGTGGCGGTATGTATGGTGGTGATGTGTACAGCTGTATGTTTTTGGATAATTCTGCCGGTATAGGTGGTGGTGGAATGTATGATGGTGTTGCTAATGGTTCATCTTTTATTCGTAATGTGGCTGATGTTGATGGTGGGGGGATGAAACAGGGTACAGTTAATAATTGTACTTTTATTGAAAACTCTGCTGATAATAATGGTGGTGGAGTAAGTGTAGCCACTGTAAATAATAGCATTGCTTGGTATAACACTGCATTTTATGATGGGGATGATTTGTATAGTGTTACGGCTAAGTATAGTTGTTCGCCGGATGTAGGTAGTGGCGTTGACGGTAATATTACCAATATGCCATTATTGGCTTCAGCATCGCATTTGGCTGTGAACTCACCTTGTGTTGGTGCGGGGAGTAGTTTATATGCTGTTGATAAAGATATTGATGGAGAAGATTGGGCCGGTCCACCATCGATCGGGTGTGATGAGTATAGTACAGGAACCGCTGGCTCGGTAAATCTATTTTTAATTATGCCGGTAAAGGGTGGTGTAGGTGCATCAATCCCCGTTACGGCTACAGTTGTTGGTGCGGCAAGTTTATCTACGGTTGATTTTGGGGATGGTACATGGGCGACAAATCAACCGCATATTGATCATACGTGGTCCGTTGCCGGACAATATTCAGTAGTGCTAACAGCCTTTAATAATGACTATCCTGCTGGAGTGGCTTCAACGCAGATTATCAATATTATTGATTCTGTTCAGCATGTCTCAACTACCGGTTCTGATGCAGCAAGTGGCTGGACATGGGGTACTGCTAAACGTACTGTCCAGGCGGCGGTTAACGCAATGGATGCGTATGGCGGAACTGTATTGATAACTAACGGAACTTATTTTCCTGTAGCAGAAATTGCGGTATCAAATGCAATGCATATTAGTAGTGTAAATGGGGCTGCTGTTACAATTGTTGATGGCGGTGGAGTGAATAGGTGTTTTAATTTGGATTCAGCTGATTGTGAGATTAGTGGACTGACTATTGCAAATGGGAATATTAGTGCGGAAAATGGCGGTGGTATTTATTGTGCAAATAATGTTCCACTGGTTTCTCGCTGTATTTTCATTGGGAATTCAACAGATGAAAATGGTGGTGGCATGTATTATGGTCAAGTTGATAATTCTATTTTCCGTGGTAACTCAGGGAAATATGGCGGAGGTATTGCGAAGGGTATTATTGATAATTGTACTATTGTTGCTAATAGTGCATCTGAAAATGGTGGTGGTGTATATCAGGGACGAGTAAACAACTCGATTATATGGAGTAATAGTGCGGTCGCAAGTGGTAGTGATCAATATTCAGCCGTTGTCCATGCAACGTGTGCATCGGCGGATGTTACAGACGGGGTTGATGGTAATATCACAAATAATCCGGTATTTATTGATAAGGCTGGGTTTGATTATCACTTGCAAACAAACTCACCATGTATTGATGCGGGTGATAATGCGTTTCTTGCGGGAACAGTAGGTTTGGAAGGTATTCCTCGACCATTAGATTCTGGTTCTAATGGTACGGCAGTTGTCGATATGGGAGCTTATGAAATAATGATTGTCAATCTTGACTCTGATATGGACGATATGCCTGATGGGTGGGAGTTTGATAATGGTCTTAATCCTGCGGACGCTACAGATGCGGCAAAAGATAAAGATGGTGACTGGTATAGTAATTATTCAGAATATATTGCAGGTACCGATCCTCAGAATGCATCTTCTGTTTTTGATCTTTCTTATGTTGTTGCGACCAATGGTTTTGTTATCAACTGGGATTCGGTTACGTCACGTAGATATACAGTGTTATGGACAGATGATTTACTTGCTACAAATTCAGTTGTATTGGAAGCCGACATTGATTACCCACGTGGTAGTTATACAGATATATTGTATAGTGTTGAGGACGCCGGCTTTTATAAGGTTGATGTTGAGCTAGTTAAATAAATACTTTAGTATCTACCTATCTCCGAGAGGTAGCCCGTAGAGCGAAAATTTTTACAGGACTGTTACCTCTCGGAGATAGGTAACTACTTCTAAATTATTTTGTTTTAACCTTTTTCATGTTGCAGTTGGTTGTTCATTACAGTATGTTTCGTCGCTTCCTCTTAATGCAGGTTACTAAAAACTGACAACTTTAAAATAAGGATTATATTATGCCATTGAGTATTGGAATTGTGGGGCTTCCTAATGTGGGAAAATCAACATTATTTAACGCACTTACACGTCAGCAGAATGCGGAAGCTGCCAATTATCCGTTTTGTACTATTGAGCCTAATAAGGCGACTGTTCCTGTGCCAGATAAAAGGTTGGATGAGTTGTCTGCATTGGTTAAACCTGAAAAAACAATTTATGCAACAGTTGACTTTATTGATATTGCCGGGCTGGTTAAAGGTGCAAGTCGCGGTGAAGGCCTTGGAAATAAGTTTCTTGCTAATATTAGAGAGGCGGCGGCGATTATCCAGGTTGTTCGCTGTTTTGATGATGATAATGTTGTTCATGTTGAAGGTACAATTGACCCGTTGCGCGATATAGAGATTATTGAAACAGAGCTTATTCTTGCGGACTTGCAATCTCTTGAAAAACGAGTTGAACGACTTGAAAAGTTGAGTAGGGGGGACAAGGGGCTGCTTAAGGAGCTTGTGGCTTGTAAAGGATTATTGGCTCATGTATCCGAAGGGGCGACAGTGGCAAGTTATCCTGATGTTGAAAATTTGGCGTTAGAACCTACTTTGAGGGAGTTGAGTCTGATTACAGATAAGAAAGTGGTCTATTGTGCTAATGTTGATGAAGATGCGGTTGTTGATGGCAATGAGCATGTTGAAAAACTTAGAAAATATGCTGAATCTAGAAATGCCGATGTAGTAATTATTTGTGCCAGAATGGAAGAGGAGATGGCCGGTTTAAGTGATGAAGAAGTGCAAGAATTTTTGTCAAGCTATGGAATTAAAGATAGTGGTCTTGATCGCACCATTAGAAAGAGTTACCACACATTAGGCTTGTGTAGCTATTTTACGGCTGGGCCGAAAGAGGTTAGGGCATGGACAATTCCACAGGGGTGTTTGGCTCCGCAGGCTGCCGGGGTTATTCATACCGATTTTGAAAGAGGCTTTATTCGTTGCCAGGTGATTTCATTGGAAGATTACTTTAAATATGGTAATGAAGCCGCCTGTAAAACTGCCGGTGTTATGCGTACCGAAGGAAAAGAGTATGTTATGCAAGATGCTGATATTGTTAACTTTTTATTTAATGTTTAGGTTTTTTAGTCGTCATCACCAAGCATGCCTGCACGAAGCATGTAATAAAGTAGTGTCATTATTGACGTAAATGCGGATGCTACATAAGTAAGAAATGCGGCATTGAGTACTGCTGCTGCAGATTGTTGTTCGGAAGCAGTTACAATTCCTGAGCTTGTCATAAATCTTTTTGCTCGTGCCGAAGCATTCCATTCTACTGGCAGAGTAACAATAGAGAAGAGCACAACTAAGGCAAATAAAATTACACCAAGCTTCATTAATGCCGGAGCGGAAAATATCATCCCCATAATAAATATTATATATGAGCCGTTACTTCCAAGTTGTGCCGCCGGAACCAGTGCGGAACGCAAGTGTAGCGGCAGATAGTTTTGTGCGTGTTGAAGGGCGTGTCCGGCTTCATGGCAGGCAACACCTATTGCGGAAAGAGACTGTGAGCTATAAACTGAGTCGGATAGTCGCAGTGTTTTTGAGGTGGGGTCATAATGATCGCTTAGAAATCCTCTTGTGTGCTCTATTCGTACATCTATTATACCGTTGCTATGTAGTAGTTGCTGTGCAGCCGCAGCTCCAGTCAGGTGGGATGACGCAGGTACCCTTGAGTATTTGTTAAAAGTACTTTTTGTTATCATCGTTGCGATTCCGGCAAGAATCATTGCCGGTAACAGCATTAGTAAATATATAGGATCAAACATCCAGCCAAACATATAAAATCTCCTTGTATTGCGAGTGTCTTTAAAGCACAGTAATTAAATCTAGCTAAAAGATAGTATTATTTATGCCACAGTAAAAGTCTAGTATTTTCGCTTTTTTGTATGGAAAGTGTGACAAAATGTACTGTTAAAATTATTTTTTTATTTTTTTACGGTTGAGTATTGACATTGAGTCGAAAATTTAGGACAACATTGCCTTGATAATTAATAAGTATAGGCCTGGGTGGCGGAATTGGCATACGCAACGGACTTAAAATCCGTCGGGAGTTATATCCCTTGGGGGTTCAAGTCCCCCCCCAGGCACCAGCTTTCTTTCGAAATATAGCTATTGCAAATGGGGTAGCTAATCTTCATTATATCAGCTTGTTGTATTAGTAGAGACACTTGCAAAATTATCTGCGGGCACTTTTTGATTTTATGCGGCATATTCTGCTTTTTCGCAATTTTACAGCCCCCACGGGTATGCTCAATTGCTCAAAAGACAGAATCTGCTCGCCTAAAATGCAAAAAATTGCCTCGCACAGTACTTTTGCAAGCACCTCAGTTGTATTTTTATTGGAGAAATTTATAATGAAAGAAGTGCGAGTAACTTTTCAGCCGTCTGGGCAACGTGTATTTGTTTTAAAGGGTACGTCATTGCTTGAAGCGGCGGGTAGGGTTGGTATTATCTTGCAGACTCCATGTGGTGGTGCAGGAACATGCGGTAAATGTCGTGTTCGGATTGTGAGTGGTGATTGCACTTATGACGATAATGGGAAACATGCATTATCATGTGAGCTGTTGGCGGAAGGGTATTGCTTGGCTTGCCAGACTAAAGTTAACGGTGAGCTGGTTGTTGATATTTCTGAAGAGTCTATGTTTGAGCACAGGCAGCAGATTTTAGAAAACGACCCTGGAACCAAGATGGAAGTTAAGCCTGTTATTTGTAAAAAGTATTTTAAACTTGATCCACCAACTAGCGAAGATGACCGTTCTGATGAAGCTCGCTTAATTGATTCAATAGGGAAAATTGAAATTTTTGTTGATTTATTGCGTTGCATACCGAGCTTTATGAGATGTAATGATTGGGAAGGTACGGCAGTACTTTCCGGCAACCGCCTGCTTGCAATGGAAAAAGGTAATACCTCAGCTAGGGCTTACGGTGTCGCATTTGATATTGGCACGACCACTTTAGTTGGAACATTGTTTGATCTACTGACCGGTAATGAGTTGGCTGTTGACTCAAAAATGAATGGTCAGATTGTCTATGGTGATGATGTTATTTCAAGAATTTTGAAGGTTCGTGAAGATGCGTTGGCATTATCACAACTGCAACAGGCTATAATTGAAACGGTTAATGATATCATTGGTAGCTTGTGCAAAGAAGCTGATATTAGTCATGAATATATTTACGAGATAGCAATTGCCGGCAATGCAACTATGCAACAGATTTTTTGCGGTCTTAATCCTGCGGCGTTGGGTGAGGTTCCGTTTGTGCAGGTGTTTGATCGTTCTTTAACTTTACAGGCTAATAAGCTTGGGTTGTTGGCTAATGTGGGGGCTGATTTATTTGTTATGCCGCAGATTGGCGGATTTGTGGGTGGTGATACTGTGGCTGGAATGGTTGCGGCACGTATTGATAGATGGGATAAGCCGGTATTGTTGGTTGATATAGGCACGAACGGGGAAATTGTTTTGTGTCATGATGGGAAGTTGTTGGCAACATCCGCTGCCGCAGGACCGGCATTTGAAGGTGCAAGAATTACGCAGGGAATGCGCGCAACTGCCGGTGCTATTGAGAAAGTTATTATTAATGGTGATGTGGAAATTAATGTTATTGGTAATGTTACTCCGGTTGGGCTTTGCGGAACGGCTCTTATTGATGCCGTTGCCGGAATGTTAAGGGCAGGGGTACTAGATGAAACGGGGCGGATATTATCAAGAGATGAAGTTGATGATTCGATGCCGGATGCTTTAAAAGCACGATTAATAGATAATGGAAATAATATAGATTTTCTACTGGCTGGCAGTAAGGATATTGATTCTGTTTATATTTATCAAAAAGATATACGTGAGTTACAATTGGCCAATGGTGCTATTCGTGCGGCTATAAATATATTACTACGCCGTGCAGGAGTGGAACCTGGTGATTTGGGATACGTTCTGTTAGCGGGTGCATTTGGTAACTTTATTCGCAGAAGTAATGCCCGCCGTATTGGTCTTTTGCCGCAAGTTGCTTGTGGTGCAATTAGATTTATTGGTAATGCTGCTTCGTTGGGGGCAAAATTGGTATTGATGTCATCTAATGAACGTAAGTATGCTGATGAAATGTGTGAGCGTACCGAACACGTTGATCTTTCGCTGGATGCAGAGTTTCAGATGGAGTTTGGTATGGCGATGATATTTCCTGATGGTGATTTTGATGTTTGTTTAGATGATTAAAAGAAGAATGGTTATCCGCGGATTTCGCAGATTACCGCAGATTAATAAAAGGTTATTCTATGAAATATAAATATTTATTTGGACCGGTACCGTCACGGAGGTTTGGGCGGTCTTTGGGGGTTGATCTAACTCCATATAAAACATGCTCGTTGAACTGTATTTTCTGTCAGCTAGGGCGTTCTAAGCATACTATTGCTGAGCGCAAGGAGTATGTTCCGCCAGAAGAAATAATTGCTGAATTAAAACATTGGCTTGAGCATGATGGAAAAGCTGATTTTATTACATTGTCTGGATCAGGTGAGCCTACTTTAAATTCAGGCTTTGGTGATATTCTTGCATTTATTAAAGATAATACTGATATTCGGTCGCTATTAATGACAAATGGAACTACGTTACATTTGCCGGAAGTAAGAAAAGCTGCGGCATTGGCCAGTGTGGTTAAAATTTCAATGGGGGCATGGGATCAGACTTCATTTGAGAAATTGAATCGTCCAGATTCAGATGTTTCTTTTAATGACCTTGTTCAGGGTGAAAAAGATTTTCGTAATGAGTTTGCTGGGGAACTTAGGTTAGAGGTTTTTGTGGTGGATGGTGTGAATGCCGCCCCTGCTGATATGAAAAAGATTGTAACCTTTGTTAAGGAAATAGGACCAGATAAAGTACAGCTTAATACTGCAGTGCGACCGGCGGCAGAAGCTGATGCGGTAGCTGTAGGTTCAGAAAAGATGAATGAGCTTGCATTGTTATTTGAGCCGCCAGCCGAGGTTATTGCATCATTTAAAAAGGTGACTATTGAAGGTAGCGATGTTGATGCAGTTAGAATCTTGGATATATTACGACGTCGACCTTGTACTGCGAAGCAGATGGCAGATGTGCTTGGGGCACATATAAATGAGATATCAAAATATTTACCTGAACTTCTGACTGCCGGAAGTGTACAACGTGAACAGCGTGGTGGTGAAGTTTTTTTTGTTGCAACGTAAAGCAGTGCTCTGTGCTGTTCTCTGGACTTACGGAGGAGATTTATGGCAAAAGTTAAACCAGTTGCACCTGTTGCGTTATTTTGTGGTATTATAGGGAGTGACTCTGATCTGATGGATTATGCTGTTAATATGCTCTGTCCAAAATATGGAAAAATTGATATTGTTAGTAGGTTGATAGCGTTTGATGGTTCTGACTATTATGAAGCAGAGATGGGTAAAGGTCTGTTTCGTCGCTTTTATTCATTTCTTGATTTAATTCCGCCTGATGAGATTGCCAATGTTAAATTGTCGACTCAAGGTATTGAAGCTAATTATTGTGTTAATATAGCGGGAGAAATAAGGCGGCAGGTTAATCTTGATCCCGGTTACATTGCACCAAGTAGGCTCGTTTTGGCCACTACTAAAGATTTTTCACATAGGGTTTATTTGCAAAAAGGAATATACGCAGAGGTTACTTTGAATTTTAGTAAGCGTGGGTGTCGTTATTTGGATTGGACTTATCCTGATTTCAGGCAGGATAGTTATACGGAGTTTTTTCTTGAGGTGCGTAAAAAACTGCTAAAAAGGTAATATCGAATGGGGTGTCATTTTTCGCTCATCTGCCTTCGGGGTTCGCCTTTATGGCGTGACAAGTAGAGCGAACGCTACAAACTGTGTGTTGTAGAGTCGGCTCTATGAGCCGATGGTTGTGATTTAAGTATTATTATGTTTTTTGTTTGAAATCTTGACTACAACGGTTGTTTTATATATTTTGAGCAGTTGTATATAAATAAGGGGTAGTAATGACTAATAATCAGGTTGCAGAAGTGGCTGATCAATTGAAACTTTACCAGAATGATTTGGTGTTACAGGTGACTTTACAGGAAGTAAAGCGTGCACTTGGTCCTTTGATAGGTCATAATTGCTTAAATATCGGCGATGTTGGTGGTATTTATGGTGCTGCTCTGAGAAAACATGGCGGAAACTGGTCTAGTGTTGTTACTTCAGATCAGGAAGCTAAACTTGTGTCTGAATTTATTGATGAGGATGTTTCTATTCTTGAAGATAATGAAATTCCTTTCGAAGATAAAGTATTTGACCTTGTTGTTTTGATTAATAGCTTGGAAGAAGTTGATGCTGACAGTGATCTTATTGCTGAATGTCATCGGGTTTTAAAACATAATGGATATTTGATTGTTGTTACCGGATATTTGAAAAAATATACAATTATTTATAAATTACAACAAATGCTGGGCTCTTCTTATGATAAATTAGGAATGGTTCGGGCTGGTTATTCTGAAAAAGAAATCTTTGTATTGCTTAAAGATGGCTTTGATATGAGTAATCTTAGGACTTTTTTACGCTTTTTTGTTAATATCGTTGACGCTTTTGTTCGACCTTCGGTTGGAAGGATAAATAATACTGAAAGTATGAATAATGCGGTAAAGTGCTATAAAAAAGCATCAATATTGTATAAAATAGCGTATCAGTTAGATCTTTTGCAGTTTGTGTTTAAGGGTTTTAGTATGATATGTACGGCCAAGAAGCGTGAATGGGTGCCACGAAACAAGCCAATACTCACTTATAATAGGTCTTTAGGTGAGTCGGTAATAAGCCGTTTGGTTAAATGATAATAAAAATATAGATTTATGGTTAGTACAGCTTGACTATGGAGACCAAATAGGTGATTATAACCAACTTTTGAGAATTAAATACCCAAGGAAGGACTACGGGATAAATGAAACGAGTATATCAGCCCTCTAATATAAAGAGGAAAAGAAAAATAGGATTTAGAGCACGTATGGCAACTAAAGGTGGTCGTAATATTATTGCGAGACGCCGTTGCAAAGGTCGTGTAAAGCTTAGTGCTTAAAGGTGGAAGGCATGAATGCTTTCTCCTTGCCAATTGATTTAAAGACTGCCGATACAGAATCAGGTGACACTGATACTGTAATCGGTTCTTTGTGTGTCGGGTCTTTATCTGAGAAATCAGGCAAAGAAATAACAAAAGTTGATCAAGGTCTTGCCTTGCGGCAACGTATAAGAAAAACTTCCGAATATAATGATGCTTTTGAAGAAAAGTGTTCTTTTGTTGGAAAGTTTATTGTTATGTTGCAAAGACATAGCGATGATTCGTCGTTGCGTGTTGGCGTGATTTCCAGTAAGCGTACATTGCGTCGAGCGGTTGATCGTAATCGTGCTAAACGTCTTATGCGAGAGGCATATCGTTTGAATCGGCATTTGTTTTCGGGAACATTGGATGTTGTATTGATTGCTCGGCGACCAATTGCAAAAGCTACATTAGATATGGTAGAAAATGATTTAATGAAGCTGGCACGTAGAGCAGATATGTTGAAAAAATAATTATTTTGGTTGCCCTCATACTTTAAAAGGAAATGACATGGCTAAACTGCTGATTTTATTGGTTAAGGCTTATCGTATAACGATATCTCCTTGGCTTGGCAGTTGTTGTCGTTTTAGTCCATCTTGTTCAGTATATAGTATAGAGGCACTGCAGAAACATGGAGCTATTCGCGGCGGATGGCTAACTATTGTAAGGTTAAGCAAATGCCATCCTTTTCATGAAGGTGGCATAGATTTTGTGCCAGAGAAAAAATAACGGTATAAGAGGTCCTCGCACAGTAGTTTTGTAGGTACCTCATAAGTGCAGACTTTTCTGCAAATGAAAATTTGAATAAATAATAAACGGTAATTTATATGAATAAGACAGAGTTGTTATCAGTTGTTTTACTTTTTGCAGTACTTGTAGGGTGGGGGTTTTATCAAAAGAAAAATGCACCAGTCCCGCAACCGGCAGATATTGCTAATGTTAGCACAAATGGAAATATTTCAAGTAATAATATAGCAGGCACACCTACTAGTAGTAGCATTGTTGCGGAAAGTACGCTGATAGATTCTGCTACTAATGCTGTGGGCTCAATACCTATGACAAAAACAGTTGTAGAGCATGAGAATCCTGAAGAAATCGTTGTGCTTTCTAATGATGTTTTACGTGTAGAGATTTCATCGTGGGGCGGGGCGATCTCGCAAGCATATTTGACTGATTATAAGGAGATTATGGATGACGATAGCGGACCGGTAAATTTAGATTTCTCGGAGATGCCGGCACTTTCTATAGAAGGTATTCCTTGGTTATCAACTGATACTGATTTTAAGGTTTCCGTAATTAAGGGGAGTCCTAGTACTGTAAAACTAACAAAAGACAGCGGTACCGGTTTTGTGTTTGAGCGAACCATAGAGTTAGGTGATGAATATCAGTTAAATGTTACGGATACAATTCGCAATACCGCAGATATTGCAAAAACTTTTGGTGTGCATAATATTGTTATTGCACCTATGCAGGCAGTAAAGACTGCTTCTAAATCTAGACGTTTTTCTTATCTTGGAATCGATTCACTGGCTGACACTGGTGCTAAACGAGCATCCCATTGGTTGAAAATAAGAATTCTAAAGAAATCAATTGTGCTGAAGAAGTTTAATGAAGAGGGAGCGGGAAAAATTGCTTTGCCAATGGAGGTGGCGGTAGATACTGATGAAGTGACAGATTGGGTGGCTGTAAAGAATAAGTTTTTTACACAGATACTTGTTCCTGATGAGCCTGCTGTAAACTGTAAATTGTATGCAATGCGCGATAGTGAGTCTAAGAAATTGACAATTAAAAAGACTTGGGCTGAGTTGGCTTTTGCTGATAAAGTTTTAGAATCTGGTGAGTCGGTTGTTAATAAATATAATTATTATGTGGGACCAAAGAAGTATTCAATACTCAAGGCGAGAGGACAGCGGCAGGCTGATGTTATGGAATTTGGGCGTTGGTTTGCCCCTGTGAGTAAATTTTTGTTAGTAATTCTTAATCTGATTTATAGCGTGTTTCACAATTATGGTATCGCAATTATACTCTTGACAGCAATGGTGCGCATAGTTTTCTGGCCAATTACACATAAAGGAACAGAGAGCATGCAGCGTATGCAGAAAATCCAACCATTGGTGACTGCTGTACGTGAAAAATATAAAAGTGATCCACAAAAAATGAACCAGGAAGTTATGTTGTTGTATAAACAGCATAAAGTTAATCCGATGGGCGGGTGCTTACCGATGGTCATTCAGATTCCTGTATTTATTGCTTTATTTACAGTTCTGCGAAGTGCTGTTGAATTACGTTTTTCCAGCTTCTTGTGGATTAAGGATCTTAGTGAACCGGAAGGACTTTTCGCTGGTATGATACCTTTTATTGGATCACTAAATATTTTACCGTTGGTTATGACTGCTACGATGGTACTGCAACAGCGTCTTACACCTAGCACAGGTGATGCACAACAGCAGAAAATGATGATGTTTATGCCGATTATTATGCTGTTCATCTTTTATAATATGCCATCAGCATTGGTTCTTTACTGGTCGGTAAGTCAAGGTATCGCAATTCTTCAACTTGTTAGGCAACGTAAAAAAGCAAAAACAGAAGAAGCAAATAAACCACAGACTAGTGCCGCTGTAGTTAAAAAAGGTAAAGGGAGTGGCTCTGGGAAAAAGAAGAAGAAGTAATTGAGAATAGTCTCAAGTCAAATAGTTCTAAGGAGAGTGGCTGAACTTAGATATTTTTAATAGGGCAAATTTCACTGTAGAGTCGGCTCTGTTAGCCGATGGGTTTATACTGGAGCTCTGATTAAGCTCTTTTCGCTCATAGAGCGAACGCTACAAGTTAACATTAGAGCCTCTTGCAAAACTAAAACATTTTGGCTCATAGAGTCAACGTTACAACCGTTTTATTATTAAAAACGTAACTTCTCAAAAACACCATTTATGTAACGTCACCACTGGGCTTGCCCCAGTGGGACGATGATTGAATACTA
>CAMZLY010000026.1 GCA_947311825.1 uncultured bacterium
ATATGGTGGTCATTTTATGATACACTTGAAACTAATAAATATTATAACGGAAATTGGGGACAAGTTAAATTAGATGCTGATACTACAATAGAATACACTGCCACGTGGACTTCGGATTTTACGGATCCTGATGTATTATTCTCTATAGATCTTGCAGGAATCCAAAGTGATAGCCTTGATATATGGATTGATGATGTTAGCATTACAAAAATGGTTGACGATCCTGCGGAAGAACCATTACCACGCGGAACAGAACTTATTAGTAATACTGATTTTGTAAATGGATTAACTGATTGGAATTTTTATAGTTTAGATCCGGGATATGCCAGTTATAAATTGGATACTGAAGGAGTTATAAGAGGTGGTAACAGCGTATTAGTAGATATTGAACATGCTTACAAAGGTTATCCCAGCGGAAGAATTTCACTTAATACAGTAGTTGATATTAAGCAAGGGAAAAAATATTTTATACGATTTAAAGTAAGAGCCGATAAGCCAATTCAAGGCAACGCAATATGGTGGGCATTTTATGATACACTTGAAACTAATAAATATTATAACGGAAATTGGGGACAAGTTAAATTAGACGCAGACACAACAATAACATATCAAACAGAATGGACTCCCGATTTCACCGATTCCGATGTTCTCTTTTCAATAGATTTAGCCGGAGTTCAGAGTGATAGTATTAAAATATGGTTTGATGATATTCATCTTATTGAATTGCAATTGGATGATGAAGAGCCTCCATTACCTGACGGAACAGAGTTATTAACTAACACCGGTTTTAACGATGGCTTAAGTAACTGGAATTTCTATAGTTTAGATACTGCATACGCAAGTTATCAATTAGATAATAGTTTTGTTCTTAATGGTCCTAATAGTGCTTTAGTTGATATTGTTACAGCGTATAATGGCTATCCAAGTGGAAGAATTTCTCTTAACCAAGAAGTTGCAATAGAAGACGGAAAAGAATATTATATTCGCTTTACACTTAAATCAACAAAAGCAATACAAGGCAATGCAATATGGTGGGCATTTTACGATACTGTTGCAACCAATAAGTATTATAACGGAATGTGGGGACAAGTAAAAGTTGATGCCGATACAGCTGTAACTTACGAAACAACATTTACTGCAGATTTTAACGACCCTGATGTATTTTTCTCTATAGATTTTGCAGGTATTCAAAGTGACAGTATTAAAATATGGCTTGATGATATTCATCTTGTTAAAATAAAAGAAGTTGAACCAAGTAATTCGAAAGCATTAGCATTTAATTTAAGTGAACCACGTGATGAATATGTTGTTACAACTGATACTACTGATATCGTAAGTGGAGATGATTGGACAATGGAAGGTTGGTTTAAATTTGCTAATTTTGATGCTTCAGGTGGAGAAGACCATTTAATGCGTCTTGGTGCTCAATTATTTGTTAATGGTAATAACCTAAAAGTACAAGCCGCTGGTAATTATGTTCCAGGAACAACCGCCCTTGTAGTAGGAAAATGGTATCATATTGCATACGTAAGAACTGCAGCAAATGTTACAGTATATTTAGATGGAGTTAAAGAAATTGATGCTCCTGGTGCAGATGCCGGTACAGCAAAAAGATTTTTAATTGGTTCCTACAAACAACCACACACGTCATACAATTTTGCAGGTATAATTGATGAAATCCGTTTATGGGATGTAGCACGAACAGAAGCTGAAATAAATGTAGCCAAAGATGTTGAATTAACTGGAACGGAAAATGGCTTAGTTGTTTATTACGACTTTAATAATGGTAGTGATAGTACTGTAATAGATAGAGCAGGTGGAGATAACAACGGAAAACTTGGCAATATGGACACAAGCAACTGGGTAACAGATTCTCCATTTGTGCATGACACAATAAATGAGCCAAAACTACCTAAAGGAACAGATTTGTTAAGTAATAATTACTTTAATGATGGACTTGATAAATGGGACCTAAGTAAAACCGTACAAAGTTATGCCACACTTTCACTTGATGAAGCAAGCATGTTAGAAGGTGAAAAAAGCGGACTTGTACATATTAACAATACTTTTACAGGTGCCGATGATGGTTGGAAAGTACAATTACGTCAATTAGAATTAGACGGAGTGAAAGAAGACAATGGTTACCATATTCAGTTCATGATTAAGGCTAATAAAGATGTTAGCGGTATTTCGGCAGTAATTCAAAAACGACACGGTAACTTTGGAAATATTTATTCGAAAGATATATCATTAGTTGCTGACGAAATGTTAACGGTTATTGATACTTTTGATTGTTCAGTAACAGACACTAACATTGTTTTTGGATTTAACCTTGGTACAGCAAGTGTAAAAGATGTTGATATTTGGATTGATGCTGTTCATTTAATTGAATTGGATGATTATGTTGACGTTGAAAAAGAAGATATACTTCCAAAAGTATATGCACTTAGTCAAAACTACCCAAACCCATTTAACCCAACAACTGTAATTAATTTTGCATTGCCCAAAGCATCGGATGTGCAATTAACCGTTTATAACATACTCGGTCAAAAAGTTACAGAACTAGTTAATACAAAAATGGTTGCTGGTAATCATACAGTTAACTTTAATGCTACTAACTTTGCTAGTGGAGTTTACATATACAGAATACAAGCTGCTGATTTTGTTTCTGTTAAAAAAATGATGCTGCTTAAATAGAATATTTTAGGAGAGTGCCGTGCTTTATGCGGTAATGCTTCTTAAATAAATTAAGTATGCTTTTATATAACCCTCTCGCACTCTTTTGCGTGAGGGTTATTTTTTTGTCTAATTTATGAGTCCACTATAAAAAGAATTTTTCTGTTATTGCGAGGCTTTTTGTACCGTGGCAATATTTAGAATTTAGCATAATATCGACAGATGCCCCTCCGTAGGAGAGTCTTAAAGATGAAGGAACTCTTGCTTGCAGAGCTGGTCAGCTGTGCGGGAAATAGCAGAGCTTTGTATTGTGTTACCAGCAATTAGGGGAGTAAATTAAACCCCGATTATGCAATAGGATTGGAAAGAACAAGACCCTAATTAAAAATCATCAACACAGAAGACGACCTGCCCCGCCTTAGCTTAATGGCACTAACATA
>CAMZLY010000027.1 GCA_947311825.1 uncultured bacterium
GACCCTACGGGTATGCTCCAATTGCTCAAAAGGCAGAATCTGCTCGCCTAAAATGCAGAAAAATTGCCTCGCACAGTAGTTTTGCAAGCACCTCATTTGACTATAAATGTCAAAAAAACTTTGTTTTTACTGTTTTGTTGCTTGCATTAGGCCTTAAAAATAATGTAGTCTTTCACGTTTATTGAGACAGGTGGATAATTACCGTACTTTGGAGTGCGGGTAAACGTTATCCTTATTTTGAAAACCAGGAGTAATAAAGTTTAATGGAAAAAAGAAACAAAAAGAGACGGATGAATTTTGACATGTCGCAGTTTAGCACTATTGACTCGTCAGAAATGGAAAAAATGTACAATGAAACTTTGCACAGTTTTGCAGAGGGTTCAATTATAAAAGGTTCCGTTCTCGAAGTTCGCAATAATGAAGTACTCATCGATATTGGGTACAAATCAGAAGGTGTGATTCCAGGAGTAGAGTTTGATGATTTGTCACAACTCAAGCCAGGAGATACTTTTGATGTATTGCTTGTTGCAATAGAAGATGATAATGGCATGGTTGTCCTTAGTAAGGAAAAAGCTGATCTTCAACTTCGTTGGCAACGTGTGGTGGACATTTGCAAAGAAGGCAGTGTTATAGAGGGCTTGGTTAAGAGTCGTGTTCGTGGTGGTCTAATTGTTGAAGTTGCAGGTGTTGAAGCCTTCCTACCGGGATCACAGATTGATGTTTCTCCGGTACATAATATGGATGAGTTTCTTAATAATACATACGAATTCCGTGTAATCAAAATTAGTGCTGAGCGTCGTAATATTATTTTATCTCGTCGTGACTTGATTGAAGAACGTTTGAAACACAAGAAGAAAGAGTTGATGGCTACTATCGAAAAGGGTCAGAAACGCATGGGTAAAGTCAAGAATATCACGGACTTTGGTGTGTTTGTCGATCTTGATGGTATGGATGGATTGCTTCATATTACTGACATGAGCTGGGGAAGAATCAAACATCCTTCAGAAATGGTTGCAGTAGGTGATGAGGTTGAAGTTGTCATTCTTGAGATTGATCATGATCGTGAACGTGTGTCACTTGGATTAAAACAGACATCAGATAATCCATGGGAAGGTATTGAAGAACGTTACCCTGTTGGTAGTCGTTTACGCGGTAAGGTGACAAACCTTGCGCCTTATGGTGGTTTCATTGAACTTGAAGAGGGTGTTGAAGGTCTTGTGCATGTTTCTGAAATGTCATGGACAAAACGTATTGCACGTGCATCTGACTTATTGGCTCTTGGTGATGAAGTTGATGTTGCAGTGCTTAGCGTTAATGCTGAGTCACAGAAGATAGCATTAGGTATGCGTCAAACTGAAGATAATCCTTGGGATACTGTTCAGTCTCGTTATCCGGTTGGTTCACATATTAGTGGTGCAGTTCGTAACTTCACCTCTTATGGAGCCTTTATTGAGCTTGAAGATGGTATTGACGGCATGATTCATGTGTCTGATATGTCATGGACACGTAAGGTGAACCATCCTTCTGAAGTTCTTGAGAAAGGGCAGGTAGTTAATGCTGTTGTGCTTGAGGTTGATCCTAGTAATAATCGTATTAGTCTTGGACTGAAACAGGCTAGTGATGATCCGTGGAGCAAGGTGACAAAGACTTACGAAGTTGGTCAGATTGTTACGGGAAAAGTTTCTAAGGTTGCATCGTTTGGTGCATTTATTGAAATTGCTGATGGTATTGATGGGCTAGTACACATTTCTCAGATTAGTGATGATCATGTAGAAAAAGTTAAAGATGTATTAACCGTCGGAAAAGAAGTTGAAGCACGGATTGTTAAAATTGATGAGGCAGGACGTCGCATTGGTTTGAGCATGAAAGCGGTAGCAATGCCTGATGAAGAATTCCAACGTCAGAAGGAAGAAATCTTAGAAGGATTAAAGCCTGGTGAGGAGATGGTTAATCTTGGAGGAGCGTTTGATGAAGCTCTTGGATTAGGTAACTTTGATACTGGTGCTGAAGAATGGCATCCTGGTGATGATTCTGAGCCTACTGATGAAGCACCCGAAGAAAAATAACTAGATTAAGTATGAAGGCGCTCCGAACTATTTAGGGGTGCCTTCTTTTTTGGCAACTTCTAAAAAAGTGTTTTATGGTCGGGAAGATTTCCCGACCTACAAGCTGAAGCGAATAAAAGTAGGTTGGGAAATCTTCTCGACTGAGTGAGTTGTTGAGAGGTTCCCCTTTTTATTATGGAAAATATTATAGACATTTTAAATTCCCGTGGGTTAGTAGAAGATATAACTAATCAGGATTTGAATAATGTGGTTAATGAACCGATAGCTGTTTATGCCGGATTTGATCCGACCTCCGATAGTTTACAAGTTGGTAATTTGGTCACCGTTATGGCTTTGGCACATTTTCAGCGTTGTGGACATAAAGTGATTGCATTGGCTGGTGGTGCCACTGGTATGATCGGTGATCCTTCTGGCAAAAGTGCCGAACGGGTATTGCTGGGAGAGAGTCAGATTGAGGTTAATGTTGAGGGTATTAAAGAGAATCTTTCGAGGTTTCTTGACTTTGAGAATAAGGATGCCCCAGCTTTAATTGTTAATAATATTGATTGGCTACAAAAATTTTCTTTTATTGATTTTTTACGTGACGTTGGAAAGAGTTTCCGTGTGGGTTCCATGCTTGGAAAAGAGAGTGTTCGCTCTAGGCTTGATAGTGATGTTGGTATGAGTTTTACTGAGTTTAGCTATCAGCTGCTTCAGGCTTATGATTTTTTGCATTTATTTGATACAGAAAAATGTGTTTTACAGATTGGTGGTTCAGATCAATGGGGAAATATTACTGCCGGAATAGATCTTGTTCATAAATTACGTGGCGGTCAAACTTATGGGTTATCAATACCGTTAGTGCTGGATAGTTCAGGTCAGAAATTTGGCAAGAGTGCAGGTAATGCCGTATTTTTATCAGCAAAGAAAACTTCAATCTATGATTTCTATCAGTTTTTCATCCGAACGGCTGATGATAAAGTTGTTGAACTATTAAAGATTTTTACATTTTTATCACTTGATGAAATTGCTGAACTTGAAGAGCTTGTTAAAATAGCACCGGAACAACGTGCAGCACAGAAAAGGCTTGCTGAAGAAGTTACGTTAATGGTTCATGGTGAAAATGGGTTGCGTATTGCAAAAAGTGCAACAGACGTTCTTTTTGGCAAATCCATGGATGGACTGCAGGCTGAAGATTTATTGGAAGTATTCTCAAATGTTCCTTCTACAGAGTTACAGAATGATCAGGTTGCAGGAATATCAGCACTTGATTTATCTGTTACTGCTGGTTTGTGCAAAAGTAAAGGACAAGCTAGACGCTTAATTGAGAGCGGTGGCTTATATGTAAACAATAACCGTGTACCATCACTAGATCACTTAATAAGTGCAAGTGACATAATAGATGACAAGCTGGTTGTGTTACGGTCAGGAAAACGAAATTTTCATCTTGTGAAGGTATAGTTGTTTCAAGGTACAACTAAAATGAAAAAATATTTATACATTTTTTTGTATTTATTACTGACAAGTTTTCCTATATACGCCGCATCAATTGTGGTTCAAGAACAAACTGTTAATTCGGCTGGTGGCAGTGGATATGAGAAAGCTACTATTTTGTATGATTCTGTCTTTAAATATCCCGTCAGGCAGGTTGAGGAAACATATACTATTGATTTATTAGGCACAAAAACAAACTTGGTTAAAAGGGTAGAGTTTGTTGGTGATCATATAATTGTGAAGTTGAAAGATGGTGTTTCTTTTAGTCAACTAGAGAAATTGAATCGTAAGTATGGTGCATTTACACGGCGAAAACTTTTGGCTGCGAATACTTTCTTGGTTGGCTTTAATGAGGTGCAGATTGATTCAGTAAAAAGTTTTGGTGCAGTATATAATGCGGCAACTAATATTATTGAATATGCTGAACCGGATTATACAGTTAGGTTACAAGATACAACTCCTAATGATTATTATTTTGCAAATGGGCAGGCATGGGAAAAAATAAAAACTAGCTGTCCAGCAGCATGGGATATATTGACAGGTAGCGGTGGGGTGGTTGTTGCAATAATTGATACTGGAGTGGATTATACTCATCCTGATTTAATTTCCAATATATGGGTTAATCCAGGGGAAACTGGAATTGATTCTAATGGAGTTGATATGGCAACCAATGGTATTGATGATGATGCTAATGGTTTTGTTGATGATGTGCATGGTTGGGATTTTTATAATAATGATAATGACCCTATGGATGATTATCCGCATGGTACGCATTGTGCCGGGCACGTTGCAGCCGTAGGTAATAATGGAATAGGAACTGTTGGTATCGGCTGGAGTATAAAATTAATGGCATTAAAATTTATAAGTGGTTCAGGAGCAGGAACTTCCTCTGATGCTATTAACTGTTTTAAATATGTATCTTGGATGCGAACAAATGGAATTAATATAAGAGCAACTAGTAATAGTTGGACAGATGATTATTCTTCAGGATTAAAGAATGCAGTAAAAGATAATGCGGATAATGGAGTACTATGTGTTGCTGCAGGTGGAAATTCAGTTGGGAATATTGATGTTAATCCGGTTTATCCTGCCTGTTTTGATTTGGATAGCATTATTTGTGTTTCGGGAACTGATTCAAATGATGCATTGTATCGACCTGATGTGGCAGTGGGTATAACAAATGTTGATTTGGCGGCACCGGCTAAAGACCTTGTTTGTACCAGTCTTAATGGAAGCTATGTTTTAGCTAAGGGAACATCGTATGCTACGCCAATGGTTGCTGGGGCGGCGGCATTATTGTGGGAAAAAGAACCTCGCCTGACGTATAAGCAGGTTTTTAAGGCAATTATGGATGGGGTTGATCCGGTGGCAAGTATGCAGGGAAATTCTGTTTCCGGTGGGCGGCTTAATGTATACAGTGCATTAAAACATATTCCGTATGGTGCAGTAATTTCCGTTAAATAATAGAGGTGCTTACAAAACTATCTGACCTCAATATTAATTGTGAATATTTCGTAACGTCTCAATACATTTTTATCGCAGGGGCGTAGCCCCTGCTGTACTGGTTCTTTTCAAGTACAGCACCGGCTATGACGGTGCTGTTTCTGTGATTTCAGCATTTTTTGAGAAGTTGCAATATTTTATTGTAAAATCGATGATATATTAGCATTATATCTAACCATTTTATTGATTAAGAGAATAGTTATGAAAATACCTGAATTATTATTACCGGCTGGAAATATGTCTAAATTGCGGATGGCTGTTGCTTATGGTGCTGATGCTGTTTATGTTGGTGCAAACGGATTATCTATGCGGCCTGATGAATCATCGTTTGCTGCAGAAGAGCTGTCTGATGCTGTCGACTATGCGCATAAATATGGATGTAAGCTTTATGTGGCAATAAATACACTTATGTATAATGAAGACTTTCCTTTGATTC
The DNA here is from genome assembly GCA_947311825.1 of uncultured bacterium. Taxonomy (GTDB): domain Bacteria; phylum Verrucomicrobiota; class Kiritimatiellia; order UBA8416; family CAMZLY01; genus CAMZLY01. Next base: position 5,479 of record CAMZLY010000027.1, read on the forward strand.
GCAACTGGCTAGAGGAAACTAGCGGCATAGGGTTTGATGCGGTAATTGTTTCTGATCCCGGTGCATTTAGTTTGGTTCGTGAATTGCGCCCCGACATGGAAATCCATATTTCAACTCAGCTCAGTACGGCAAATAGTGCAAGTGCATCTTTCTGGAAGCAGGCTGGTGCATCTAGGGTTGTTTTGGCCAGAGAATGTACACTTAAACATGCGGCAGAGGTTGCACGTGATAGCGGGGTTGAGGTGGAAGTGTTTGTGCATGGTGCAATGTGTGTCGCCGTTTCCGGCAGATGTTTGCTTTCTTCACATCTTTGTGGTAAAAGCGGGGCACGTGGTGAGTGTAAGCATTCATGTAGATGGGAATGGGATTTAGTGGAAAAAAGTCGTCCTGATGAAACATATTCAATTCTTGAGACCGGGCGTGAAACTATTTTATTGGGGTCAACGGATCTTTGTCTGATAGAGCATATACCAGAGCTTATAGAAAGCGGGATAGTATCACTTAAAGTTGAAGGGCGCATGAAAAGTGAATATTATGTGGCATCGGTTGCCCGTGTTTATCGTGATGCTATAGATAGCTACAAGCGTAATCCTGATGGGTATAAGTTTAAGACCGAGTGGCTTGAGGAATTAGCGGCAGTGAGTCATCGTCCCTATGCCACAGGTTTTGCTTTTGGTTATAGTGCAGAAGAAAGCTCAAGGTTGCAGGCTCATAATAAGCCGGAAAGCACTTGTGATGTTTTGGGATTCATAGATTTAATAGAAAATGATACATATACTATATCTGTTAAAAATCCGTTTGGCGTGGGAGAAGTTGTAGAGTGGATAGGTCCGGCTGATGAAAATTCCGAAACGTCACTGAATGGCGGTAAAGTTGAGATAAAGACTATCAATGAACCGTCAGGAAAGGTGCGTGAGCGGTCACATTGCGGGTCAACAGTTCTGGTGACACTTAAAGATGGTGATTCTTTGCCGGAATATGCGATATTGAGGCGAAGGAAGTCGTAGTGTAGCACGGGAAATTTTCTCGTATGTATTTGTCTGTTCGGGAAGATTTCCCGAACTACGAAAACAAAATTAAAGATTTGTGATTATGAAAAGAAAGATATCTTGGACAACAAGGCTTGACGATGGTGTTAAGCAGGAGATACGAGTTGAGGTAAACAAGAACTCATTACGTTGGCAGAGAAAGCGTGCAGATGAAGAATCGTGGACTTATGATTTTGTTCCTGTAGCAGAAGAATGGGATATGTTAGAGGATATATTAATGCGTCGAGTAGGGCGGGGACGGGCAAGAGAATGGGCTACAAATATTCATAAAATGAGATTAAAGGCGGGAGTTTAATTATGCAGGAGTTTTTTGCTTCATCTGTTTCTGGTTGCGAGGAAGTTCTTTGCGATGAGTTACGAGAATTGGGATTTAAAAGTGTTAGGTTAAATAAAGGTGGCGGGATACCATTTAGAGGTGAGTGGATTGATGGCTGGAGAGCTTGCCTGCAAAGTCGTATTGCACAGCGTATTCAGGTGTTGTTGGGAGGTTTTCCAGCTTTGACACAAGAAGAGTTGTACGCTGGTGTGCAATCAATCGACTGGAGTACGTATATAACTAGTGAACAAACCATATCTGTCCGCAGTGTGTGTCGTGGTAGTGAAATACAGCATAGTGGTTTTGTTGCATTAAAAACAAAAGATGCAATTGTTGATCAGGTTCGTGCAAATACAGGTGCACGACCTTCAGTATCGAAAGATGATCCTGATGTTCGTGTGTTTGTTTATTTAGTTGCCAATAAGGCAAGGGTATATCTTGATTTATCAGGAGAGTCATTGCATAAGCGTGGGTATCGTATGCAGGCTGGCGATGCGCCATTACGTGAAACTGTTGCGGCTGCAATATTACGTATGTCTGGATGGGATAGGATTACACCACTGGTTGATCCTATGTGCGGTGCCGGTACTTTGGCCATTGAAGCAGCGATGTTGGCGACTAATGTGCCACCAGGGTTAGCTCGTGGTCGTTTTGGATTTGAACGTTGGGCAAATTTTGGTACTGAAGAGGAGCAAGCGTTGAAACAGCTGTGCGGTGAGTTGCGACGCAATATAGCTGGTAAATCTGTTAAGATTATTGCAAGTGATACAGATCCTGAAGTACTGGAAAAGGCAAAAATGAACGCTCGATCAGCGGGAGTTCGGCCGTCATTTAAAGAACGTCCTATTACGGACTTGCAAAGCGATGGCAGCAAGCGAATCCTTGTAACTAACCCGCCTTATGGAGTTAGGATGGAAATTGATCCGGCTTTTGTTGCGAAAGTAACAGGGCGTTTTATTCGTTTGCATGGCTGGAGGGTATGTTTACTTGATGAGTCGGGTGATTATGAACGAAGTATGACTATTAAGCCCAAAAAGAAAATACCGTTACTTAATGGTGCCTTAGAGTGTAATTTTCTGATTTATGATATACCGTAACTTTTAAAAGTGATGAAGAATGTAATATATTTATTTGTTGTGATTTTGTCTTTTTCTTCTGTTTGTTTATACGGAAGTGAATATAAGAATTATTATGTGGCAACTAATGGAAATGATGTAGCGACTGGGCTGTCTCTTGGATCAGCTTGGAAAACTATTCAGCACGCTGTTGATTCTGTTTCTTCAGGCGATTCAATTTATGTGCGTGGTGGTGTTTATAAAGAAAGAGTATCATTTTCATTATCAGGGTCAACCAACAAGTCACTTCAATTGCTTGCATATAGTAATGAGGTTCCGATATTGGACGGGGGCAGTCTTACTGTAGGCGATATGGATGCACTTATAGAGATTGATGGATATAGTAATATTGAGATTTCTGGATTTGAGATACGAAATTTCTCAACCTCAAATCGATGGCATGTTCCTGTCGGTATTTATGTACATGGTGCATCAACTAATATTTCTATAGCAAATATTAATATTCACCATATTGAAAATAGTTATGATAATGGTGGTAATGCTGTTTTGGGTGCAGATGCACATGGTCTTGCCGTTTATGGTGATAATGCAAGCGGCTCTGTTAGTAATATTAGAATTGCCAATATTGTAATCAGCAATTGTTTATTAGGATCGTCAGAAGCATTAGTGCTAAATGGTAATGTTGATGGTTTTTCTGTTAGTCAGTGTCAGGTGAATGATAACAATAATATTGGGATTGTATTTATTGGACACGAGGGAGTATGTGCTAATCCTGCACTTGATCAGGCACGTAACGGGGTCTGTAGTGATAATCTGGTTTATAATATTAATACAATAGGAAACCCTGCCTATCGTTCAGGGAGTGGTTATGATCGTTCAGCCGATGGAATTTATGTTGATGGTGGCAAGCAAATTATTATTGAACGCAATATTATTCATGATTGTGATGTTTGTATGGAAGTTGCTTCAGAGCATGGTGGAAAATCGGCATCTTTTATTACTGTGCGTAATAATTTAATTATTAATGGGTATACGGGTGGTATATTTTGTGGTGGCTATGATAATACTCGTGGTAGTGCTGTATCATGTAAATTTATCGGTAATACGTTATATCATAATAATACTGTAAAAGATTATTCCGGTGAAATAACATTACAATATTACATAACTAATTGTCTGTTTAGAAATAATATACTTGTTGCATTAGCAAATGGCGGCGGTGATGCTGTATATTTTGGTGGCCCGGGCGGAGCTGGTAGTTTGCCATTGCAAACTACGATTAATTATAATTTGTATTATTCCGATGAATCATCTTCACCTTCTTGGCGTTGGGGCAATAATGAATATTATCAATTTAATGATTGGCTTGTAGCAGGCAATGATACTAATGGGGTTTATGGTGTTGATCCCATATTGATAGATCCGGTTCATACCAATTTCAATTTGCAAACAAATTCATTGGCTATAAATATAGGAGAAAATCGTCAAGATATTGGAAATACAGATCTTGGAAATAATAAGAGAGTTGTTGAGGGTAGGGTTGATATAGGAGCGTATGAAACACAACCTGTAACATCTCATGGAACTCCGTATTCATGGTTGGAACAGTATAATTTGGTTAGTAATAATTACGAAAGTGCTGATCTTGCTGATGTTGATAGCGATTACTCTTTGGCTTGGCAGGAATATGTGGCAGACACGAATCCTACAAATGGTAATGACGTATTTAGAATAATTGATATAATAGAGGACTCCTCTATAAATATTTTATTTAATTCATCGGCAAATAGATATTATTTATTATTATTGAGTAGTAATTTTGTGTCATCTTTATGGCAACCACTATCGGGAACAAGTCCACGTATAGGTATTGGTGGTGCTGATATTATGCAGGATATTTCTTCATCAAACAGGATATCTTATTATCGTTTATCGGTACAGTTGCAACCGTGATTTGTTTATATGGATAGTTTTTCTATTAGTACCTTTTTGGGGTGATATAAATAAAATAATACAAATGAAGAAAAAGCTTGTGTTGTATAAGTAAATAATTATACAGTACGCATTCCTGAATTATTCAGGGCATCTTAACGGGGTGTAGCGCAGCCTGGTAGCGCGACTGCTTTGGGAGCAGTAAGTCGGGGGTTCGAATCCCTCCACCCCGACCATTCTTTTTATCTGGATTAGTGTGTAATCCTCCCCCCCTGTTTAGAGCAAAAGAGCGGGCTTTACACTTAGGGTTTATGTATTACTCACAATTCCATGCTTTTTGCCGATAGTTTGGAAAGCAGTGATAGCAAAATCAATATCCTCAAGGCTATGAGCCGCAGATATCTGCACACGTATTCGTGCCGCACCTTTTGGCACAACCGGGTAATAGAAACCAATAACATATATTCCAGCGTCAAGAAGATCATTTGCCATTGCCGTGGCAAGTTTTGCTTCACCAAGCATAATAGGCACTATTGGATGTGTGCCTTCACTGATATTAAAGCCTAATGAAGTCATTTTATGTCGGAAGTATTGAGTGTTTTCTGCTAGCTTATCTCGTAATTCTGTGGAGCCGGATAGCATATCCAAGCACGCAATAGAAGCTGTTACTAATGCCGGTGGTAATGAGTTGCTGAATAAGTAAGGACGACTACGTTGACGCAACAGCTCTATTATTTCTTCACGACCGGAAGTAAAACCTCCAGAAGCACCACCTAATGCTTTGCCAAGTGTTGAGGTGATAATATCCACACGTCCCATTACGTCTTTATCTTCAATGGAGCCTCTGCCGGTTTTTCCAAAAAAACCGGTTGCATGAGAATCATCAACCATAACAAGGGCGTTGTAAGCCTCGGCAAGATTACATATTTCCTGTAACTTAGCAACAGTACCGTCCATAGAGAATACACCATCAGTTGCAATTATAATTGTTTTAGCCCCATCATTACGTGCCTGTTCTAAAGAAGCTTTTAGCTCATCCATATCGCCATGGGCATAGCGAAAGCGACTAGCCTTACATAAGCGAATACCATCAATGATAGATGCATGATTAAGCTGATCACTAATAATTGCATCTTCTTTGCCTAACAAAGTTTCAAAAAGACCGCCGTTAGCATCAAAACATGAAGTGTAGAGAATGGTATCTTCAGTTTGTAAGAATGTGCTAATTTTATTTTCAAGTGTTTTGTGAATAGTCTGAGTTCCGCAGATGAAACGAACAGAGGAAAGCCCCATCCCGAAATCATCCAGTCCCTTATGGGCGGCATTTTTAAGTGTGTCGTGGTTAGATAATCCCAGATAATTATTGGCACAAAAGTTCAAAACTTTTTTACCTCCAACCGTAATTGTCGCAGCTTGCGGCGATTCAATAATCCGCTCACTCTTATAAAGCCCAGCCTCTTTAATGCTTTGTAAATCTTTTTTAAACGACTCTAATTTATTCATAATGTTTTATTCCCAAGATATTATACCATCATGCTAATTAACTAATAACCAGTAACCAGTAACTAATAACCATTAACTCCCTTTTTTATGTCCAATCTAACACTACTTTTCCGCATTTACCGGAATTCATTATTTCAAAACCTTTCTCAAATTCCTCATAATGCAAGCGATGCGTTATTACTGGCGAAATATCCATCCCTGATTGAATCAGGACGGTTGATTTATACCAGGTTTCATACATCTCGCGTCCATAAATCCCCTTCATGACTAGACTGCTAAAAACGATCTGATTCCAATCAACGACCGTGTTTTTCGGCTGAATGCCCAGTAAAGCAAGTTTGCCACCGTGACACATGTTGGCAATCATATCTCGTAATGCATTTGGATTCCCTGACATTTCAAGTCCCACATCATATCCTTCTGTCATACCAAGTGTTTTCCGTGAATCGGCAATGCTGGTTTTGGTTACATCGATGGCAAGAGTAGCACCAAGGGTACGAGCAAGTTCAAGTCTATATTCATTAACATCAGTCACGGTTATATATCTGGCTCCCGCATGTTTTGCAACAGCCACTGCCATAAGAGCAATCGGTCCCGCCCCCGTGATAAGGACATCTTCGCCTAAAAGATCAAACGAAAGTGCGGTATGTACGGCATTACCAAGCGGATCAAAGATTGCATACATCTCTTCTGGCACTTGCGGATGACAACCCCATACATTCGTAACCGGAATAACTAGATATTCAGCAAATGCTCCATCGCGATTAACGCCAATACCCATCGTGTTAGGACATAAATGACGCCGCCCGGCAAGGCAATTCCGACAATGACCGCAAACCAAATGCCCCTCGCCACTAACAGTATCACCAATATTAAAAGCATGCACATTACTACCAACAGCTTCAACCACACCAACAAACTCATGACCGATAACCATAGGCGTTTTAATCGTTTGTTGCGACCAAGAATCCCAATTATAAATATGTAAATCAGTTCCACATATTCCAGTTTTCTTGATTTTTATTAAGATATCATTAATCCCATACTCAGGGATAGGAACATCAGCCATCCATAAACCAGGTGCCGACTCTTTTTTTACTAATGCTTTCATTTCTATATAATCTCCAAATTTGCAATAACTATACTACGCTAGCTTTATTTTGCTCATCCTTCGGTGTCATGTTTATTTGAGGCAACACGAGGTGCACTATTGCATTGAAAACTATATAGTATAACTTTTCTTGTACCTTTTCAACAAAATTATATTATATTTAGGATTTGTTCCCACCATGAGGCTTGCCTACCGTGAGCTCGTAGAATCTATCCCGGTGGAGCAATGTCGGCTTTACGCCACCACTACCACTGGGCTTGTCTATCGTGGGCTTGTCGAAAAGCAGTGTAGGCTTTATGCCACCACTGGGCTTGTCTATCGTGGGCTTGTCGAAAAGCAATGTAGGCTTTATGCCACCACTGGGCTTGTCCCAGTGGAGCAGTGATTGAAAAATAGCATGCCACCAAGCATTGTCCCCCGCACCCGCCATTCGTGCCGCAA
>CAMZLY010000028.1 GCA_947311825.1 uncultured bacterium
AAACTTTATGTTGATATTTATAAATATATTAAGACCGGAAAAATAGAAGCGGCAATGAATTTACAAAATAAAATTCTGGAGTTTTGTAATCTTTCTCTGAATGTAGGATTTTTAGAGATATTTAATTATTTAATGAGTGAACGAGGATATGGAGAGTTTTGTTTTAGGTCACCGCGAAACCTGATGCCGGGAAAGAAATTGAAAGAAATAGAACCTCAGCTAAATAAAATTATAGCTGATATTATGAATAGTTAATTTTAGAAAGTAAGGAAACAACATGACAAACAAAAAAATACCTAACACCAATATCGAAGTATCCCCCGTCTGCCTTGGCACAATGACATTCGGAACCCCTGTTGCCGAACCTGAAGCAATTAAGCTCACGCACTGGGCTGTTGAACACGGAATCAATTTTATTGATACGGCAAATATGTACGAAGGCTATGCACGAACAGCCGGATCTTCCGGCGGTGTTGCAGAAGAAATCTTGGGCAAAGCTCTTTCTGAGCGACGCAACAAAGTTGTTCTTGCTACTAAGCTTGGTAACAAAGTAGGCACTGCTCCCGAGGATGACGGCACCAGTCCGGCGGCGATACGTAAACATCTCGACGTAAGTCTCAAACGATTAAATACGGATTATATTGATATTTATTATCTACATAAACCAGACGTCAACAACACGCCACTAGAAGAAATCATAGGTGAACTTGCACAAGCAATAAAAAGTGGTAAAATAAGATACTATGGCGTAAGCAACTATTCAGCCGAACAATTCAGTGAATTATTACAAGTGGCAGATAAAAACAACCTGCCGCGCCCCGTCATCCATCAGCCGCAATATAGCCTGCTCAATACTGATATCGAAAACGACCTACTGCCATTATGTGCAAAAGAGGATATTGCAGTAGCCCCATATAGAATTCTTCAAAACGGATTACTTACCGGCAAATATCATCGAGGAGAAGAAGCTCCGGCAGACTCCCGCAAAGCAGAAATGGAAAGCTGGATAGGAGAATTCAGTGATGAAATCTTTGATAAACTGGAACAACTCGAAGCAGATGCAAAAGAAAAAGGAAGAACAATACTTCAGCACACGCTTCTAGAAACAATAGAAAAACCAGCCATTGTCTCATTAGTAATGGGAGTAAAACGTATAGATCAATTAAAAGATCTCGTTGATATTTTTAATCAGTAGATATGCTTGATAAATTAATTTTCAATTCCGTATACGTATATATAATTTTTGGGTAACGATAGCGAATGGCGATGGCGGAGGACGGTTTTCAGTTATCCGTTCCAAAGAATGTCGTGGATTTGCTACATCGTAATCCGCCATCATCGTCCATTGTAAACCATCTTATCCAGGTACCACATCAAATTTATTATGACATAATTTTAGTGTTACACACTCCCTACTGTCTGAATTGCAATCCACCAATATTTTTACTAGTCAATAACTGTTATTAAGTGATACTGTTCAGGCGGTTAAGTGACAAAGAACTCTTTAAAGGCCTCTATATAACCCCGAAATTCATCTACATCTTTGAATTCAAGCTTGATAAATCAGCCGAAGCCGCAATTGTTCAGATCAAAGAGAAAGAGTATTATCAGAAATATTTATTAGAGAAAAAAGAGGTTATCTTGGTAGGAGTAAATTTTGACAGCAAAACCGTTCAAATAGAGAATTGGATTGTCGAATAGTTTGATTATTACTTGTCCAATGCCCGCTATTATCTTATCTTTACGGTTATTCCAAATAAATAAGAAGGATAGCGTATGAGTATAGATAATAATTTCCCTGAAACGGCTGATATAGAAACGTCCACAGATCAATATGCGGCCCGATTTTCTGGCGGCACTGGCGAATGGATGCTCAGCGTACAAGAAAAAATAACCCTCGACCTTATTCAACCATGCCCCAACAAAAAAGTATTAGATATCGGCGGCGGACACGGCCAACTTGCCATTCCATTATGCCGTGACGGATATAGAGTTACAGTACTCAGCAGTGCTGAAAGTTGTCGGCATCGAATTAAAACTATTATTGATGATGGCAAATGTACTTTTGAAGTCGGAAACATCATAGAACTTCCATACGCAGACAACTCTTTTGAATCTGTTATATGCTTCCGGCTACTAACACACTGCGAAGTGTGGCCGCAACTTATAAAAGAATTATGCCGTGTTAGTGCAGACTCCATCATAGTTGACTACCCTACCAGTCAAAGCCTAAACAAAATTGCCCCCATGCTCTTTAAGGCAAAAAAGAAGTTTGAAGGAGATACCAGAACGTGGAAACTTTTCAAACATGCAGAGGTAATAAACGAATTCAAAAAGAACGGCTATATTGTAAAACGAAAAAAAGCTCAATTCTTTATGCCTATGGTCTTGCATCGTGCATTAAAATCTCCAATAATATCAAAACTGATGGAAGGAATATGCCGAGCATTAGGGTTAACGCATTTCTGGGGATCGCCAATGATTGTTAAAATGGAGAAAAAAAAGGATTAAGATTATGTCAAAAATGTTAGTAACAGGCGGTACCGGATTTACCGGCAGTGCCTTAGTAAAGCGTCTCATTTCAAAAGGAAACGAAGTAATAGTGCTAGATAACCAAAAAGGAATTATGCACGATGATTTAGTTAAGCTTGGAGCAAAGATTTCTATCGGCAGTATTGCCGACAAAGAATTAGTAACAAAATGCGTTGCCGGATGTGATGTTATTTTTCATCTAGCCGCCGCTTTTAGAAAGGTCAACTTACCCAAAAGTGTATATTACGACACCAATGTTACTGCAATGCGGCAATTACTAGAAATATGTAAGGCGGAGAATGTAAAGAAAGTTGTTTACTGTAGCACTCAAGGCGTACATGGTAATGTTGATAATCCACCGGGAGATGAAACAACCCCAATTGAACCGGAAGATTATTACCAAGTAACAAAATATCAAGGCGAAGAAGTTGCTCAAGAATTCATTAAAGACGGTATGGACATCACAATTTTGCGCCCGACAGCCATTTATGGACCTGGTGACCCTGGAAGATTTTTAATGCTATTCAAACGCGTAAAAAGCGGAATGTTCCCATTCTTTGGCAACGGACAGGCTTTATATCACCCTCTCTACATTGAAAACTTTGTTGATGCGTTTGAACTAGCCGCAGAAAAACCGGAAGGCAAAGGCGAAACTTATCTGATTGCAGATGAAAAGTTTTATCATATTAAAGAGATCGTTATATTGATTGATAAGATCATGAAAACAAATGCAAAGATCAAATATTTTCCATTCTGGCCACTATATGCAGTTGCAACAGTTGTAGAGATTCTTTACAAGCCGTTACCATGGGATCCACCAATCTTCCGGCGTCGAGCCGACTGGTTTAGACAAAACCGAGCATTTAAAATTGATAAAGCAAAGAACGAGCTAGGCTACAACCCCAAAGTAGGACTAGAAGAAGGCCTAACAAAAACTTACGAGTGGTATCGTGACAATGGGTACTTAGGAGAGGCACTTGCAAAACTATCTGCGGACACTTTTTGATTTTATGCGGCATATTCCGCTTTTTCGCAATTTTACAGACCCTACGGGTATGCTCAATTGCTCAAGAAGCA
>CAMZLY010000029.1 GCA_947311825.1 uncultured bacterium
GTGCTAGTAATATATAGAGGTGCTTGCAAAACTACTGTGCGAGGCAATTTTTCTGCATTTTAGGCGAGCAGATTCTGCCTTTTGAGCAATTGGAGCATACCCGTAGGGTCTGTGAAATTGCGAAAAAGCGGAATAGGCCGCATAAAATCAAAAAGTGTTCGCAGATAGTTTTGCAAGTGCCTCTTTTAAATTGCTTTTTATTGATAAGTTTGCCAAGTATCAGCTGTTTTTATAGCAATTTAGTAGACAATTACCTTTTGTTTTGTAAATATTATATATTTAAGGAATTTCAATGAAAATAATTAAGCTTAATGGGCGATGGGCATTGCAGAAAAGTGGAGAAAAATCGGTAATTTCAGCAATAGTACCGGGTGATGTATATCGTGATTTACTCAATGCAAAGAGAATATCTGATCCTTTTTATCGTGATACAGAGAACGGGTTACACTGGATTGGCGAGTATGACTGGAAATATAGCCGTGAATTTCGTGTTTCTGCAACAATGCTAAAGCATGAGCGTATTCTTCTACAGTGTAAGGGCTTGGATACTTTTGCCGCTATAAGTATAAATGGGCACAAATTGGCGACATCTGATAATATGTTTCGTACATGGGAGTGGGATATTAAACCATTGCTTAAGCTGGGGCTTAATCAAATAGAAATCTTATTTACCTCTACAATTCCATATATCACCAAGAAGGATAAACAACGATCTTTGCCTGACTGGAATAAAACAAAACATGCATGGGTGAGGAAAGAGCCGTGTAATTATGGTTGGGACTGGGGTATTAAGGCAGTAACTTGTGGTATTTGGCGTGATATTGCATTGGTAGGATTTAACAGTGCACGCCTCAGTGATATTTTGATCAAGCAGGATCATTCTTCTAAAGACCACGTTGTTCTTAGTGTAGGTTTAACAGCAGAAATATTACAAGAAGAAAGATTATTGGCTAATATAAAGGTTATAAGGAAGAACAAAATAGTTGCAGAGCAGAGTGGAAAGCTATCCCGGGGTAAGTGCAATGTTGATGTCTGTATAAATGCTCCCGAGTTATGGTGGCCCAATAATATGGGGAATCAGCCGCTATATACTGTTATAGTTGAATTATTGAATGCAAATGGGGACGTTATTGATTCGATTACAAAAAGAATAGGCGTACGCACTCTTCATTTGGATCGGCATAAAGACAAATGGGGAGAATCATTTCAATTTGTCGTGAATGGTGTTCCGTTTTTCGCTAAAGGTGCAAATTGGATTCCTGGTGATGGTATTTTGTCACGTATGACACAGCAACGATATCGTAAACTGGTGGAAGATGCTGCTAGTGCAAATATGAATATGTTGCGAGTCTGGGGTGGGGGTATATACGAGGATGATTCATTTTATGATGCTTGTGATGAATTGGGAATTTGTGTTTGGCAGGATTTTATGTTTGCATGCTCCGCTTATCCAACTTTTGATAAAAAGTTCATGGAAAATGTAAAGGTTGAGGCAACCGATAATATTATGCGCCTAAGGCATCATCCATCTATAGCTTTATGGTGCGGAAACAATGAGTTGGAACAGGGGCTGGTTGGTGAGAAATGGACCAATAGAACTATGAGTTGGAAAGATTACAAGAAGCTCTTTGATGACTTATTACCGGCTGTCATTTGCGAACTTGATCCGCAACGGGATTATTGGCCGTGCAGCCCGCATAGTCCAACTGGAGATCGCAAAGATTACAATAATCAGGATTGTGGAGATGCTCATTTGTGGGATGTCTGGTTTGCGAACAAACCTTTTGAATGGTACCGGACATGTCAGCATCGTTTTAATAGCGAGTTTGGTTTTCAGTCATTTCCTGAACCTAAAACGGTACGAAGTTATACGATACCTAAAGATAGAAATATTACCTCACGTATAGTGGAACATCACCAGCGTAGTGCAGTTGGTAGTGGTGTGATCATAGCTCACATGATGGAGTGGTTTCTAATGCCGGAAGGTTTTGACAATACTCTTTGGCTAAGTCAGATATTGCAGGGCATGGCAATTAAGTATGCCTGCGAACATTGGCGACGTTGTATGCCGCGCGGTATGGGCACTCTTTATTGGCAACTAAATGATATGTGGCCAGTTACCAGTTGGAGCTCAATTGATTATTTTGGACGCTGGAAGGCGTTGCACTATATGGCACGAAAGTTTTTTGCACCTATTCTTATAAGTGGAGTTGAAGATTCTAACAAAGGAACGGTGGAAATCCATGTTACTAGTGATGTGTTAAAGCCATTACCCGGTACAGTTAGGTGGCGAGTAACTGATTTAGCCGGCAAGCGTATTCTCGCTGGACGTAAGAATATTGTCACGCCTAGTAACGGGAATAAGATGGTTGAAAAATTACAAATTAAGAAAAACTTAGCAGTCTATGAACCCCGTGATCTGTTGGTATGGATGGAGTTATCGGTAAAAGGTCATCCAGTAGAGCAGGAAACGATATTTTTTGTACGTCCTAAGCAACTTGAACTTGTGGCAAAGCCAGGAATACAGACCAGTATTGCCGGCCTGAATGATGGATCTTTTGCTGTAACACTTAAAACCAAGGCTCCTGCTCTTTGGGTTTGGCTTGAATTGGATAATATGGATGCAGATTTATCTGATAATTTCTTCCATATACGTCCCGGAAAAAACAAGGTAGTCCTACTGAAGCCGCACAAGAAGATATTGTTAAAAGATATTAGGAAAAGATTGGTAGTGCGTAGTTTGGTGGATACTGTGAAAAAAGACTAAGTGTGAAATATAGGTTTTATTCACTTTCCTTTACGTGACAGCCAAGTTATTGTTTCAAATTTGGCTGTGCGCGGGAACATATCGAATATTTTTGCTTCTTTTAGCATATAACCAGCTTCAATAAACATTGCAATATCGCGCGAAAGTGTGTCTGGTGAGCAGGAGACGTAAATTATATTGGCCGGTTTTACTTTTTGCAGGGTTGTTGTTACCTGTTTTGATAGACCGCGTCGCGGTGGATCAAGGATAACGGTTGTTGTTTGAGCATTTACTGCGGCTAGTGCTTTGCTGATAACACGGTCGGCAGATGCTTTGATAAATTCGATACGATCTAGTCCTAGTTTTGCGGAATTACGCTGAGCCGCTCTGATTGATAGGCTGTTGGAATCTATCCCTAATATGGCGGGTACTCCACAACTGGAGGCCGCTAAAGCAAAAATTCCTACACCGCAATATACATCAATAACAAATTCAGGTTCAATTTTTTGTAATTTTTCAATGATGTTTTCTGTCAACATGTCGGCAACGGCTGGATATACTTGAGCAAAGCCAGTTTGCGGAATTCGTAAGCGACCTAGAACGGAGTTTTCAAATAACCGTTTTTCAGTACTTTTTCGACCTTTCCAAAATATAACGCCATCTTGGTCGGTATAGCGTAATGTGACTGTCATGTCTTGTTCTAATGATTCTAGAAAATTTGCTTTTGATCTTAAGAAGGTCAGTTTTTCTGTGATCTTAGGATGCGCCAGAGGGCATTCGGGGACGTCAAAGATTGTTTTATTGTCTTTGCCAACATATCCTAGAATTGTTGTGTCTCCTGATTTATCGGCATGAAGTGTAATTTTATTGCGGTAGTTAAGTTCGGAAGGAGCGGGGGTAGGGGATTGTACGCCTTCGGTATCGGCATGTCCCATGCGTTGTAGTAGGCTTATCAGCTGTTGTTGCTTAATATCTACTTCTTTTTCATAAGATACGTGTTGATAGGAGCAGCCCGGGCAGTCATTGCTTAAAGGGCAGGTTGGCGTTATTCTATCAGGTGATGGCGCTACTATCTCGACTAACTCTGCTTCTGCAAAACGTTTTTTGCGTTTTGTTACTTTGGCTTTTATTATTTCACCTTTTAGAACTCCAGGGATAAAATATACGCAATTGTCGAGTCTGCCTACACCTCTGCCGCCATAGGCAATATCGATTATTTCCAGTTCTACGAGTTCTTGTGGAATGTTGTTTTCTGTCATTATAAATTTTATTCCTCTGGTGGGGTTACCCATGTTTTAAGTTCGTCGTTTAGTTCGCTGATATCAAGAATCTTACAAATCTCGTTGCCACCTTTGTCTTCATCTATTACCGGTAGTTCTACTGTATCACCTGCGGCTTTGCCGGTTAATAGTTCTGACAATCGGCTTTTTGAAGAGATAACATTGAGATCCTTATCGCTGTCCCATTCTCCGAGAATAGTGTAAGTCTGGATAACTCCATCCGGGCGCTCAAGCTTAACCATTGTGCCCATTCCGGCTTTATCGGTTTTGAAACCGGCAAAATCTGTGCCCTGTATGGCTTTTAGATCTTGCTCCATCTCGCCGCGGCGTTTTAAAAGAATACCTTGATGTTCTTTTGCTGCTTTATATTCGTGATTTTCGCTTAAATCACCATAACTTCTCGCAACCGCAATTTCTTTGCTGTTTTCCGGAATTAGTTTATTAATAAGTTCATTTAGCAAGTTGCGTCTATATGCGTAACTGCGCCAAGATGTAAGACGGCGTTGTGGTGTGGTAACGTCTTCTTGATTGGATTCGATCATCTTCTCTAGTTCTGGATATAGATTGATGATACGACCTGTTATAGAACGAACCAAAGAAGGGTCAATTCTCGTTGATTTTTTTAATCGACGTAAGAGGTCTCTTCTTGCAACATTATCAATTTCGTCAAACATTGGTTTTATCATTTCGCTATTGATAAACATTGACTCAATCATATTTTTGGCTTTGAGATTTGCACCACTACAGTCGCGACCAAGAGTATCAACTGCGAGGGCCAATAAATCAGCCATGCCGGAAAGCTTCCATTTTTTTGCCAATTCAACATGAGTGCATACCCAATAAACTATTATTGCATTAGCTTTACGTGAGTGGAGTAGATTTTGTAGCTTATCTGCACAAGCTTCCGGTGCTAGTCTTTCCTCTAATTCTAGGGCAATTGATAAAGGCCCTAGCGGAAGTTCTTCAATTATGTCCAACATTATCTGGGCAGTAAGTTCCGCATCGTACTCTTCTACCATTGCAATAAATGGTTCAAGGTTGCGTGCTTGAATTTTACACATAGTTGTTGATAAATATTTGCGTTTGAGCATTTGCCCAGTAGTGCCGGTAACATCAACTTTCCACGCCTTGCCCATGACTTCACCTTCCGCAAGCTCGTCATAACCAAAGTTCTTAGCAGTAATAAGAAATGTTGCAACTTTTTCCGGGTATTTCCATTGACAACCGCGAATACAGAAAGCTAATCGTTCTTTCATTATTTCTGTTTCTTTTTCAGTTAATTCTCGTGATTTTGTTTCTTTTGCAAACTCTACAATAAGGTTAGCAATTTCTTTTATATCACGGTTTTTACTGAATTTCTTAAACCATTCATCATCATACGCCTTTTCTTTATCTAGAATGCGTATTGGCTCGCTACGTTTAGTAGGTAGGTCAATCAGTGGATCGGCTTTTAAGTCTCTTCGTGCTTTAGTCCAGAATGATTTCCATTCTGATTCCGGTAGATAGGACATGGTTATTTTTTCTTGAACCAAAGGAATACTCATGGGGCCATAGCTGGTTAGAATTAACTTAACAAGCTCTGCTTGGCTGTTTTTTACCATATCTTTAATTTTTTCGGGATCATTATGGTTTATTGCCAGGATATGATCTTCGGCAAGTAAGGTGAGGGTAGTAGATGCATATTCAAATGACATTTCATGCCCGTATTTAGTATCAAAATCTATTATTACTCTCTTGCTGAATAAATCCAAATCTGAAACAATACCAAATCCCCATCCTTTATCATAGCAAAGCTTACCTTCCTTTAGATTCGCAAGAAGTTGTGCACGTTGTAAGCATTTGTTGAGTTTCATGTTTTCATCATTAAATCCACAATTATCAACAATTGCCAGTCCTAGCCGTCCCGGAAGTACTGCTTTGCAAGCCTCTTTACATGTGTCTCTGAAGCCAGGAATTTCATCGTGCCATGCATAACGGAGCTTTAACAAATCAAAAGCGGCATTAATATATTCTTCGCCCTGCATTGAACTCTGTAGCAGTTCTGCCCATCCACGTGCAATTTCTGGGGTAGATTCTTTTACAAAAGTAAGAACGTTAAACATATCAGATACTGGCATTGGAGTGATTTCAAGTGATTCAAGAAACCACTGTTCAAGTTCTGCTTTATTTTTTGTCTTTAGTTTTTCAGGTAAATTCATTATAAATACTTTCTAATGTTGGTTTTTTTCTCTATATATTATTTGCAAACGGATAAATGTATCAGAAAACATAGATAAGTAGAACATATTTTTTACAAGGATGGCGTTAAAAATGAAAATAGTATCATTTATAGTTAATAGAAGAGAAAATGGGATGGATTTATTGAGCTTTTTGGCTGAGCACATGAAAATATCCAAGAAAAAGGCAAAAGCACTGCTAGATAGTAGAAATGTATATGTCAATCAGCGTAGAATATGGATGGCGAAACATGCGTTACAGACCGATCTTGAGGTTACAGTAATGGTTGATGAATCACCTAAAAAGGCACAAACAGTAAAAATCCCGATATTACTCAATAAACCTGATCTGCTAGTAATAAATAAACCGGCAGGCTACCTTTCTAATGGTGGTGCTAATAGCGTTGAAGAAATATTACGCAAACAACAGAAAAATCCAGAACTGAGAGTTGTTCATAGATTAGATAAAGATACTTCTGGCTGTTTGTTGGTTGCGAAAAACGATAAATCGTTTCATCGGTTGGTTGATGTGTTCAGGCGTAAAGAGCTTACAAAAGTATATCATGTAATCGCTACGGGTAAATTACATGTTACGGCAAAGAGGATTAATAATACGATGGATGGTAAGCAGGCAATAACCGGTTTAAAGACTTTGGATGCAGGAACTGATGCAACACACCTCAAAGTAAAGATTGATACCGGTCGTACTCATCAGATCAGACAGCATCTTGCTGAGCTGTATCATCCGGTACTTGGCGATAAGCAATATGGTACTAAGCGTAAATCAGTATTTAAAGAAGTGAAAGTTAAACGCCAGATGTTGCACGCTTCCGATATTTCCTTTACTCATCCCATTAACGGTAAGGTGATTCGTGTTAATGCACCGTTGCCGAATGATTTTAATAATTGCTTGCATCAGTTTGGTATATCGTAAAAGGGGATGGAGGGGATGCTTTGCGACGGGCTGCTCGACGGGGGGATTGAGTGTGGATTGCATGCGGTGCATATTAAGTTTTTTGGCTCATAGAGCCAACGCTACAAGTTATGTATTGTTGAGCAAGTGGGATGTAAAGTCGGCTCTGTGAGCCGATGGGTTGTTTAATCAGTTGGAGAAATAATAATGGAGTTTTTGCTTTTTATTAATTTTGTAATATTGATTGTTATCTTTATAAGTTTAAAAAGTAACAGTAGGGGCATACGTGATCTTCTTCAAGAAGTTAGAATGCTTAAAATTGTAAATCGCCCTCCGGTAAAAACAGAATCGGTGGAAAAAATTCCAGTAGTGTCGTCGTCATCCACAGCTATAGCGATACTAGATGCAGAGCAAAAGGATGCGGAAGCCGTATGCCATAAGGTTTTGTCAACAAAATCGGAACTTAAAGTGGAAATTGAAGAAGTTCCTCCTCCTCCGTTACCTAAAAATATTAGAGGAGTATTATCTGAAGCAGAGCCTTTGATCGCTCAGCCTGAACCGAAGCCGCTAATTAAGCCGGAGGTGAAAGATTCAAGAAAGATTACGGCAGAGGATAAGCTTCCGTCATGGGCTGATAAAATGTGGAACTGGTTTTTAGTGGGAAAGGAGCATCGACCAGCGGGAATGCAGATGGAATTTGCGGTTGCCAGTATTTGGATGTTACGAGTGGCTGTTGTGGCATTGGTAATGGGGATGGGGTTTTTTCTTAATATGACATCAGATCAACCATTTCTGGGGGGAGACGTTGGTCGAATTACATTAGCATTCTTTGTAGGTAGCGGTATGTTGGGGGCTGGTCTTTTTCTGCTGGGCAAGAAGTTTAATCTTAATGGAGAAGGACTTGTCGGTGGCGGATTACTTATTTTCTATTTCTGCTGCTATGCGGCAGGTCCGCGTTACGGTCTTATTGATACAGTATGGGCATTTTCACTGATGGCGGTAATAACTGTTGCTTCTGGTGTGATTTCGGTAAAAGTAAATAGCCTTATGATTGCCGCAATTGGTTTGGCTGGTGGTTATGCTGCACCGCATATGCTACCAACCGATGCCGAACAGTTGCCACTCCTTTACAGTTATATTATTCTGCTTAGTATCGGTGTTTGGCTGGTGGTGCGGGTGCGGCCATGGCAGATTCTTTTATATACTTCGTTTGTATGTTCTTATCTATTGGTTATTGGCAGTTTATCGAAAACCACACCGGATATGTTGGGCATGGTTATGGGCTTTGTCACCGTTATTTTTGCTATTTATGCGACTATGGTATATGTTCACAATATTCATAACGAAAAACAGGCGTCGTTACCGGAGCTATTGCATGTAGTAATAAATGCATTGGTGTATGCAGGTATTGGCTATTGGCTTATTGATCGGAGTTATCCGCAAGAGTTTGTTGCTGTGCTTTCCATGTCATTGGCGGCCTTTTATATTGCACAAGTGTGGTTTTTCTTGCAGTTTAAGGTCAAACAACGAGAGTTGTTTATGGTTCTGATAGCGTTGTCTGCTGGTTTTACGGTTTGGACGTTACCATTGTTGCTTAAAAATGGATCATTAACCGTTGGGTTTGCTATTCTTGCATTTATGTTCTTATGGCTGGGGCAGAAGTTGAAAAATCAATTTCTGCAAAACTTGTCGTATGTTCTTTATTTTTTTACTTTTGCACGACTACTTGTAATTGATTTGCATAGAAGTTATGGGCATGGGCTTACCGGTTTATCCGGAGGTTTTCTGAAATACTTAAAAGTGGCATTGAGTCGACTTATGACATTTGGTGTTCCTGCGGTATCTACTCTTGCCGGAAACTATCTGTTGCGTAAACCTCGTGCGGTTTTAGAAATAGCCGTTGAGGGTGAAAAAGATGGATTAAAGGTGCCTGAACAGCCTCTTTTGGGTACGATATTTCAGTGGACAACGGCATTATTAATATTTGTTTTTATGTTGTTTGAATTCAACGATTTTCTAAGTGATAGCGTTGCATGGAATTTACCTATCTTAACTTTGATATGG
This sequence comes from uncultured bacterium, assembly GCA_947311825.1. GTDB lineage: Bacteria > Verrucomicrobiota > Kiritimatiellia > UBA8416 > CAMZLY01 > CAMZLY01. The sequence continues at coordinate 9,220 of CAMZLY010000029.1, forward strand.
TGTCTGATGGCAGGCTATTGCCTATTTCGGTTTTTGCAAGAGGAGTTTATACGCCCCGTGATCGCCGTTACTGTAATATTTTTTGTTGTAGGCTCTGTTATAAAGCTGTTGGTATATGATACATTGCATTATGGACTTGATGGAGTTCTTTATGCCGCACCGTACACCTTGTGGGACTGTTTCTCACGGTTTATGGATTTTAGTTTTGTGATTGCACTTTTGTTTGTTGGTGCATGGGGCTTACGTGGCAAACATTCCAATCTCAATGCGGCTCCATTTTTAGGCTACGGCGGACTTGCCTTATTGTTGCTCTACCAGACTTTGGAAATTCAAAGTTTATTGGCATGGAAACTTCCTGAATTCATACAAGGTGGTACTTCTGTATTGTGGGCAGTAAACGCAATTGTATATATAATAATCGGCATGATAAAAAAACAGTGCAACTTACGTTTTATTGGATTAGGAATGTTTGTTATTATAGTTATAAAAGTGTTCCTCGTAGATTTACAGGATATGCTGCGGATCTATCGGGTTATTGCTCTCATTATAGTAGGTGTCATTATGATGATCGGTTCATTTATTTATGTTTTTTCCAGTGGAAAGTTTTCAATTACTAGTGAAATAGATAATGATGCGGATTGATGCAATGCGATGATACTTGATGTCGCTATTCAACGGAAAAATGAACTGTCAAAAAAATTATGTGTAAAAACAGAAAAAGTGAATGTCGAATTGAGGGAATATTGTGGGGTATGGTCAGTTTGTGCGGTTGACGATACCGCCTGACGGCTGCACTACGAACATTGGTAACCGTTCACGCCAAAAATATATAGCTACAAAAGAACGCAAGGAACGCAAAGAAAGACTATTGGGGTAGAATTTGCATTTGATGACTTGTTTTAAATATGAAGTCCTATTTTTTGTGAAAAATATCACAACAAGACTTGCGTAATTGGTTAGTAAATAGTAGATTGCCGCCCGATTAAAGAACTTATTCTTATAAAAGGAGAATTGATATAATGGATTATACTCATGAAATTGAAGAAATGTGTATAGTAGCAAAAGGACCGCGAAATGGTCCGGCACCTATTCCGCAGGAAGGGAAATGGATTCAAGCCAAGGAGGTTACGGATATTTTCGGACTTACTCATGGCGTTGGTTGGTGTGCACCTCAACAGGGAGCATGTAAATTAACTCTTAATGTTAAAGCTGGAATTATTGAGGAAGCATTAGTTGAAACTATTGGATGTACAGGTATGACGCATTCTGCGGCTATGGCATCTGAGATTTTACCGGGTAAAACTATATTAGAAGCGATGAATACTGATTTGGTATGCGATGCTATTAATGTAGCTATGCGCGAGCTTTTTTTACAGATCATTTATGGACGTACACAGACAGCTTTCTCCGAAAATGGTTTGCCTGTTGGTGCCGGCTTGGAAGATCTTGGCAAGGGGTTACGCTCTGTAACGGCTACTATGTATGGTACATCTAAAAAAGGTGCACGTTACTTGGAAATGACTGAAGGTTATGTTACGGAACTTGCCTTGGATGCTGATAATGAGGTTATTGGATATTCGTACGTTAATCTCGGTATCATGATGGAAAATATCACTAAGAATGGCATGGATGCTAATGAAGCTCTTAAAAAAGCAAGCGGATCTTATGGTCGCTTTGCTGATGCCGTTAAAACCATTAACCCACGTCAAGAGTAAGGAATAATAAAATGGCTTTATTTGAAGGTTATAGTAGAAGAATAGATCAAATTAACCCTTTTCTAAAACAGTACGGCATTGAGTCCGTTGAAGATGCTGAAAAGGTATGTAAGGATAAGGGGTTGGATATTTACGCCTTAGTAAAAGAAATCCAGCCTATTGCTTTTGAGAATGCGATGTGGGCTTATATTGTAGGTGCTGCTGTTGCAATTAAGAAGGGACAATCTGTTGCCGCAGAAATTGCGGAAACTCTCGGCGAGGGGTTGCAGGCTTTTTGTATTCCTGGGTCAGTTGCTGATGATAGGCTTGTCGGTATAGGTCATGGTAATTTGGCTGCTATGTTGCTTCGTGATGAAACAACTTGTTTTGCTTTTTGTGCCGGACATGAATCATTTGCCGCAGCTGAAGGTGCTATTGGCTTAGCACGTTCTGCTAATAAGGCTCGTCAAACGCCGTTACAGGTTGTGCTTAATGGATTAGGTAAAGATGCGGCTCATATTATTTCACGTATCAATGGGTTTACTCATGTGGTCACTTCGTTTGATTATGCAAGTGGTGAAGTAAGTGTTACTAAAGAAAAAGCTTATTCTGAGGGTGAACGTGCTAAGGTTCGTTGCTACGGAGCTGATGATGTTCGTGAAGGTGTTGCTATTATGCATTTGGAAGATGTTGATGTTGCTATTACCGGTAACTCAACGAATCCCACACGTTTTCAACATCCGGTTATGGGTACATATAAGAAAGAGTGCCAACTTAAGGGTAAGAAATTCTTTTCAGTTGCTTCCGGCGGTGGTACAGGGCGTACTTTGCATCCGGACAATATGGCTGCTGGTCCTGCTTCTTATGGTATGACAGATACAATGGGACGCATGCATTCTGACGCTCAGTTTGCCGGATCATCATCTGTGCCTGCACATGTTGAAATGATGGGTCTTATCGGCATGGGTAATAACCCCATGGTAGGTGCTTCTGTTGCGGTTGCCGTTGCTGTTGAAGATGTTATGAAGTAGGTTTATAGCGTTGATTAAAATAGTCCAGCATCCGCAAGGATGGCTGGGCTTTTTTTTGAGAAATCAACTGCCGAATTTAGAATTATGAAATATTTATGTTTTTTGCTTGATATATTGCCGTTTAGTATGTTTACTGTTTTATAAGTTGAATTAACATGTTTATTTAAGGTTAGTTATGCCAGAAAAAGATCTTTTATCTAGGACAATGCGAATAGATTTGCTTCCGAACATTCCATCAAAACCAGTGAATGGTGGTGCTAAACGGATTATTATAGGTGATGCTGATGAGGCACCGACTCCTGCCGATAAGTCTATCGCAGATGCTCTAGACGGCTCAACACGATATGAAGAGCTTTTTCAAAGTGTGTATGATGCCGCTGTTATAACTGACCTTGCGGGAACTATTGTTGATGCAAATGTGCGTGCAGTGGAGTTTTTGTTTTATGAGCGTACGGAGTTATGCGGGTTAAAAATATATAATATTATTTCCGGTGCAGATGATTCATTGGTAGGAACGCTGATAAGTAATCTTGATGAAAAGAGATTTACAGTTATTCAGGCATATTGTGAACGTAAGGATGGAGTATTGTTTCCTAGTGAAATAGCAGTTAATAAATTGCGCCTTGGCACAATTCATCTTTGTTTCTTTATTCGGGATATTACAGTTCGCAAACATGCAGAAGAGATGTTGGTAACAGAGCATAATGCAATTCAGAATTCATTGAATGGTATTGCGATTACCAATATTAATTTACAACTTGAATATTCTAACCCCGCAATGGCTTCTATGTGGGGTTATGAAAATGTAGATGAAATGATTGCGAAAGATGTTCGTAAATTATTTGTAAATGAGGCAATTGCTGAAGAAAAATTTCATCTTGTAGTTGAGGATGGTAAAAACTGGGTTAAGGAAATGAAGGCTCATAAAAAAGATGGGACAACGCTTGATGTTCAAGTTTCAGCGACCTGTAATCGAAATTCTGATGGTGATATCGTTGGGGTTGTATTTTCTGTGATGGATATTAATGACAGAAAAAGGGCTGAAGGTGCGGAACGCGAATCTGAGCGTAGGCGAGTGATGCTGGAAAGCCTGGGTGCGGCATGTCATCATCTTGGGCAACCAGCAACAATTTTGTCTGCAAACCTTTGTTTTATGAAATCGCATGTAAAAGATGCTGATGAATCGGTAAAAGAAGTTGTTGACGTTAGTATTGAGGCTATGGATCGTTTGGGAAAGATTTTACATAGATTAAATGCTGTCAATGAGTATAAAACAACTCAATACCTACAAAATTTATCCGGCGATGAAAGCGATCAAAGCCGGATTATTGAAATATAATAAGTGAGGTAGGGTTCAGAATCCAGAATTCAGAATATAGCATTTGATAAATCAAGAAGTGCATTCCAGCCTAAGAATGATGACTTCTCAAAAACTCACTCGGTCGGGAAGATTTCCCGAGCTACTTTTGTTCATCTCACACGTGGGTTGGAAAATCTTCCCGACCATGAAATGTCTTTTGAAAAGTTACTAAGAATGCTCTTAAGAGTTACACAAAAGGTGACATTTCTCGTAGTCTGTTTGCAATTGTTGGCATATTTTCTATTACGTAATCTATTTCCTTTTCGGTTGTATAGCGGCTTAGGCTGAATCTCGTTGAACCATGAGCTGACGTGAATGGCACACCCATAGCCCTAATGACGTGTGATGGTTCTAGCGAGCCTGATGTGCAGGCTGAACCGGAAGATGCAGCAACGCCTATGTCGCTGAGATGATATAGAATAGATTCTCCTTCAATATACTGGAAGCTGATATTGGTCGTGTTTGGCAGGCGGTGTGCAATATCACCATTTACCGTTGTATCGAGGCAATTTGCAAGTATACCTTGTTCAAGTTTATCACGAAGTTTTGCAACCGTTGTTTCTTGACCGGAGGCAATAAATTCTTTTGCCATATTGCATGCTTTTCCTAATCCTACAATATATGGAACATTTTCGGTGCCTGCACGACGTCCGCGTTCTTGGTGTCCACCGGTCATGAATGTTTTGAGTTTTGTACCTTTTCGGATATAAATTGCACCAATACCTTTTGGTGCATGTATTTTGTGTCCCGAAAGAGATAGCATGTCAACTGGTGTCTCACTTACATTGATAGATAGCTTACCAACGGCCTGAACTGCATCGGTGTGGAAAATTCCACCAGCATTTTTTACGATTTCGCATATTTCATCGATGGGGAAGATTACTCCGGTCTCGTTGTTAGCCCACATGGTGCTGACGATTGCTGGACCGCTTGATAATTCTTTTTTTAGCTCTTCCAGATTGATGCGCCCATTACCATCTACTCCAATTTCAACCACTTCGTGTCCATGTTCTTTGAAGTGTCGGCAGGTGGCAAGGATTGCCGGATGCTCTACCCGTGTTGTAATTATTTTATAGCCGGAGCCGAGTGCTTCAGCAACTCCATAAATGGCCATGTTGTTACTTTCAGTACCGCAGCTAGTAAAGACTATTTCGGAAGGATCTGCCGCACCTATTAATTCTGCAACTTGTGCACGAGCTAGTTCAATGTATTGCTGAACTTGACCGCCAAAAAAATGCATGCTTGATGGGTTGCCCCAAAGTTCCTCAAAGTACGGCATCATTTCTTTTATGACTTCCGGTGCGACGCAGGTGGTTGCATTGTTATCAAGGTATATGTTTTTCATGCTTTGTCCTCCTCAACAATTATATCTTTGGATACAAATTCACGCAGTTTAGCCTCTACGACATCTTTCATTGTGAATTGTGCAGACTTGCATTGTGCACACATACCTCTAAAGGAAACAACAACCTTGTTTCCGGCTAAATCTACGAAGTCTAAATCACCACCATCCTTTTGCAGGGCAGGTCTGATCTCGCGTTCAATAGTTTCTTCTATTAGTCTTACTTTTTCGACAATTGTCATTTTTCGTTGTGGGGCTTCTGTTGCCGGTGTCATTTCAGCACGTACTTCCGTTATGATTTCTGCTATATCAGGTTTGCAACCTCCGCAGCCTCCGCCAGCTTTACAGTAGTTCATCACGTCATCAACTTCGTGCAAATCGTTTTCTTGAATTACGTGTTCTATTTCTTTACGTGTAACGCCGAAGCATTTACAGATGACTTCACCTTCAAGGATTACTTTACTACATTTGCCAGTGTGGTAATTTTCTATGGCTACCTCAAGTGCTTCTTTTCCCATCACTGAACAGTGCATTTTCTGGTCGGGTAGTCCGCCCAGATAATCTGCAATATTCTGATTTGTTACATTCCCCGCTTCTTCAAGTGTCATTCCTTTTATCATTTCTGTTAAGGCGGAGGAGGACGCAATTGCACTTGCACATCCAAAAGTTTGGAATTTTGCATCAGTGATTTTCTTCTTTTCATTGTCTAGCTTGAACATTAACCTTAACGCATCTCCGCAGGCTAATGATCCTACATCGCCCACACCATCAGGGTTTTCTATTGTTCCCACGTTTCGCGGATTGCGAAAGTGATCCATTACTTTATTGGTATAATCCCACATAATATTTTCCTTATTTATAGCAAGTACCTCGCAAATTTATTTTTGTTTTGGTACTTAATTATTAAAACAATATGGTCATACTAGCGTAGTCTGATGACTTTGTCATCATGTTTTACTTTTTTATTATGACCACATTACTTATGTATCGATATGAGGAGAGGTGGTGGCAGATAAATGTGCGGGGACGCGGCACAGAACGTATCAAAGTCACAATTTTTCATAAGGCGACAGCCTTATGGAAATATTGCATTTCATTGTTCTGTTAATTGTTTTCTTTCTTGGTTGAGCTTGAAACACCACTTGATGTTAATTTTTCTTTTACAGAACACCATTTTACGGGATGTAAATCGGTCCTCTGGGCCGATGTTTTGCGGGGCAAGAGTCCTGTGAAAGCACCTCATAAATTCAGTTTTTTTTTAAAGTCGTCATATTTATATATGAAAATGTTGCTATAAATTTTTTTATAATATAATGTTTGTCCCGTCTTTATCGTAGAATTTTAACATTGTTGCGTCTTGTACATGGTAAGTATAATGATAAATAAACCCAGTATTCACGCTAAACACTGTAGTTATTTAAGAATTATAAAATAAAGGAAAGAAAATGGCGATTACACGAGAATCAATTTTAGAATATCATGATTGTGGAAAAATTGGGTTAAATCTTACAAAGGTGCTTTCAACAGTTGATGAACTGAGTATGGCTTATACGCCGGGAGTGGCGTTACCAGTAAAAGAAATAGCGGCTAATCCGAAGATGGTTAATCAGTTAACGGCGAAACGTAAGTTAGTGGCAGTGGTTACGGACGGCACAGCTATTTTGGGGCTGGGTGATCTTGGGGCATCTGCAAGTATTCCGGTGATGGAAGGTAAGGCGGCATTGTTTAAAGCATTTGGCGATGTTGATGGATGGCCTGTGCCGCTTAATTGTTGCCGAGTGGGTGGTAAATCGGAAGGTGCTACTGATCCGCAACGCATAATTGATGCGGTTTGTGCTATTGCACCTATGTATGGAGGTATTAATTTGGAAGATATTGCGTCACCGGCTTGTTTTGAAGTTGAGGATACGCTTGATGCTATGCTTGATATTCCGGTATTTCATGACGACCAGTGGGGTACAGCAGTTATTACGCTGGCTGGTGTTATGAATTATAGTAAATTACGTGAGTTGCCATTATCTGAATTGAGAGTTGTTGTTAATGGTGCAGGAGCTGCTGGGGTTCGTATTGCGGAGATGTTGAAGACTGCCGGAGTGCAATCGCTTTTCCTGTGTGATTCAAAAGGTGTTATAACTACCGATAGAGAAGGTTTAACCGAAAAGAAAAAGATTTATGCTGTAGAATCGTCTGCTAGTAGTGTTGGTGATGCATTAAAAGGAGCAGATGTATTTATCGGCGTATCGGTTGCAAATTGTATATCAGCAGCAGATGTAATGGCAATGGCGGATTATCCGGCTATATTTGCGATGGCAAACCCTGATCCGGAAATTGAGCCGAAGGTGGTGCGAGATGCGATGGGGGATAAACCGTTTGTTATGGCGACCGGGCGTTCTGATTATCCTAACCAGATAAATAATGTGCTAGGCTTTCCGTTTCTTTTTAGGGGGGCTCTTGATGTTGGAGCAACCACGATTAATTTGCCGATGAAAGTTGCGGCAGCAGAAGCTTTGGCACGTACTGCACAATTACCTGTGCCGGAAGATGTGAAAAAGATGTACCCTGGTGAAGTTTTGGAGTTTGGTTCTGATTACATTATTCCGAAGCCATTTGATCGTCGTCTTTTTGTGGAAGTTTCTTATGCTGTGGCGAAGGCTGCAGTAGATTCTGGGGTTGCAAACGAGATTGATCTGGCAAAATATCGTGCTGAACTTGAACAACGTAATGTTAATCGTTAAGAGGTGATTCTTAATTTTTTTAATTTTTTTTAATATTCCTCTTTACACGGCAAAGGCACTTTGATACAACCCTTTTCCATTATGGGACAACAACACAGAGTTACAGCAAAAAGACTACGCCGTAAGCGCCGTAAAAAGCGTCTTAAGGAAAAAGTTGCCGCAAAGGCATAAGTAGTTTTATAAAATTTATTTGGCGCGATGGCCGAGTGGTTAGGCAGAGGTCTGCAAAATCTCCCACACCGGTTCAATTCCGGTTCGCGCCTCCATTTTAACCGCAAGTTGATAATGATCAACTAGCGGTTTTCTGGGTTTAGGTAAAGAGATGGATTAACATGTCGTTTAGTTGATTAGGAATGAGCTTCTTGCAAAACTAAAAATCCGCCTTCGGGCTTCGCCATTACGGCGCGACAGTAGAGCTAATGTTACAATCGTTTTATTATCTAAAACGTATTAAATGAGCATAAAACTTGTGGTGTTTGTTATTCTCCGTCCTCCGTAGACTTTTGGCGAAGGAGGAAGAACGAATCATGCAGCAAGCAGATAAATAGTTTTGCAAGAGACTCGAATGTCTCCGCTTTATGACACAAAGGGACTTTGCGATTTTGATGAATATTTGGATTATCTGAATAAGTCCGGTGAAATCTTATGCAGTAATTATGGTGAAATTGGTGGACTTTGGTTTGACAGGAATTGGAGTAAGCCGGATGCCGATTGGAAAGAAGATAAACTATATGCCACGATCAGGCAACTCTATTTCTTCAGGGGAGTAATTGAGGGCGGGATTGTTCGGTTAGCGGCTCAAGGTGCTAAATCTAATGAGTTGGCGGCTGTATCATTTGCATCTGGGTTGACATCATGAGTGACATCACTGTTGATTGGATTGTGGGTGTCATATCTTTTATGGAAACTAGTTCATTAATGCTAATGCGATCAAGTGCAATGATGTCAGTGCCATTTGTTATTGCATATCCGGCTATGCCGTCAGCGGTAGAGTTGCCGGCGAGCATTGTTTCTGTTACGTTTGGCGACATGAGCAGCAATGCTTTTATTATTCCTGAGAGTGATAGGGTGTATGATGCAACTGGTCTGCCTTTTGGATTTGGAATAAGTTTTTTGAATTGTGCTGATGGTGTGTTATTTGCCGTTTTTGATGTAAGGCGGTCAATAATGGTGTTCATCGTTTTGGGACTGCCTATTGTATAGATCATGCTGTCTTTTGTGTATGCAACTTCGCTTTTGAGCTTGTTCATCATCGTTTTTGTGATTTCAGGTGTTGGCGTACCCATAATTGTGTCACTTGCTTTATAAGATATAGTATTTACCTCTATATTTTTATAAGTTCTATCTTTGTTAAAAATTATTTCTGTGCCGAGGGATTGACCTAAAGATTTGCTGTATTCAGCAAGCTGTTGCTCCATTGTAGTTTTTGCTTTGTTGGCATCAGTTAGGGCAAATACTTCGTAGAATCCGAGGGTTTTACCGTTACTGATTACGCCAGCGGCATAGTCACCAGAGTATAGACCTTTATATGCAACTATCATTTTATTCATTGCGGGAGCTAGTTTACTGAATTCGGGCCCCATGTCGCTATAGATTTCGGTAATTAACTTTCCGTATGGTTCTATTAGTTTATCAAAAGAGTTCATGCCGGAGCCTGATGTGGCAAAAAGTGCGTCTGCTGGGGCAAGTGATGAATATTTGGTGGCTGGAACTTTTAGTTCTTGGTTAAGTTTTGCAATGGTGCTTCCTGGTGCCGGATTTATTCTTGAGGTTATATCAATGGTGTCGTTATTGATTTTGATGCCGAATGCAGTGCCGTCTATTTGTTCTAATATTGCTATGAGTGCGTCTGATTCTACATTGAGGACTTTGCTTGTATCTATTGGCACACCGGGCATAGCTGGTTGCTGGCTGAGTTTTTGCGAATTGGATTTTATAAATGGGATAAGTTCCTTAGGTGTGATACCAATACGAATGGTGCCGTTGATATCTAAGAGGGAGTCTGATGAGATATTGCTTTCTTTGGCTTTTTTTATGGCATTTTTGTTGTCACTTATAAGTATATGGTTTTTATTAATTGCCAAGTGTAAGGCCTTGCCATTTAGTGGGGTGAATGTTGTTATGCCGTTTTCATTAGCAACAGTTCCATTGCTTTGTTTGAGTAGAGCAAGGTAGTTTTTGCCGTTATTGAGTATGGGGAAGCATAGTACTACTGCCGGCGTGGTGCCAGCGGCGGAAAGTGATACTTGTATTTGTATCGGTTTGGTGAGGTCGATATCGGCAAGATTAGGGTTTTTGATTCCCATGCCGATAATGCTTGGCAACATTGCGGCTGGCAGTTGCGGAGATAGTTTTGTTGCGAGATTGGTCAGTTCTGGTATTAGTGCGTTAATACTTTTTACTTCGATTGTTACTGCTGGTTTGGCAAATGAGATATTTGCGGCTATTGTAAGCATAATTGCAGATATTACTGTTTTCTTGATTAGTTTGTTGTTCATTTTTGTTCCTTTTTTTGTTTTGCGATAATAGTTCTGTTTTTGTTAAATAAAGTCAATGTTATTTCTGCAAATAATGGTTTATATGATTGACTAAAATCTCATACTATGGAAGAGTGTGGTTATGAAATTTTTTAATACAGAAGGACCAGTAAATAAAGAGATGCATTATAAAATTGATCCACTTTTGCGTTGGGATATGGAAGAAGTTCTGATGCTGATTGAGCGGGAGAAATATTTTATTCTGCATGCACCCCGTCAAACTGGAAAAACCTCCTGTATGCTCGCTCTGCGAGATTATTTGAATAAAGAAGGCAAGTACAATTGCGTTTATGTCAATTTTGAAGCCGCTCAGACTGCGAGAAGCAATGTTGAAGTCGGTATGAAATCAATTTTAACTGAACTGAATAAAAGATGCAACGCCGCCTTTGACATGACTATTGATATTTTAATACCTGAACTTATTGAAAACGGTGCTGACAGTGCTTTGAATAGTTATCTTGCCAAACTATGCACACTATTAAATAAACCTCTGATTTTATTTATTGATGAAATTGACGCATTAATCGGTGACACTCTAGTTTCCGTACTACGTCAACTTCGTTCAGGTTACGATACTCGTCCGGACGCATTTCCGCAATCGGTAATCCTATGCGGCGTGCGGGACATCAAAGATTATCGTATTCATAAAAGCAATGACGACATTATTACCGGTGGTAGCTGTTTTAATATTAAAGCCGAATCATTAACACTAGGCAATTTCTCTGAAGATGAAATAAAGACCTTATATGCTGAACACACCAAAGAAACGGGACAGATATTTAAACCGGATATATATCCGTTACTCATGCGATATACTGGCGGACAGCCGTGGCTAGTCAATGCACTTGGACATGAATTAACTTACAAAATGAAAGAAAATCGTGACCGCTCTATTGTTATCACTGCCGAAATGGCA
>CAMZLY010000030.1 GCA_947311825.1 uncultured bacterium
CATACACTTATTCATGCCCATTCTCCTTTTTTAGTTGAAACATATCAACAACCTAACAATGATACATACATATCAGCCAGCAATTAAACCCTATGAATAGGAACACCCTAACGGGCGCACTTCAAACAGATTTTTTCCGATAATTCACTGTTTGTAGTTCCGCCGTAAGGCGGTATCCCCTCAAAATGAGAATTGCTGAATATCAGTACTAAAACTAACACAAAAATACAATAATAGTGGTTGTGGTGTCGTGCTGTATTTTGATGAATATATGCACTATATTGATGTATACATAAAATACTATAGTTTATTGTATAACGAACAAAACATGCCGGACTGTTCTGGTTATCTGCATAGATTAAGGCGTTGTCGCGCAAAGCCGGTAATAATATTACCGCTGTAAATGAAATTTCCGGTAATGAGCAGGAGTCAAACAAGTATATTTCTTGAAAACACGATGAAAATACTCCATGGTGTTAAACCCAGAGTCAAAAGCTATCTCCATTATACCTTCATCCGTGGTTGTCAAAAGTTGCTTTGCACGCTCAATACGTAATAAATTAATAAATTCGGTTACGGTATATCCTGTTTCTCTTTTAAAAATCCTCGAAAGGTGTTCAGAAGATACGAAACATAACTTACTAATTTCATGTAAAGTAATCGGATCAATATATGATTCACGAATAATATTTAGAGCTTTACGTACTATTTGCGGGTAGCTTTTTCTGGAAAGCACATGTTGGGTTCGATTAAGAACCATATACGGTCGTAAATCTTCTAAAACCTGTATAAGAAACTCGCTATAATTAGGAAAAGAACGATCGCTAACAATCTTCTGTATAGCCTGAACAAAATGAAACGACATATCGTTATCACTATCTATTGCTTCTGTTGCATAAGCGAGAAACTCTATAAGTTTACGAAGTAAATTTGCTGTATCATTCTGATGACGAATCATAGTAATATCTATCCATAAAGAAACACTTTCTTTCCATTGTAAACCACGCTGAAACTCGATTAGAGCTATCTCCCTATGTTCTTGTTCGCATTCAAGTGTCAAAGACTCAGGCTTTAAATTAGTAAGGCATGCGAGATACTTTTTACGCACAGAAACAATAGCCATACGTAATGTATTTAACCACTGATCTGCTGTTTCACATATAAAACTTTCCCCATACAGAAGTGATTCTTTTTCACATAGCTGCTTCATTTTGTTTACCGAACCGTTATATGTGATATACAACATACCATTGTCGGGATTGAGAACCCATAATTGAACATCTGAAGATGTAAGATTTATAGACTTAAAACTACGTCCATTGATTTCAATGGATATAACCTTTACGGGCAAATTAAGCCCTACATTGCGTAACCAGACTCGTACCTTTTTGGAGGCAGGAGGCTTTTCTCCATATTTAAATAAATTTTTATGATTAAATGTTCTCATATTCAATCTTTATCATTAATTATTTACAGTTCCAACTACTAAATATCTAAAAACAGCAATTATCATTTTGCAACAGTCCCATGAATAGAAACGCCCTAACGGGCGCACTACAAAGAGATTTTTCTCCGATAATTCACTGTTTGTAGTTCCGCCGTAAGGCGGTATCCTATCAAATGAGAATTGCTAATCTAAAAAATCCCTGCTTGACAAATACCATATGAAACATACACAATTCATACTTCTTCGTACATACTTATTCCTAATCACATTCAGGTTATCATGATAAAATTTAATTTAGCACATGCCTTTGAAATATATGGCGGACAAAACCCCGACACAAAAACGGTAAGGGCTTATTTTAAAAAAGTAGGAATTAAACTTCCTTGTAATATTATTGCAATTGAGCTGGAAAAACATAACCTTAAATCCCTAAAGCTTGAATCGCCAAATCTTAAAATGTGGATTGATAATTCTGATAATGGCATGTTGTATATTACATACAACGGTCTTCAAACAGAAATGGAACAGCTATGCAACCGACTGTCTCTACTACACGGCAGAAGCTTTTCTTGCGCAACAGCAAGCCAATGGTTTGACACTTTACGGTTAGCTGTTCGTTCTGTTAGAGAACAATACCTTTCCCGCCTACCTGATGCTAATCCTGAACATTTTACGCTTACCGATGAACTTGAACAACAATCCCTTGCCCGTAGCACCTTTCAACATGAACTTAAATGGCAAGAGAACGTTGAACTTTGGCTGGATATTATAATGATACGTCATAAAAGTAACCTATCAAATTTACGCCGAAAGCTCATTGAATTCCTGAGCAATATAACAAAAGATATAGATCAAAGTGACGTCATGTCGTTTTATTATACGCAAGCAGTAAAGGGCATTCTTAGCACCTTTGCCTTTGCAGATTACAAGAATCTAACAATTCAGGTTCTATCAAATTTACGCCCCCACCTCGTACTTAATAACACGCAAAGCGTATTAGCCAAAAGAACATACCCGAAAACTATACACAAAGCACTTATTATTATTCGTGAATCCTACACAACGCCTGTCAGTCTCGCCAAACTAAGCGTTAGCTGTTTTATCTCACCTGAACATCTATCACGGCTTTTTAAAAAAGAAACAGGATATACGGTAACGGAATTTATAAATACATTACGGGTATCACAAGCCAGCCAGCTTCTTGTAAATACAGATAAAACTGTACTTGATATCGCTTTTGAATCAGGCTTCAACACAGTCGAGCATTTCCATCGCATATTCAAAAAGCATACACAGATGACCCCACACCGCTACAGGAAAACACATCAGGTGTAACTCCTGCTACCTAACAACCCTTCCGGATCCAGAACCATTCATAAGAGCCTCAACTTCTTTTCTGCGGCTGAAGTTGATATCGCCTTTAATAGAGTGCGCAAGGCAGGAAGATGCCACCGCAAATTTGATTGCCATTTTATTGTCAAATCCTTCATTCAAAGCAAATACCAGTCCGGCAGAAAAAGAATCACCTCCGCCAACACGATCAATAATATTTCTGATTTCATAAGCACTATATTCACCGTCATTTTCGGGGGCAAACATCGCTTTATCTGTTTTGGCATCAAACAACATTGCACCCCAATTATTATGAGTTGCAGAGATACTTTCTCTCAACGTTATTGCTACTTTTTTAACATTCGGAAACTGCTCAACAATCTTTCTGGCGACATCCTGATATTTTGCAACATCAAGCTTGCCCGACTCAACATCACTTGCTCCGGCAGTTATCCCGAGCACATCAGATGCATCCTCCTCATTGCCGATAACTACATCAACAAATGGTAACATCTTCCGCATGGTCTCTTCCGCCAATTCTCTCGGCGTAAATGATGCATCCCATTTCCATAATTTTTTACGGAAATTCAGATCACAAGAAACGGTAACACCATTTTTGCTCGCCGCTTTTACAGAATCTAGTGCAGCCGCTGCCGCCTCTTTTGATATTGCCGGCGTTATCCCGGAAACATGAAACCATCCGGCATCGGCAAATATTGCATCCCAGTCATAACAGTCCGATTCGGTAATGCATACCGTAGAGCCTTCTCTATCATAAATAACATTACTCGGTCGCTGATTAGCCCCCGTCTCAACAAAATACAAGCCAAAACGTCCGGCATCACGTACAAGAACTCTTGATAAATCGACATCCAGCCCTTTAAATTGCCGTAAAAACGCTTTTGTTATATCGTTATCAGGCAAAGCGGTAACAAACCTGCTGCAACCACCCAAATTGCTGACGGATGCAGCAACATTAGCCTCCGCACCCCCAAAAGTAATCTCAAGATTACCCGGCATACACTGTGCAAAACGCAAATTACCCGCCGGACAAAACCGCCCCATAACTTCCCCAAATGTTACTACAACTTTACTCATCGTTATCACTCCATTATAATCTCATAAGACATTGTTGTTTTTATAGATCACCCCTGAATGGGCGACACAAAGATAAAACATGCAATACCCTGCCCATCAGTGTTGCCCAATAACACCAAATGTCAATTGTCAATGATCCTAATTTATTTTCACCTTCTGGTTTTTAACTAAACATAAACGTTTAGTCCTAGTCGCCCAGAACTCTAGCTCCTCTTCTTCTGATTTTCCCGATAATAATTTTAATACGTAATCTGACCCCATACGCTTTAATGTGACGCATTTTGATTCTTTAATTTTCATAACTTATAATCTCCAACGGGGAATATATTCCAATTTTCTTATGACCATTTAGTACATTTACAGCGTTATATTTTGGAATTTTATCATAATGAACAATATGTTTGAAATTCCAGCTTACAATAAGATCACATTCAGAAACAGTGGCAATCGCAACATGCAGAGCATCATCAAGTGACTTTGCTGTAACTATACCGGCAGCTATATATTGCGACCGTAAGTCCAAAATATATTTATTTACCTCGGACACTTCTGCACACTTGGCGTATTTTGCAAACAATAGCTTTACTTCTTTGGGAGCAGGTTCGATTTCTGCTTCTACAACTGCCGAGGTCACTAACTCAAATTCTCCGTTATCAACTTCCTTAAAGAATTTACTGCTTGCTACAGAAAATTCTATATCAAAGACTCCACCAAAAATAGATGTATCAGCATATATTCTCATAATTTAACTTTCATAAAAACAATCTACCATAAGGAACATACAGAACGCAAAGAATAATTGTTGAAATATAAACACACGAGGTGCTTGCAAAACTACTGTGCCTCTTATTTACTTAAAGATTTCTGATACTTTCTATTTTTTCAATAGCCGCTTTCGTCGTTGCGGTAATTCCATCCCAATCTTGATTTGCAATTGCCGAACCTGGTGCAAGCCAAGAACCGCCGGCAGCCAGTATCAGATCACTTGTCAAATAATCACCAAGATTGTTATTATTAATGCCACCGAGCGGTATATACTTTAAGCCCAAATGACGATATGGAGCAGCCATATTTTGGAGATATTTCAGTCCTCCACATGCTTCAGCAGGGAAAAACTTCAACACCTTACAGCCAAGAGAAATCGCCTTTTCTATGTCGCTCGGTGTGCATATTCCCGGAGCAAATGGCATGCCGATTTCCGAAGCATGAGCAATAACTTCAGGGTTCAAACCTGGTGACACGGCAAAATCTACGCCAATCTCCGCAATAGATTCCAACTGCTCAACATTCAAAACGGTCCCCACCCCCAACAACATTTCGGGAACCTCTTTTTTTATAACTTTTAACGATTCATAAGCGGCATCAGTACGCAACGTAAGTTCCATAATATCAATACCACCGGCAATAAGAGCTTTAGCAAGTGGCACTGC
>CAMZLY010000031.1 GCA_947311825.1 uncultured bacterium
GGCGGTGACAGATACATTTTCACGCCGGCGGTGACATTTATTAATTTCACGTGTAGGTTGGGAAATCTTCCCGACCATAAAATATTATTGTCGATATTGCATAGGCATCAGGCATCACCCGAATTATTGCGTATGCTGGTTGATGAATTGGAACCTGCGGCAACGGGTATTGGTATAGATGAATTATATACAAAACATAATGGAAATATTCGTGAATGCCTGCGGGAATTATATGATTGTATGAGCACCAGATGATGGTTTGATGACGCTGATATCACATGGGTGTCCGACTTGTTTTTCATAGTCGGTGGCAATGGCTTGCGTGGCATGTTCTACATCGCGGGGGTGTAGTAGTATTACGGCACTGCCGCCGAAGCCGCCGCCGGATAGTCTGGCTCCTAATATGCCTGGTATTTTTCTGGCCACTGATACGATGATGTCTAATTCGGGGCATGAGTTTTCAAAATTATCCATGGAGCTTTGATGTGATTCGAACATTAGCTGCCCAAATTCTTTTAGGTTGCTTTGTAGGAGTAAGTCGTGACCTTTTGTTACTCGTTCTATTTCGCCAATGACGTGTGCCGCACGTTTTAGTGTTGTTGGTTCCATTTTGTCGGCGTGGGAGTTCAGTTCGGATGATGATACATCACGTAATGCCGTTACCGGATGATCTAATGTGTCGGCAAAGAACTTTGCGGCTTCCTCACATTTTTCACGCCTCTCATTGTATGCACCGTCCACAAGTGCATGTGCGGCGTTAGTGTTGCACATAAGAAAACATGCATCTTTACCTAGTGGTAAGTTTCTGATTGATAAATCTCTGAAATCGCTCATGACGAGTGAGTTTTCTTTGCCGTAGATACTTGATATCTGGTCGAGTAGTCCGCATTTGACACCGGCAAATCTGTGTTCAGCCGCTTGTGCAATTTTTGCTAATTCTATGTTTGAAATAGTGATGTTGTACATTGCACTTAATGCTTTGCCTGCACATACTTCCAGGGCGGCGGAACTGGAAAGCCCGGCACCGAGTGGAATGTTGCCGAGGAACATTGCATTAAAGCCGTGTGTTGGTTCTGTATCTTTTGTCAGCCTGTCTAGTACACCAATGATGTAATTTGACCAAGTTGCGGTTTCTTGTGGTAGGAGATTGTCTATCTGAAAAGATACTTCTTCACCAATATCTCCGGCAACGAGTCGGCAGGTTTTATCTTGGCGTGGCGATGCGATAAAGAAGGTACCGAAGTTGATGGCGGCAGAGAGGACAAGCCCTTCGTTGTAGTCAACATGGTTGCCAAGAACTTCTACGCGTCCCGGGGCATAGGCGGCATATTTATGCGATGCCCCGAAGTGGGTGAGAAACTTTTGTGATAGTGTGCTGTATATAGCGTTGTTATTCATTATTTTTCTTTCCGTATGGTGGGTGAGTTTCTTTGATTAGCATAATTTGTTCTTCTTTATCAATTGAGAAATCAAATATTTGTTCAAGTCTAACTTCTAATTCAGAAAAGATTTCACTCTTTAGTGTATCGTTTTTTGTACATGATTGAATAAGTCGGTAATTCGTGCCGTCAAGGGAGTATACTTCTGCAAGCCAAGGGTATGGTGTTATAAGCCAGACTTCTTCTACTCCGCTCTTTGCATATAGTTGCATCTTTTGTACGCGGTCATATGTGGCAGAAGATGGCGAAATGATTTCTATTATAAGATTTGGTGCACCTTCAATATGGGTGCTTTTTATTTTCCTTTTATCGCATACGACAAGTAAATCAGGCTGGACAACATCTTCATTTGATAGTTTGACATCTGTGGGGGCAGGGAATACATAACAACTTTTGTTGAGAAAGAAATTACCCAATATACGATCTAATTTGTGTTGTATCCATTGATGACGAATAAGTGGTGCCGGTGACATATTAAAGGCTGTGCCACTGATGATTTCCCAACGCTCACTGTCCGGCCATGAACAGTAGTTATCCCAAGTAAAATGATCCTCAAGTGCTAAAGATGATTTATTCATGGTTGTTGAATGTCCGTTTTTAACTGCGTATTTTTGTCAGTAATTCGTCGCGCTTGGTTTCCATAAGTTCTTTTGTTTTTGCTTCTAGGTTGAGGCGAATTAGGGGTTCTGTATTAGAACTTCTGACGTTTAGCCACCAGTCGTTATATTCTACGCTTACGCCGTCTAGCTCGAAGAGTCTTCCTTCTTGCCCGTAGTCGTTGCGGATCATATCAAGTATAGTTTTTGTGTCTTTAACTTCTGAATTGATTTCTCCACTGGCAAAATAGCGTTGCATTGGTGCGACTAGTTCGGAAAGTTTTTTGCCTGATTTGCTTACGATATTTGCTACGCATAAAACTGCCATGGCGGAGCTTTCGGTAAAGTAGTTTGCTTTGAAGTAGTAGTGTCCTGATAGTTCACCTGCAAAGATTGCATTGTTGTCGCGCATCTGCTGTTTGATGAAGGCGTGTCCGACACGGCTCATCATGGGGGTGCCTCCACTTTCTTCGATTACTTCTTTGACCGCCCAGCTGCTACGGAGGTCGTAGAATATTACGCCTTTTTCGTGGGCAAGTAGATCTTGGGCAATGAGTCCGGTGATTAAGTCCATTGGAATAATTTCACCGTTTTCATCAACAAAACCTGCACGGTCAGCATCGCCATCAAAGGCAACTCCAAAGTCATAGTTGCCAGCTTTTACTTTTTCTTGTAGGCTGACTAGGGTTGCTGTATTTAGCGGGTTGGCTTCGTGGTTGGGGAATGTTCCATCAAGTTCTTCAAATATTTTGTCCATTGAGATTATGTTATCAATAGTTTTTGCTTCAATTGAACCGATGGCATTACCCATATCGGCAACGATTTTTACTGGTGTTGATATGTCGGCAGATGCTGCAACGAGCTTGGTATATTCCGGCATAATGTCGTAAGTGCTGATTGTTCCTGGAGTGGCGGCTGGTGCATCATACGATTTTGTATTGACTATGTTTTCTAAATCGGCAATACCGGTGGCGCCACTGATTGGAATTGCTTGCTCACGGGTGAATTTCATACCGTTCCATTCGGCGGAGTTGTGGGATGCAGTGATCATTATTGAGGCATCGGCATTTAGTTTTCCGCATGCGTGGTAGCACATTGGGGTTGAGCAGAGTCCTACATCAATTACGTTGGCACCACGTGAGGTTAGTCCACGAGTTAGTGCGTCGAAAAGCGGTGCTGAATGTGGGCGCATATCACGTCCTATGACAACGGTTTTACATTTAAGAAAAGTGACAAAGGCTTTGCCTATATTTTCTACTATTTCTTCTGTAATTGTTTCGCCGTAAATGCCTCTAATGTCGTATGCTTTAAATATTCCTGCCATGATAAATTCTCCAGTTGATGTTTTTTGATAAATACAAAGACGGGATGATACGGGAGTTGTAGTAATCATTCAATCAAAAAATGCTAGCAATGATGGATGAATATGTAATAATAGACTTTTTGTTTGGAATAAGAGGAAGTTATGAGTGAAATTATATATGGGCGGCAGCCTGTTTTAGAGATGTTGCGGGCTGGGAAACGTAAGGTTATTGGCGTGATGATGCGTAAATCAGTAAAACCGACAAGGGAGATTGATGAGATTATTGGTCTGGCTGGTGAGGTTGGTGTTAGGGTTGAGGCTGTGGATCATCAACGATTAGAAAAGATGACTAATGAAGGTAATCATCAAGGGGTGGCTGCACGGGTATCAAATAAGCTTGCTTTTAAGTATAAAGATTTGAGTAATAAGCTTAGTAAGAAGGAAGGTGATTCGTTGATTCTTGTTTTGGATCATATTCAGGATACAGGGAATTTGGGGGCATTATTGCGAGTGGCGGATGCGGCGGGAGTTGATGCGGTTATTATTCCGTCTGATCGTGCGGCACAGGTTACGCCGGCGGTGGTGCGTGCTTCGGCAGGTGCGGCTGAACATGTTGATGTGTGTGTGGTGACGAATCTTGTGCGGACGATGAAGGATTTGAAAAAGGATGGTTTTTGGATTAGTGGGCTTGAGTCTTGTGATGATGCTAAGAATTATACTGAGGCTGATTTGACTGGGGCGGTGGCTTTGGTCGTTGGTAGTGAAGGTGATGGGCTTGGTCGTTTGGTTCGTGAGAATTGTGATTTTTTGGTAAAGTTTCCGCTGTTTGGCAAGGTTACTTCTCTTAATGCGGCATCTGCCGGTGCGATTGTTTTATATGAAGTTAGGAGGCAGCGGGATGTTAAGGCGGAACGATGAAGAAAAAACTAGAAAAGAATGAATGTCCAACTATGAATGCTCAACTGTTACAAAAAGTGAAGAATGATTGAGTAAAGTGTAGTGTCGGCTCTATGAGCCGAAAGCGACGTGCGAAGCACTAGTTGTGTTTGAACACTCGCCTGAAGGCGAGCTTTCCTACGGAAAGGATTGGCTCATAGAGCTAACTCTACAAAAGTGGCTCTTCTGTGGGAATGGTTGGCTTGGGGCCAACAAAATGTAAAGTAATGATTTATGATAGGAATTGAATATGATGAAAAGTGAGAATGAAGAGTTTGATATTGAGGAATTTAAGGCTGAGCTTGGTGATTGCGGGGGGCAGCGGCGTATTGTTGCGATTGTGGGGCGGCCTAATGTTGGGAAATCGGCAATATTTAATCGTTTAGCGGGAAAACGCGTGTCGATTGTGCATGCGGAGCGTGGGGTTACACGTGATAGAGTTATGCGTGAAGTTATATGGGAGGACTCTCGTTTTGAGCTGATTGACACCGGTGGTATTTGTAGTGTTGATAAGGAGGTTACTAAAAATAAGATTGAAGCCGGTATTCATACTCAGGTGGATGCCGCAATGGAAGATGCGGCGGTTATAATTTTGGTGACAGATGTTGAGACTGGTGTTGTGCCGCTTGATGAAGAAGTTGCATCCTTTATGCGACGTAGTGGGATACCGGTTTTTATTGCAGTTAATAAGTGTGATAATGCGGAACGAGATAATAATATTGATGATTTTAGACGTTTTGGTTTACCAGTTTTTCCTGTCTCCGCATTACATAATCGTGGTTTTTGTGAGTTGATGGAAAAAGTGGTTGCAGAATTGCCGGATGTTGAAAATGTTACTGTTGAAAACCCGTTAAAGGTTGCTATTGTGGGGCGACCTAATGTTGGAAAATCATCTTATGTTAATAGGCTTTTGCGTAGTGATAGAGTTATTGTTTCTGATATTGCCGGAACTACTAGAGATAGTATTGATGTGCCATTTATGCTTGGACATGGTGAGCAGGCGAGGCATTATTTGTTGATTGATACGGCTGGTATTCGTAGGATTGGTAAAATTGATAATTCGGTTGAGCGGTTTAGTAGGTTTCGTGCGGAAAAAAGTATTAGAAATGCAGATGTAGTTGTATTGGTGCTTGATGCTGTTCAGCGACCAACGGCACAGGATAAAAAGATCGCGGCTATGATTCTTGAGGCTGGTAAGGGTTGCATGATATTGGTTAATAAATGGGATTTAGAAGAGGAAACTCAGCGGCAGTATGGACCTGAAATTCAGCGCCTTATGCCGTTTATGGGGCATATACCGGTGGTGTTTACGTCGGCTTTAACGGGATATAATATCAAGAAAAGTGTTGAAATGATCGATTATGTTAGTTCGCAGACGCAGGCGGACTTACCTACCGGCGTTCTTAACCGTACAATTGAAGAAGCTTGTGTTAGGGTGCATGCACCTACGAAACAGGGACGGCCTTTGAAAATATATTATGCAACACAGGTTGGAAAAAACCCTTTACAGATAAGATTGTTTGTCAATAACTCTAAAATTGTAACTATGGAATATAGGCGTTATCTTACCAGAGTTTTGCGTGAAAAGT
The DNA here is from genome assembly GCA_947311825.1 of uncultured bacterium. Lineage (GTDB taxonomy): Bacteria > Verrucomicrobiota > Kiritimatiellia > UBA8416 > CAMZLY01 > CAMZLY01. The sequence goes on from CAMZLY010000031.1 coordinate 5,864, forward strand.
TTGGACTTGAAGGTGCACCTGTTCAGTTACAGTTTCGGTCTAAAATTAAAGACAAAAAGTATTTAACTTAATAGATACTTGCAAAAATAAACACCTCTTATACAGATTTTTTTCTGTTTTTCCCGTTATTGTGGAAAAATACAAAAAAAAATAAATCATGTTATCTATTTCTTGACCTATACAAGATATGGTGGGATATTGTGTGTTGTGAGCAGTAAGACCATACATATTGTGGTTCTTTTTATTATAAAATCTATAAAAACTAGCTTTGGAGGCTGTTTGTTATGCTAGATGCATGTGAAATTATCGAAGAAACTGATCTTAATGATCGCAATGAGAAATCATTGAAAGAATCGTCCGGGCGCACTAGAAATTCCCGAAAATCCGCAGAAAGAAAAGCAAAAGGCGTTAAGGTGTCCTGTAAGTTTACCCGACCTGGCGTGAGCCCGTTTGACGAAATTAAATGGGAAAAGCGTAAAGCATCTATTACTGATGACAAGGGTAATGTTATTTTTGAGCAGGATAATGTTGAAGTGCCTGAGTCATGGTCAATGCTGGCAACCAATATTGTGGGCTCAAAATATCTATTTGGTGCTATTGGTACTGATCAGCGTGAAGATTCATTGAAACAGCTTGTTCATCGTGTTGCTCGTACAATAGCAGATTGGGGTGCGGTCGATGGGTATTTTGCTTCTAAAAGTGATGCTGAGAATTTTTATAATGAACTGTCGTATCTCTGCATAAATCAGTATGGTGCATTTAATAGCCCTGTTTGGTTTAATGTAGGGTTGCATCAGGTTTATGGTCATACATCCAATAGTCGTTCTAATTATACTTGGAGTGAAAAAGAAGGTAAGATTGTGGCTAGTGATGATGCGTATGCTTCTCCGCAGGCTTCTGCATGTTTTATTCAGTCGGTAGATGATTCTATGGAGGATATTATGCGTCTTGCCGGTTCTGAGGCGATGTTGTTTAAATATGGTTCAGGAACGGGAACTGATTTGAGTACATTGCGTAGTAGTAAAGAAAAACTTTCCGGTGGTGGTTCGCCTTCTGGTCCACTTAGCTTTATGCGGGTGTTTGATCAGGTTGCTGCGGTAATTAAGTCCGGTGGTAAGACGCGTCGTGCAGCCAAGATGCAGAGTTTAAAAGTTTCGCATCCTGATATTGTGGCCTTTGTTGAAGCTAAAACGAAAGAAGAACGCAAGGCATGGGCTTTGATTGATCAGGGGTATGATGGTTCTTTTGGCGGGGAAGCGTATGAGTCTGTAATGTTCCAGAATGCTAATTTTTCTGTTCGTCTAAGTGATGAGTTCATGAAGGCGGTTGAGGATAATGCGATGTGGGATACAACGGCGGTTGTTGATGGTACACCTATTGAATCTATTAACGCTCGTGAGTTGTTACGCAAGATTGCTGAAGGCACCCACGTGTGTGGTGACCCTGGTGTGCAGTATGATACTACGATTAATACGTGGCATACTTGCAAGAGTGATGGAAGAATTAATGCTAGTAATCCATGTTCTGAGTATATGTTCTTGGATGATAGTGCTTGTAATCTTGCATCATTGAACTTAATGAAATTTATTGATGAAGATGGCGTTTTTGATGTTTCTGGTTTTCAGTATGCAGTGCGTATTTTTATATTAGCTCAGGATATTTTGGTTGATAATGCGGGGTATCCAGTTAAGAAAATTGCAGAAAATTCACATAAGTATCATCCGTTGGGACTTGGTTATGCAAATCTTGGTGCTTTGATTATGCGTTTGGGATATGCGTATGATAGCGATGAAGGACGTTCATTTGCTGGGGCGGTGACAGCCCTTATGTCTGGTACTGCATATTCTGTTTCGCAGGAAATGGCAGTTGCAAAGACCCCGTTCGAGCGTTATGAAGAGAATAAAGGTGATATAATTGATGTTCTTAGAATGCATCGTCAAGCTTTAAGTAAGCTGGATAGTGTAAGTTGCTCATCTGACCTGCTGGAAGCTTCGCATGAGGTATGGGACAAAGTTTGTTCTACGGTTGATAGTACCGGTTTGCGTAATTCGCAGGTGACAGTATTGGCTCCCACAGGTACTATTGGCTTTATGATGGATTGTGATACTACCGGTGTTGAACCTGATATCGCTCTTGTTAAATATAAGCAGCTTGCTGGCGGTGGAATGATGAAAATTGTTAATCAGACGCTACCGCCGGCATTAAAGCGGCTTGGTTACAGTGCTAATGAAATTGACGCTATTAAGAGTTTTATTGATAAACATGATACAATTGAAGGTGCACCTAACTTGAAAGAAGAGCATTTGCACATATTTGATTGTGCATTTAAGCCACGTAATGGTTGCCGTTATATCCCTTATACCGCACACCTTAGAATGATGGCAGCAGTACAGCCATACCTTTCAGGTGCTATTAGCAAAACGGTTAATGTTCCGGAAGAAACGGATGTTGATGAAATTACGAATGTTTATATTGATGGATGGAAGATGGGGCTTAAAGCTATTGCGATTTATCGTGATGGTTCAAAAAGAACACAGCCGTTAAATACAAGCCAGATTGATTCTGCTATTTCTGAAGAAGATATTGTTGCAGAGGCAAGTCGTAAGCCGTTCCGTAGGCGTATGCCGGATACTCGCCAGAGTTTAACGCATAAGTTCGAGATTGCCGGACATGAGGGGTATCTTACCGTTGGCGTATATGAAGATGGTATGCCTGGAGAGCTGTTTATTACTATGGCTAAAGAGGGTAGTACTGTTGGTGGGATTATGGATGCGTTTGGAACAGCAATTTCGCTTTGCTTACAGTATGGTGTTCCGGTTAATGAGTTATGTCACAAGTTTGCACATAGTCGTTTTGAACCAAGTGGTTTTACTAAGAACTCTGATATTCCAATGGCAAAATCTATTGTTGATTATATTTTCAGATGGTTAAACCTTACGTTTCCGAATGGAACAGCAAATTTTGCGATAGGAAGTGCTGAAGATTCGGTTGTTAAATTACCAGAGACAGCGACAGAAACTGTAACATCAGTGGATACTACTTTACCTCAAGACGAAGAATTAACTTCAAGTGTAGGTAAGCAGTTTGAAAATATGATGGAGGATGCTCCATGCTGTGATGTTTGTGGTTCTATAACAGTTAGAAATGGATCCTGCTACCGTTGCTATAATTGTGGCAACTCTATGGGTTGCTCTTGAGGCAGTTAGCAGTTGTCAATAATATACAGTGCAGGTTTAGTGTTGTCTAAGCCTGTACTGTTTTTTATGTAATGAGCAGGCTTGACTAAGTGAGGTTAAATCTGCACACTTTACGCAGATGAAAATAGAAAATACAAAAATATTAAAACATAGCCATTTAGTTGGTGATTATCGTTTGTTAGTGCTTGATGCTCCTGAAATCTCGGTACAAGCAGTACCGGGGCAGTTTGTGCATGTTAGAATTCCGCAACTTGAAGGATCAGCATTGCGGCGTCCTTTCAGCCTTTATAGAGCAGAGGGGGCTACGATCTCAATTCTTTATAAGGTTATAGGGCGTGGTACTGCGGCACTGGCAACGGCAGGTGAAGGTTCTTTTCTAGATGTGATGGGACCGTTTGGTAATGGGTTTCCTATTCCTGATGCTGATATTATGCCGATTCTGGTTGCCGGTGGATATGGAGTGGCACCTCTTTATTTTTTGGCTACACGTTGTTCGCAAAAGGGAGTTTTATTTGTTGGAGGTGCGACAGATCTAGATATTTTATGTATCGAAGATTTTAAAAGTATAGGATGGGATGTTCGTGTTGCGACTATGGATGGAAGTTTAGGAACTAAAGGATTAGTAACAGATGTTCTTGATGCATGGCTTAAAGATAATAGTGATCGTGATGATTACTCTCCTGCCGGTCAGGAAATATTTGCCTGTGGTCCTGATGGAATGTTGAAGGCTCTTGGTGATCGAACCATTGCCGGAGGTTTTAATGGGTGGTTGTCACTTGATAAACATATGGGATGTGGAGTCGGAGCATGTCTAGCGTGCGTACAAAGATTGCGTGATGAATATAACCATGATTACTGGGGGCGTGTATGCAAAGATGGTCCCGTGTTTGAGTCTCGTCAAATTGTATGGGAATAATGAACGATGAATGATAGTGAGAAAATAGATATTTCAGTAGATATTGCCGGAATAAAGATGAAGAACCCGGTTATGGTCGCATCCGGTACTTTTGGTTATGGAGCCGAGTATTCTGAATTTATTGATATAGATCAGCTTGGTGCAATAGTGGTTAAAGGCATTTGTCTAGATGCGTGGGATGGGAATAAACCATCGCGCATGGTTGAGGTTCCTGGAGGTTTGGTAAATGCTATTGGATTGCAGGGGCCGGGAGTTAAAGGCTTCGATGAAAAATATATGCCTTTTTTACGTCAACATGATGTGCCGGTGATTGTTAATATCTGGGGGAGATCGCTTGAGGAATATGGTGAGGTTGCGGCAGCTTTTGAGAATATGGAAGGTGTTAGTGGATTAGAGCTAAATATTTCATGTCCGAATGTTAAAGAGGGTGGAATAGCATTTGGTACAAACCCCACCATGACGGCAGATGTAGTTGCACATGTTAGAAAAAAGACATCGTTGCCATTAATTGTTAAGTTGTCACCGAATGTTCCTAATATTGTTGAGTTTGCAAAAATAGCGGAAGCCGAAGGCAGTGATGCCCTTTCTCTAATAAATACTTTGCCTGCAATGGTTATTGATATTGAAACGAGAAAGCCGGTTTTATCTAATGTGGTTGGTGGCTTGTCCGGTTCGGCAATACATCCGGTTGCTGTTAAGCTTGTGTGGGAAGCCGCAAAGGCCGTAAAAATTCCTATTATTGGCATGGGGGGAATTATGCGGACAGAAGATGCTATTGAATTTATGGTTGCAGGTGCTTCCGCCGTTGCGGTGGGAACGGCTAATTTTATTGATCCTGAAATATCATTAAATGTTATTGAGGGTATTTCGGCATATATGCAGAAGCATGGCATGAGTTCCGTTAGTGAATTGACAGGAAGCGTTCTTGTTTAGTGAATAACTAATAGTGAATAGTGAATAGTGAATAGTGAACAAAAAATAATGAATAGTAATAAATCTGTACGACTAATATTTTGGTTATTACTTTTTTTATTTGTTGTCTTGGGAGTGTGGTGGACTTTTCATCTTCCTTATGATGAAGATGCTTTGTATCGTGCAATTCCCACGAATGCACTTGTGATTAGCGAGCATGATAATCTTTCTGAGCGTTGGCAGCAGATATTGGGTAATAATGCGGTGAGACGGTCATTGCATTTATTTGATGATGGGGCATTTTCTGTTGATAGAGTTGTACGGGATAAAAGTGTCAAGTGGGTGTGTGATCATTTTGCATTTAAAAAAACATTGGTGGCATTTGTGCCGGCATTAGGCTCTTCTGCTTGTTCAGGGCAAGGGCAGGCTTGGATATTTTCAAGCTGGGCAGGGGGGAATGTTCAGTTTTTAAAGCGTGGGTTAATTACCCGTGAAATGCCAGAGTTAAAAAAACAATTCCTAGAAGATGGCCTTGTTATCTGGACGCTTGGAGAAGAGTTTATTCCTGATACCGACCTGAGTCTTTCTCTTGCTGTTTATGATGGCGTTTTATTGGGATGTTTGTCAAAAGATTCTACGGCGGTTCGTTATTTATTGTATAGAATGCAGGGGAGAGTTGCGAAACCAATTAGATGTTTTGATACAGTAAGTGGAAAATTATTTAAAGAAAAAGGTATGTATGACCGCACTTGGATTTCTAAGTGGTTATTAAAAGATATAACTGAATATAATGATTTAAGGTTTGGATTCAAAAATATAGATAGAACTGATTTTCAGGGTAAAGTTTATATTGAGAATCTGTTACCGGAAGGGTTTATTATTAATAGCGGTGGTTCCCCTGTGCCAGCTACATGTTGTGATATAAGCCGTATTCTGAAGTTTAGACCTGAGTTGTTGACTATAAGTAATTTGAAAGATTTATCATTTTCTGCTGATGTACCAGTTGTTAATCTCCTTTTAAAAGGTTTCAAATCACATAGAGATTCATTTTCTAGCAATGCACCGGTTTTTGTTGGTTTGTTTGGCGGTGATGCGAGTGGCAGAATTATGGGATTAAGGGTTCCGGCAATCGTTGTTGGTGTTAAAGCAAAAGACTCGGCAACAATTATAGCTAATATAGGTACTATTCTTGATGGGATAAATGCAGAAACCGGTTGGGGGCTGATTCCAAACCGAATGGGAGTAGGGGCGACTGCAAAGATTGGTATTAGCAGTACTCGTGGCGGAGTTTATAATAGTATAAAGCCGGCAATAAAGATGGTAGATAATTGGTTACTGTTTTCTAGTGATGTGAATGCACTAGATAATATTATTGCTTTCAAGTCTGATGTAACAATATCGACGGCTTTATGGCCGATCTGGATGCCAAATGATGTAAGTAGTCCTGGTTCTAGTTATATTTGGTCTGATCTTCGTCCTGCCGGAAAATGTGCAAGAAATGCATTGGCTGTCTGGTCATTGTCGTTAAGTGTAAATGGCGGTGAAAATAAGGTGGCTAAAAAAAGGATGATTTATCAGGTGCGGAAAGCAATAGCTTCTTTACAGGAGTTTGGTAATGGTACAGCATGGATAAGACCACTAGATGGTGGAATTATGGTATATTTCCGCATAAATGATTAAGTTTTTCTTGGGTTGCACCCAAGATAACTTCTTAATAACTTACTCCGGCGGGAAGATTTCCCGCCCTACTTTTATTCGTTTCATACGTAGGTTGGGAAATTTTCCCGACCATAAAATATTTTTTTAAGAAGTTACCCCCCAAGGCTATTTTGCATAGGACTTCCAGCCCTATCGTCTGTAGAGCCAATATACATATTGTCGTCTACGCATTTTAAAACATATGTATAAGAAAAATTCATATTCAAATTGTAAGTATCACGCCTTACCTGATGGCCTGCCATCCAAATTGGGAGTAATGCGACCTTTTGGATGGTGGGGAATGGCAGATTTGAACTGCCGACCCCTTGCATGTCAAGCAAGTGCTCTAGCCAACTGAGCTAATCCCCCAAGGTCATAAAGAAGTGCATACTATAGATAAACAGATTACCTATGTCAACATTTGACAGCAAAAATTGTATTTTGTTTTACTTGCCTCCAGTTTATAGCCTACATCCTAATATGATTTTGCAAAAAGAACTCTGCCGGAAGATTCTTTGCCGCATATTATACACTTGCCTTTACCGCTATCAGTACGATCAAAAGGAATACATCGAATTGTTACCGATAGGTCTTTGTTGATTTGGTTTTCGCATTCTTCGCTATCACACCAGTGTGCCATGGTAAATCCGCCGTGAATTTCCGGTTTTTTTCTGCTTTTAGGCGTATAAAATGCTTGGAATTCATTATAGTCATCTATTTCGCAGGTGTTCTCATCTCTAAATGCAAGTGCTCGTTCAAAAAGTTTTGTCTGGATATCATCAAGAATGGAGACTACTTCAGTGCAGAATTCATCTTTGTTCATGCTGAATTTTTCACGTGTTGATAAGTCGCGTCGTCCAACAAATACACCATTGTTGGCAATGTCTTTTGGTCCCACTTCAACTCGTAGCGGTATTCCTTTTTTAACCCAACTCCACCCTTTTTCGCCAGCGTTAATATCACGTTTATCCAGTATTACATCAAGTGGTCTGCCATGATAGCTGTTTTTACGCAATTCGGTAACAAGAGCTTCACAATAAGCAAGAACGTCAGCTTCTTCATCGGCATTTCTTATGATGGGCAGAATTACTACGTGGCTGGAGGCAATGCGTGGTGGCATAACCATACCATCATCGTCAGCATGCGTCATTATCATTGCACCAATTAAGCGCGTTGAGACACCCCATGAAGTTGTCCAGGCGTATTCTTGTTCACCTTCTCTGCTCTGATAAACAATCCCTGATGATTTTGCAAAATTTTGCCCTAAAAAATGGCTTGTCCCTGCTTGCAATGCCTTTTTATCTTGCATCATTGCTTCAATACAAAAAGTATTGATTGCACCAGGGAAACGTTCACCTGCTGTTTTTTCACCGGTAATAACCGGCATAGCCATATATTCTTCAGCAAACTTTTTGTAAACTTCAAGCATTTTTACTGTTTCATCCCAGGCCTCATCACGAGTTTCGTGGGCAGTATGACCTTCTTGCCATAAAAACTCTGCTGTCCTTAAGAATAATCGTGTTCGCATTTCCCAGCGCACTACATTTGCCCACTGATTTATTAGAATAGGTAAATCACGATAACTTTGTACCCATTTGGCATAAGATGCACCAATAATGGTTTCTGAAGTAGGACGTACGACAAGTGGTTCTTCAAGTTTACCGGCAGGAATAAGTCCGCCTTCAGGGCCAGGAACCAATCTATGATGAGTTACCACTGCACATTCTTTGGCAAATCCCTCAACATGTTCCGCCTCTTTTTCAAGATAGCTTAATGGTATAAATAGTGGAAAATATGCGTTCACATGCCCTGTTTCTTTAAACATGGCATCTAGCACTGTTTTAATGTTTTCCCAGAGAGCGTATCCCCAAGGTTTAATCACCATACATCCGCGAACATCGCTGTTTTCTGCCATATCTGCCGCACGAATAACACGTTGATACCATTCAGGATAATCTTCCTCACGAGTTGGAGTAATTGCTGTTTTTGCTTTCTTTGCCAAAATATCACCTCTTTTAATAAAATTTATTATGAAATTGAAAGGTTATGCTATAGAACGATAGATGTTTAAACAAGAATGAAATATAAAAAGTGAAAGAATTAATAAAAGTACTTGAAGCAGGAGCGTTAGTTTTGTAGTGTTTGGCTTCCTTCATCGCTCGGGTGGCGGAATTGGCAGACGCGCTAGGTTGAGGGCCTAGTGATTGTTATGATCATGCGGGTTCAAGTCCCGCCCCGAGCACCAGCCTTCGCTCGAAGCGAAGCGTAGAGTGAAGGCTGTCCGCCGTCTTGTCCGCCGTATCCCGCTTGCGGGAGTAGGCGGAAGTCGTACCGAGCGTGCGAGGTATGCGAAGGAGGACTTGTTTAACCCGCTTCGAGGCTACGGCTGGCACGCCATGACTGATTATTATTACGTTTTAAAAATGGCATCCCCTAGGGGAATCGAACCCCTCTTTCCGGGATGAGAACCCGGTGTCCTAGCCGATAGACGAAGGGGACGTGTCGATGGAAGATAGCCATTTCAATGCTGCGGTCTTGTCTGTAAAGAATTGTAACTTATACTCTGAAGATTTCTCTGCAATAAGTTTTATTGCATCTTTTACAATTTCTAATGTCAGTATTTCAATAGAAAGAGTTAGCAGTAAATAGTCTTTCTTTTTAGATATTTTCATTTTCCCTTAATACGCAATAAATTGGATTTACACATTCAACTTAATATAAACATATAAATTCATTTCTTTTGCGTCAATAGTTATTTGGTTTATTTTTATGAGCCGCTTGTGTATAAAATTATTATTTTAGTATTACATCTGGCATAAAGAATGCTCTTTTGATATTATTTATTTGTTGGGTAATTGCTACAAGTACTTCTATAGAAAGGTATATATTTATGAATGAATGGTTACAAAAGGCAAATGATCTGATTATTTGGATTCTTGGTGTGGGGCATTCTTCTGTTGAGAAGGTTATTATCGCATTTTGTGGAATTATGGTATTTTTTCTTATTCTTAAGTTGTTTACTAAGGAGGATGGTAGAGGAGATGCGGCTTGGATTAGGCGTGTTTTAGCGGCAATTATAATAGTGGCATCTGTGGTCTTTGGTGTAGTTGCCGCAGAAATTGTTATTATTCCTCATGTTACGAATAATATGTTACAAAAAATTGTTCCTATAGTTATTCCGGTGCTTGCACTTATGATTATTGCAGTACCGCTTTTAATGTTTCTGTTTAAAAAAGATTATGGAAGTGCATTGGTGACAGCTGTATCAGCAATTACTGCCGGAGTTGTGGTTATTACTATGGTCAGTTTTATTATTGATTCGTTGCAGGGTAGTGATAAAGAGTTTATAAAATTAAAAAGACGTACTCGTGATATTGATGAGTTTATAAACAAGTAATTTTGCAAGCGGCTCAGTTGTTTATTTGTTTTCTTGAGATGAGTTTATACGGCATCCTTTAAGCAAGCAGGTTCCAAATGCAATCTCGGCAATAGCTTCAATTGCCTTGGCATTTCTTACAGAGCTTCTTGGGGTATCGCCCCAGGTGATAGGACCGTCCCCTGAGATGAGTATGCCGGGAGTTTTCATTATATTTTCTGTCGATATTGTTTTTACTATAGTTTTGCCGGCAATGGATGAATGGTATTCATGGCTCTTTGTTTTTTGGATTTCCGGCGTTACAGCAATGTTTTCGGCAAAATAATCGTTATGCATCGTGCCGTAGCGTTGAATTTCCTGATTTGCTTGAGCAAAGATTGTGGCATAAACACTATGGGTATGCGTTATGCCTCCTATTTCAGGGAAGCTATTGTATAATTCGATATGAGTTAATGCATCGCATGAAGGTTTATGTTTCCCTTTGATAACTTTACCTTGCAAATCAATAATTACATAATCATCAGTCTCTAGAGTATCGTAGCAGAGACCGTCTGGAGTAATAACAATCAGTTTGAGCTTGCGGTCAATGCCGCTGACGCTACCCCAACTTAATCTTATTAATTCAGAACGTGCTAGTTCCTCATTTGCATCACTAACTTTTTTTCGTAAATTTTCAAGCATCTGCGTAGTGTCGTTAGTATGTTTGTAAATGTCAAGAATAGAGCATTAATGATTTTTTATTTTAAACCCTAAAGTGAGGATTTTATTTCGTAATTTGTCTGATATATTTTTGGCTGTTACGGTGGTGAACCGGAATTCTCTACGCATGGGGTAAGATTTACGCAGTTTGTCGAAGTGGGCTTTTCTGTTGTCCCCTTTGATTTTTGATATTTTACGGAGGTTAGCGTCGTCTTGCGTAATATCATAAACTTGACTGACAATTTTATGTAACACTTCTTCGTCTTGTAGCCCTGAGCCATCAATGGAAATATTGGGTACAATTGGGGCTGGCATATATGGTTCTGGATCCCAGTCTGATTCTATGCCGAAGAATTTACACGCTTGTTCAAAGACCATGATAGTTCCATATACTTTGCCTTCATACGAATGTCCGGCAATGTGTGGGGTTCCTATGTCTACTTTATCCAGCAACTCTTGAACAAGATCAGGCTCGCCTTCCCAGGTGTCCATGATGCAATATGATACAGCTCCGGTATCAATTGCACTAATAAGAGCAGGAGTATCAACTATTGGGCCGCGTGCAGCGTCGATAAAGATTAAGCCTGGTTTGGTTTTATTGAAAAATTCTTTATTAACCAGATGGTAAGTGGCATCTATACCGTTTTTGGTGAGTGGTACGTGTACGGTTATGATGTCCGATTCTGCGATGATTGTTTCTAGGGGAACAAATTGTGAGCTGTTTTCTGCACGTTCACGTGGTGGATCGTTTTGTAGGACACGCATACCAAGTGCTTCTGCTTTTTTTACGACTAGTTTGCCGACATTACCGACTCCGATAACTCCGATGGTTTTTCCTTCCAAAGTGAATTTATGCTTATTGGCGAGGTGTAATAGTCCGGCAACGAGATATTCTGATACGCTGTTAGCATTGCAACCGGGCGAGTAGCACCATTTGATATTGTTGTTTTCCATATATTCAGTATCCATGTGATCGATACCTATAGTGGCGGTGCCGACAAATTTGACTGTGCTACCTGCCAGTAGTGCTTCGTTTACTTTGGTGGTTGATCTAGTGGCAAAGATATCAGCATTTTTTAGGTCGCTAGCAGTTATAGTGCGACCTTCTAAAATGGTTGCTTCGCCTATGGTTGAGAATGCTTCTTTTACAAGAGGCATATTGGTTGAACATATGATTTTCATTTGATAATTCCTTAAGTTTTATATGTTTTGTCAATAGTTTTCAGCTTTTTACACTATAACCCCCTATATACTGGGGGGCTCCAATATCCAACACTCAAATCCAAAAGACAAGTTAAAACGTTTGACACTATCTTTCATATTTTGGATATCTTGTTTGTAATCATAATGTTGCAATCTTATCATGAAGCTGTTGTTTGATGTCATAAATGCCAGTAATAATTTCAATAATGAGACTTACAGTCAATTCAATTCTTGCTTTTTATGATAGATAATTACTCTTGACTGGTATTGCATATATGCTATATATTACGGGCATGAAAAATAAGAAACGGTACATTGCTGTAAAACAGGTTCAGAAGTTTATAGCGAAACAACCGGATATGTGTCAGGTAGAATATCTTGCTATTGTTGAACAATTAGAAATGGACGGTTTTCTTGTTGAACCGTATGCAAAAAAGATTGACAAAGATTTGTTTGAGATTCGTATTCGCAGAGGCAGGCAAGTACGAGTTTTGTATTATTATAATATTGATGACCTGATTATAGGTGTTCATGCATTTGTTAAAAAAACACGGACGACACCGATACGTGAAATTAAACAAGCTCATAAGGTAATATCGAAGATTTTAAGAGGAGAATATAATGAATAAAGAATTAGTGAGAAAAATGCGTAGAGCCCACAAACAGCAGGCTGATTCAATTAAGAAATTGCCATGCTATAATGCTGTAAAAACAGATTTTAACATTGAATATTTAGTTGCATCTGAATTAGAGCGTGCGCGTAAAGAAGCTAATATGACTCAGGAACAAGTTGCAGAGGCTATGGCAACAACACAAAGCGTAATATCACGTATTGAGCGTGGTGCCAATGTGTCAATAGAAACCTTAGAGCGATATGTTGTGGCCTGTGGTCGTCATCTACAGGTAAGAGTTGTGTGATAAAATACAAAAAATTGCCTCGCACAGTAGTTTTGCAAGCACCTCTATCGAATTATAATTAAGATAGCACAAGAAGAAATTAGGGAGTTTGAAAAACGACAGAATTCATTAAAATCATATGCACATGATGTTTTTTCGGTTTAACGACTGTTACCTCTCGGAGATAGGTAACTACTCCTTATGTTTGTTCATGTAATAGCAATGTATAAAGTTGATGGTAATATCCGCCATGTTCCATTAGTTCATCGTGTGTGCCTTGGTCGACTAGTTTGCCGTGTTTCATTACGAGGATGCGGTCTACGTGTCGGATGGTTGATAGGCGGTGGGCAATAATAATGCTGGTGCGTGTTTTTATCAGTTTGTTTAGTGCGTCTTGTATTAGTATTTCTGTGGCGGTATCGACACTGGCGGTTGCTTCATCTAGAACAAATATCATATCTGGCGATTGTGCGATGGTGCGTGCCATTACCAGTAGTTGTTTTTGTCCTAGAGATAGGCCGCCTCCACGTTCGGTTAGGATTTCGTCATAACCGTTCGGCAACGAGCTTATGAAATCATGGGCGTTGACCATCTTGGCGGCTTCTTCTACGTCGGTTTTATTTATTTCTGGATTTAGGAGTGTGATGTTTTCTCTTACACTTCCGGCAAAGATGAATGGCTCTTGCAGTACTATACCAATCCGTTGCCGGAGGTTTTCTTTGTTGAAGTTGCGTACATCAATGTTGTCAATTTTAATAGTTCCACGCTGGATATCATAGAATCTTGCAAGCAGGCTTATTAATGTGCTTTTGCCGGCTCCTGTTGCCCCAACAATGGCGATTGATTCTCCTGGGGTTACAGATAAATTGAAGTCACGTATGATCCAGTGCTCATCTTCATACGCAAACCAGGCGTTTGTAAAGTCTATTGCACCTTTGAGTTCTGTAGGGGCTACCGGAGTTCTAGGATTCTTGATTATTTCTTCCGTATCAAGGAGTCCAAAAATACGTTCGGCAGAGGCCATTGCTTGCTGAAAAGTGCTGGCTTTATCGGAAAGTGAACCGAGCGGCCGAAAGAACTCACGGATATATGCTAAATATGCAACTAGAACACCGATTGTCATATATGGTGAGTGTTTGATTAATAATAGCCCGCCGGTGGCAATAATTAACACGGTGGTTATTCCTTGGAATAGTTCTAGTACGGGCCAGTATAAACTGAAAAACTTTACTTCTTTATAGTGTGCGGTACGTAGGTTCTTATCATGTTCAAGGAAGTCGTTGCGAGCGGAAGGTTCACGGTTGAATAGTTGGATTGTGGTCATGCCGGTAATGTTTTCTTGAAGGAATGAGTTAGTATTGGATGTTTGTGTTCTTATGTCACGATGTGCTTGTCTTAGTTTACGGTTTACTGCACCAAGAGATAATAGTAGTGGAACTAAAACTATTATTAATGTTAATGCCATTGCCGGACTGAGGTAGATCATAAATCCTAGTACACCTAGTAGCATAAAAATATCAGAGACTGTGCCGACAACACCTTCGGTAACAAATCTTTGCAGAGCATCTACATCAGAAGTGACACGGGTCATTAGGCGACCTACCGGGTTGGTATCAAAGAATGGCAGGTCTAGTCGTAATATTTTTTTGAATACATCTGCCCGCATATCGAAGATGATGCGTTGTCCAACCCATTCGGTAAGAAGTCCCTGTGCATAGCGGCATAGAAAACCAAATAATGCTATGGCAATATATAGTAGTCCGGTTTTGAGTAGGCCGCTGGTTCTGGCATCGATTGTCTGTTCTATGGAGTCGCCAACTAGATATGAGTCGGTTGCATGTTTGATAAGGATGGGAAGTGTATTGACCGCAAAAGCCATAATAAGAATAAGGGCCAGTGAAAGCGTAAGCCAGCCAGCATAAGGTTTTGCGTAGGCAAGCAGACGCCATGCAAAGGTACGCCCTTGTTTTATTGAGATTTTTTGTTTTTTATCCTGGTCTTTGGTCATGACGTTTCCTCCAGAGCAGTTTTTATCTGCTGCAGGTGATTAAGACGCATATAATATCCATCCTGCTCAATAAGTTCGTCATGGGTTCCGTATTGCGTGATTTTGCCGTTTTCTATAGTTACAATTACGTCGGCATAGCGTAATGTCGAAATACGGTGACTGACAAGTAGGGTTGTCCGGTTTTTGATTGCCGGCTGTAGTTTTTCCATGATAGATGCTTCGGTGTGTGTATCTACTGATGCAAGTACATCGTCAAGAATAAGAATAGAGGGTTTTCTTGCCAATGCACGACTGATAGATGTTCGTTGCCGTTGACCGCCGGATAATGTTATGCCGCGTTCGCCGAGAACGGTTTCGTATTGATTATGGAATTCGGTAACATCATTGTGAAGGTGTGCAATGTCGGATGCCCATAATATAGTTTCTTCATCCTTATCATCTAGACCAAATGCTATATTTTCTGCCAATGTTCGTGAGAATAGTACCGGCTCTTGTGCGGCAAAGCCGACGTGTGTTCGTAAATGTTCTAAGGGAAGTTTTGGTAATGGAATATCATCAATTTCTATAGTGCCGTCTGTCGGGTCCATGATTCTTGCAATTAGTGATACAAATAACGTTTTACCGCCGCCTGTGGGACCGGTAATGCCGATGGTTGTTCCTTGCTTTATAGTGATGTTGATGTCTGATAAAAGAAGTTGTCCATTTACTGTATAATTTATATTTTTAAAATCTATTTTTCCGCATAATGGAGTAGGATCGCTTATAACGTCTGTTGCATCTTTTACTGTTGGTTCTGTATCAAATATTTTTAGTAACCTTGCCCAGCTGACACGCCCGCGCTGAATAAGCACTGCTACCCAACTCATTGCCAACATCGGCCACTGAATATACATCATGTATTGAATAAACTGCACCAACTTGCCAAGCGTAAGTTTTCCGGTGATTACTTGTCGTCCGCCAATAAGGAGGATGAGCATGATTCCCAGGCTGAACCAGAAGGCGAATAGAGGCCACATTGGTTGTTTGGCGTAGCTTAGTTTCATGTTACGTTTCACAAGTTCTTCGTTCAATTTACGGAATATATTAAAGCGGCGCTTTTCGATTGCAAAACTTTTTACGCTTCTGATGCCGGCAAATGTTTCTTGTGTAAAGCTTGAGAGATTAGAGAATTGCTCCTGTACTTTTTCTTGGCGGTGTTTAACTAGTCTGATAAAAATATAGAATGAGGCCAGCATGCATGGAAATAATAGTGCCATTACGCCAGCTAGTCTTGGGCTAGTTATGTACATGCTGATTGAGCCCATGATGATGACTGTAATTGCACGTATGCCTTGCAGGAGTCCCTGTCCGATAAAGTCTTTGACTAGGGTTATGTCGGAAATCATACGGGTCATTAAGTCGCCGGTACGCTCACGTTGAAAAAAGTCTTGAGCCATACGGGTTAAATGTCCAAATAGATCTCGTCGCAGATCAAAGGCAACATTTTCGCTTAACCGTAACGGAAACCAACGCATGCCTCGAGAGAAGATAAGGGAAAACAGAACAATACTCATGTATGCCCCCACATAAAAGAGCAGTTCTTTTTTTGTTAGTGAGCCTTCTGTAAGGGCATCAATGCCATAGCGCATTATGACTGGAAGTAGCAGGTTGAAGGTTACAGTTATAAATGTGCATAGTAGGGTAACTGCAATATGCCATTTATATGCTGTAACGTATTTTAATAGTGATATTCGGTTTTGAGTCTTCAACTTGTGCCTTTTGGAATTGGTTAAACAGCGGATATAATACCCTGTATACTAA